>CAMWJS010000043.1 GCA_947174635.1 uncultured Muribaculaceae bacterium
GTGTTGTGATTAACCGGGGTTCGCAGATCGCGGAGCGAGCGGAGACCCCGGCATCACATAGCCACAACGACATAAGCCCCGGAAGGGCGATCCGTGGTATATGACAAAGTCGTTAGAATAAGGGTGTTGCGGACTCTGAGTTCCGCAACACCCTTATTTTGTCTAATCTGAGTCCGGATCCTGTTACTTGCTCATTTTGAATTCGAGGGTACCTCCGGCGAGGATATCTTTGTGGGAGATTTTGCGGGTTTTGAGCAGATCGCCGTTGAAACGCACTTCCTTGGGGTTGGTGTAGTCGGCGCGCTTGCGGGGTGCCTTTACTTCGAGAGTGTTGCCGTTGGGCAGATGCACGAGGGCGTGTTCCACGAGCGGCATTCCGAGGTCATACTCGCCCGACGCGGGGTTGACGGGATAGAATCCGAGAGCCGAGAACACGTACCATGCCGACATCTGTCCGCAGTCGTCGTTGCCGGCGAGACCCGACGAATTGTTCTTGTAGAGTTCGGTCATGATCTTGTTGAGATATTTGGCCGATTTGTCGGGACGGCCCACGTAGTTGTAGAGGTAGGCCACATGGTGCGACGGCTCGTTGCCGTGGGCGTACTGGCCTATGAGACCCGACACGTTGCCGTTCATCTCCTCGGGCTGGTCGTCGAGGGTGAAGAATTGGTCGAGCTTGGCTTCGAACGCTTTCTTGCCGCCGGTAAGCTCGATGAGATGGTCGACATCCTGCGGCACGTACCAGTAATACTGCCATGCGTTGCCTTCGGTGAAGGGATTGCCGCCGTTGGCGCCATGCTTCAACGGGTCGAACGGACGTATCCACTCCCCTTTGTCATCTTTGGGAGCGAAGAAACCGCACTCTGCGTCGTAGAGATTGTCGATATTGTATGCGCGGCGCATGAAATGCTCATAGTCAGCCTCTTTGCCGAGAGTCTTGGCAAGCTGCGCCACACACCAGTCATCGAAAGCCATCTCGAGAGATATTGAAACTGACTGGGTCTGCACATCCTCGGGCATGTAGCCTTTCTCCTCCCATACCTTGTAGGGTGAGTTGGGGTGCGATACCGTAGCCGAACGCTTCACGGCGTCGTAGGCGCGCTCCGCATCAATGCCGGGGATGCCTTTGAGCACGGCGTCGACAATCACGGGGATGGCGTGGTTGCCGATCATGCAGTAGTTGTCCTGACCCCACAGATGCCAGATGGGGAGATAGCCGTAGACCTCGCAGTGACGTATCATGGAGTTGACGAAGTCGGCGGTCTCTTTCGGGGCAATCAGGGTGTAGAGCGGATGAGTGGCGCGGAAAGTGTCCCAAAGCGAGAAAGTCGTGTACTGGTTCTCGCCGGCGGGGAGCTTGGCCACAGTGTAGTCGGGTGCCATGTACTCGCCGTTGACGTCGTTGAACACGTTGGGCTGTATCAGCGAGTGGTACAGCGCGGTATAGAATATCGTCTTGGTATCGTCGTCGGCAGTGATTTCGATTGCCGAGAGCTGCTTGTCCCAGGAGGCATCGGCTGCCTGCGCTATCATGTCGAAATTCTTGCCGGAGGTCTCCGCCTCAAGGTTCTCCTTGGCGTTCTCGCACGACACGCCCGAGATACCGACCTTGATTTCAAGCGGCTTGTCGCTCTTGGCGAAGTCAATCATGGCGCGCAGTTCGCGGCCGTTGATGACATCGGCGCCCGGCTCGTGGCGGCCTCCGTCGCTGAAATCGATGCTCTTGATAGGCTCGGAGAACTCGGCGTAGAAATACACCTTGCGGAGCTTTGCCCAGCCGGTGATGACACGGTAACCCTCTACGGCATTGGGGCCTACCTGACGCAACTGAGCGTTGATAATCTTGCGGTCCCAGCTGCCTTTGACGGCTGAGTGGTCCATGTCGAGACGCACGCGGCGTGCGGCACCGGCCGGATAAGTGTAGCGATGCACGCCCACGCGCTTTGTTGCCGTAAGCTCCGCCTTTATATTTTCCTCCTGAAGGTCAACGGCGTAGTAGCCCGGACGAGCCGCCTCGCGGTCGTGAGTGAAGCGTCCCCAGGCACGGTCGCTCGATGTCGGGAAAAAGCATACGTCGATAAGGTCACACGCGCCAGTGCCGCTCAGTCGGGTGTGGGTGAAGCCATGCACATCGGCGTCGATATCGCGGTAGCCCGAGCAGTCATACCAGTCTGGGGCAGGCTGCGTGTCGGGGCTGAGCTGCACCATACCGAAGGGAACCGTTGCGCCGGGGTAGCTGTTGCCGAACAGACCGCCCTCGATAGCGCCCGTACCGATCATGGGATTGACATATTTCGTATAGTCGCCTGCCGAAGCGCCCATAGCGGCGGCGACGGCGGCGGCAAGAAGAATCGTTTTTTTCATCGTGTTGTTGGGTTTAATAATTCTTCAAAAAGTAGGGACGCACGGCTCGTGCGTCCGTGTATAATACCTGATAATCAGATTGTTGGCGGACGCACGAGCCGTGCGTCCCTACTTTTTTACACCTGATCTATCAGTGTTTTTTGATTTCATAGACGCGGGAGTGCAGACGATAACCGGTAAGGATGGGAATACCGACCTCCATCAGATATTCGCCCGTATACTCGCCATATTTGAAATCGCCGGCATCGAAGCGGTCAATCTCGTAGATGTCGTAGCGTGCTTCCGGGTCGAGACCCTGCAACCTGACGTTGTAGTTGTGTTCGCCCCAGCGGGGATAGATGTCAAAAGTGAAGATGGCACCGAGGCGCCCGTCCTTGCTCATGAACTGGTTGACAGCATGGTTGCCGTCGTAGGGTGACACAAGACGGAAGAGGTCGCCGTCGAGTATGGCGGGCTTCAGTTTCTCGTAGTTCTTGACAGCCTGTTTGACGTAGGCGAGTTCCTTCCCGTCCCATTCATGGATATTGTAATCGAAACCGAGCTTACCCATCATCGCCACGTTGGTGCGGAACTTGATTTTGACATCACCGTTCCAACGCGCCACATGCGCGCAGAGCACCTTCGACGGCATGAAGTGACCCATGCCGTATTGTATGAAGATACGTTCCACAGGGTCGGTGTCGTCGCTTGTCCAGAACTCGGTGAAATATTCCAGACCCTGGAAGTCGCAACGTCCGCCGCCGCTGGCACACATCATCATCGGCACATCGGGATACTTCGCCTTGATGCGGTCGAGCACTTTGTAGAGACCGCGCACGTGGTCGACATAGAGATGCTGCTGGTCTTTACCCAGATAATGGGAATAGATGTTGGTGATCTCGGCATTGCAATCCCACTTGAAATAGGCGATATCAGGCCAGTCGGTGAGCAGTTTGTCGACTACGGAGAACACATAGTCCTGCACCTTGGGGTTCGACAGGTCGAGCACAAGCTGATTGCGCTTTGTCACGATGTCGCGGTTAGGAAGCGTGATAGCCCAGTCGGGATGCTTGTCATAAAGCTCGCTCTTGGGATTTACCATTTCCGGCTCTATCCACAGACCGAACTTCACGCCGAGTTTCTTGCCCTCCTCGATTATAGGTGCGAAACCGTTGGGTAGCTTTTTCTCCATAACATCCCAGTCACCGAGCCCCTGATGGTCGTTGTCGCGGGGATATTTGTTGCCGAACCAGCCGTCATCGAGCAGAAACATATTGACGCCCAGCTCTTTGGCATCATGCATCATATTGACAAGTTTCTCCTCGTTGAAGTCGGTGCCGGTCACCTCCCAGTTGTTGAGCAGGGTGAGTCGGTCGCCGTTGCCGTCTTTCACTTTGTGGTTGCGTGCCCAGTCGTGGAAGTTGCGCGAGGCTTGCCCCACACCCTTGTCGGAGTATGTGAACGCGAAGTCTGGAGTCACGAAGCTCTCCCCTTTCTTGAGCCTGTAAGCCGAATAATAAGGGTTGATGCCCGAGATGACACGCAGACGGTTCATCTGGTCAATCTCGAAAGTGAAACGGAAATTGCCTGTCCACGACAGAGTGCCGAGCACCACGTCGCCCGCAGTCTCCGTCGCCGGCTTGTCGAGCGAAAGCATGAAGAATGGCGACACCATGGCATTGGCGCGTGAGCCGAGCTTGGTGTCGATAACCTTCTTGCCGAAGCGCAACGGCTGGCTGCTCATGGCCGCCTCACGTCCCCAGTCACCCGAAAATTCAGTCAGATAATATTCCGGAGCGTAGAAATGGAGCATCGACGAGGCATATTTCTCAAGCTCGATATCCTTCCCGGAGTTATTGGTGATTACGGAGTGACAAGTGATGATATCTTCGGGAGCGTAGGCCGTCAGCACCAGCGACACCGCATCGTTATAAACCGGGTCGGCAAGGTTAATGGTCGTGGTCGTTACACCAGGCTTAACCTCTTCAACCTTGTGGTCGACATATTTGAGTATGAGCGACGAATTGTTGTCGGCGTGGTTGATATGCAGCGCCGGCTCGAACTGGTCGGTATATCCGTGGGTGGTGAAAGCCTCAACACCCTGACCCAGCGAAGCGTAACTGTCATCGGCCATACGCTTGCCGAAATAGCTCTGACGCAGCGTGCCGTCGTCGCCGACAGCATACCTCAACGCCACGTTGTCGGTGCTGACCGTAATCGGAGTGGCGGCAAAAGCCGTTACCGCAAAAGCCGCCATTCCGAGTGAGATTATAGTTTTTTTCATGCAATCAATGTGTTGTGGTTGATAAAACATATATTTGTAGGGAGGGTGTCGCAAAACTCATTCTTATCTTTCCGCGATTGATTAGTTCTGCAACACCCTCCTTACATAAACAGCATTGTTTTGCGTCCCTACATTATCAATTGGCTGAAACTTCGTAGATGCGCGACGAGAGCTTGCTTCCCGAGAACATCGGCAGACCTACATTCATCAGGTAGTCGCCAGAGTATTGGCCTACATGGCTGTCATTGCAGTCCTGACGGTTGATTTCCTTCACACTGTAGGTCTTGTCGGGGTCGAGGCCGGCCATCTTCACGTTATACAGCTTCTCATTGTAGCGGGGATACACGTCGAACGCGAACACAACAGCTTTCTTTTTGTCCTTGGTGACATACATTGTCGAGGTATGCTCACCTTCGTAGGGCGAAACGAGACGGAACTGGTCGCCGTGGAGGATAGCGGGTTTCAGACGGTTGTACTCGCGCACGGCCTGCTGCGCGTAACGGAGGTCGCCGTCGCTGAGCTCGTGCAGGTTGATGTCGAAACCGAGCTTGCCCATCATGGCCACGTCGGTCCTGAATTTGATTGAAGCGTCACGGTTCCATGAAGTGACATGGGCGCAGAGAGTCTTTGCGGGGAACACCTGCGAGTAGCCCCACTGTATGAAGAGGCGTTCGATGGGGTCGGTGTTGTCGCTGGGCCAAAACTCGGTGAAATATTCCAGACCCTTGTAGTCGCCACGGCCGCTGCCGCCGGCACACATCATGATCGCCAGGTCGGGATACTTGGCCTTGACGCGGTCAAGCACATTGTAGAGACCTTTTACATAGTCGACATAGAGATGTTTCTGGTTTTTCTCGTAGGGAGAGTAGATGTTGGTGATGGGAGAATTGCAGTCCCACTTGAAGAACGCTATTTCAGGATACTTGGTCTTGAGGTCGTCGAGCACGGAGAACACATAGTCCTGCACCTTGGGGTTGCTCAGGTCGAGCACGAGCTGGTTGCGGAAATAATATTCGTCGCGGTTGGGAAGGGTGATTACCCAGTCCTTGTGCTTCTCGTAGAGCTCGCTCTTGGGGTTGACCATCTCGGGCTCAATCCACAGACCGAACTTCACGCCCTGCTTCTTGGCCTCCTCGATTACGGGATAGAAGCCGTTGGGGAGTTTTGCCACATTCTCGCCCCAGTCGCCCAGACCGGCGGTGTCGCTGTTGCGCGGATATTTGTTGGCAAACCAGCCGTCGTCGAGCAGGAACATGTCTACACCGAGAGTCTTGGCATCCTTGCAGAGCTGTATGAGCTTGGCCTCGTCGAAGTCGAAATAGGTGGCCTCCCAGTTGTTGAGCAGCGTCATGCGGTCGCCCATGCCGTCTTTCAGACGATACCGGCGCGCCCAGTCGTGGAAGTTGCGGCTTGCGCCACCCTTGCCCTGCTGCGACAGTGTGAAGAAAAATTCGGGAGTGGTGAAAGTCTCACCCTTGGCGATGGTGTATTCCGAGTTGTAGGGGTTGATACCCGAGATTACACGCAGCATGCCCTTGTTGTCGACCTCGAAAGTGTAGCGGTAGTTACCGGTCCAGCCGAGAGTACCGGCAAGCACCTCGCCCGAGTTTTCCTGTGCGGGAGCATCGAGACCGAGCTGGAAGAACTGCGACAGGAACATGTTGTGGCGCGAACCGAGGTTGGTGTCGAGCTGCTTCTTTCCGTATTCGAGCTTCTGCTCGCGGAGGTTGGCCTCGTTGGCCCAGTCGCCGTCATACTGGGTAAGATAGTAGGCGGGACGGTTGAATGTCAGCAGCGACGACGCATATTTTTCAAGCTCGATAGGCTTGTTCTCGTTGTTTTTGATTTCGGTATAGGAAGAAATCACATCAACACCGGGGAATGCAGTGAAATGCAATTTGACCTCATTCTTGTAAACAGGGTCGGCAAGAGTGATTACTGTCGACACCGAGCCGTCGGCGTTGGACGATGTGGCCGAGTCGACATACTTGAGCAGAGTCGACTGGTTGCCGTCGGCATGGTTGATGTGGAGGGCCGGCTCGAAATAGTCCTCCATACCGTGGGCGATATAAGCCTCTATACCTTGCGGAAGATTGGTGTATTCAGACGAATTGTCGAGTTTACGTCCGAAATAACGCTGATAGAGACGACCGTTGTCACCGACTGAATAAACGAGTCCGACATTGTCGGTTTCGATTGGAATAATTTTGCCGTCTGCGAAAGCCGTAGCGGCAACTGCGGCAGAAGCGAGCAATAAAACTGTTCTTTTCATGTTACGGTTTGTATTTTATTGAATTATATTTTCTTGTCTGTTGCGAATGGAACCACCGGGAGATTGTCGGCGCTGTAGATGTTGCCGTTGGGATAGTCGGCCCAGTCGTAGCGTACGGCTACCGGTTTCTTTATTTCGGGCGACGAGAGCGTTATGGTCTTTCCGTCGGCCGAGATGACAGCATTGGCCGGACGCCAGTTGCCGTTTTTGTCGCCAATGATAAATCCGAGAGCGGCAGCCGAAGTGGCGTGTACCGGACCGTCGAATGTCAGGGTCATCCTGTTGCCTGCGACAGCCGACCTGATGCATTTCGGAGCCTCGCATGCGACATCCTGTCCGTAAGTCTTGTTGCGGGCGAGGAGCGACAGACGGCGTGCCACCTCCTGCTTGTTCTTGGGATGGATGTCGACGGGATTGCCGAGGTCTATAGCGGCTGCCACGCCGGTGTTGTCGAGATTGAGCACTGAGAGCTGCGAGTTGCGCAGGGCTGCCCACTCTGAGTCAGGCTGGCAGAAACGGGGTGCAAGATAACCGGCAAGCTGCACGAAATAGAAAGGCATGTCGGGATTGTTAAAAGCGTCGCGCCATCCTTTCACCATCTGCGGGAAGAGCACGGCATACTGGTCGGCACGGCCCACGTTGTTGCAGCCCTGATACCAGATGCAGCCCTTGACGGGGAAATTGCGCAGCGGATTGACCATCGCGTTGTAGAGCACCGTGGGATAGTTCGACGAACCAACAGTCATAGGAGCGGGCGGGAACTTTGAAAAGTCGCTCGACACCATGTAGTCCCAGTTGCCGGTGAGCGAAATGCGTTCGCCGTCGCACTCGGCATACATCTTCGAGGCGTCGCCGTAGATACCGCCTTCGCCGCCGGTGTCAGTTACCACGATTGTAATCAGCGACTTGCCACCCTTCACCAGATTGGCAGGCACCTTATACGAGCGCTCGGAATTCCAGCCCGAGCCACGCGCTATCTCTTTGCCGTTGAAATAAGTGACATCCTCGTCATCGATGCCGGGGAAATGGAGCGAAATCTCCTTGCCCACCCATGCCGCGGGGATATCGATGTTACGCTGGAAATAGACGATACCGTCCATGCCGGGATGGCCTGCCGCCTCCCAGTTGACGGGCAGACTCATCACGCCCCAGCCCTCTTCGCCGCCGTGATATACATCTTTCGATGCCTCCTTGCTGCCTTCGGCAAGGCCTTTTTTCCATTCGTTATAGCGGGTCTCGTTGATATGGCGCATCTTGTCGACATCATTGCCGGCAGCCTTGAGGTCGCCCACCTCGATGTCAAATCCGGGCACTCCCTCGAGATAGCCTAACGGAGTCCAGGCCTCGGCTGACGTACCGCCCCAGGTGGTGTCGATGACACCGACGGGCACACCGAGCTTTGCGGCGAGCTCGCGGGCATAGAAATAAGCTACCGATGAAAATTCGGGCACTGTGGCCGATGTGCATTCCATCCAGCCTCCGCCATTGAATTCAACCGTCTCCAGAGGAGCCGTGGATATATTCTTGCGCACCTGCAGCAGACGCACATTTGGATTGTGGGCCATTGCTATTTCGGTCTGGAAATCCTTGACCTGTCCCCAGCCGGCCAGAGGCATTTCCATGTTTGACTGTCCGGAGCAGAGCCACACCTCGCCGGAGAGTATGTTGTCGATTCTTACTGCATCGCCGTCGTCAAACACGATGCTGAACGGACCGCCGGCCTCGGGAGTTACGAGGGTGACGACAAAGTTGCCCTGCGCGTCGGCCGTAGCCTTTACGGCCTTGCCCCACGAAGGCGTGACGGTTACTTTTGCTCCGGGAGCGGCGACTCCCGGTATCTTGATTTCAGTGTTCTGCTGAAGCACCATGTTGTCGCCAATGTAGGCGGGAAGTTTCACAGCTGCGCCGGCGCCGGCGGCTGCCATAGCCGATATGGCCAGAATACAGATTTTTTTCATTTTATTTCGGTATTAAATTTTACTTTTCCTGTCATTTCACGGTTACGACATCTCTCAGACGAATATCGTCGGAGGCGGCGCCGACCTGTATTTCAAACTCTCCGGGCTCGACCACAAGTTCCATATCCTCGTTCCAAAGCGCGAGTTCCTTCATCGGCACATCAATCTCCACGACACGGCTTTCGCCAGGAGCGAGATTGATTTTCTTAAATCCCTTGAGCTGCTGTATGGGGGTCGAGACCGAACTGATGCGGTCATGCACATAGAGCTGCACAGTCTCCTTACCCTCGCGCTCGCCGGTATTAGTCACTTTGACTTTCACGGTCAGCGTGTCGGTATCTTTAGGCTCCTTGTTGTCGATTTCAAGGTCGGAGTATTCGAATGTGGTGTAGCTCAGGCCGCGGCCGAAGTTCCAGAGCGGTTCGGGAAGTTCAAACACATAGTGGAACTGTGGATTGTCGAGCGTGCCGCCGCGTTCCACCGTCTCCACGCGGTCGGTGGGATAATGGTTGTAGAAGCAGGGGGTGTTGCCCGTGCTGCGGGGGAACGACACCGTCAGTTTGCCCGACGGATTGACATCGCCGAGAATGACACCGGCAAGAGCGGCGCCCTGCTGCTCGCCTGAACACCACTGCGCGAGCACTGCATCGGCATTTTCCTGCGCATATTTCATTACAAGCGGCTTGCCGCCTATAAAGGTGACAATGACAGGTTTGCCTGTGGCTATAACCGCCTCAAGAAGCTGATGCTGCTTGCCGGGGAGTTCAAGCGACGACAGGTCGAAGCCCTCGCCCGAGGTGGGTTTGTCCATGCGGCGTGCAAGATAGTAGGAGCGGGTTCCGACAGCCACGACGGCCACGTCGGCTTCCTCTACCGCCTTAACGGCATCGGCAATCTTTGAGTCGTCCTGACTCCACCAGTCACAACCCTCTGAGTAGGTGACAGTGGCGCGGTCGCCCACAGCTTCGGTCAGCCCTTCGAAAAGGTCGATGCCCTCCTTGCCGTCGCAGTCTACCCAGGCATAGTCGCCCATGTTGGCGAAATGGCCGTTGGGACCCACGACACAGATTTTTGGATATTTATTGAGATCGAGAGGCAGGAAATTATCCTTGTTCTCAAGCAGTATCACAGCCTCGTCGGCCACTTGGCGCGCCAGATCGACATGCTCCTTGCAGCGCACAATTTTCTTTACGTTTTCGGGGTCGATTTTGTCGCCCTCGAAAAGTCCGAGCTCGAATTTGGCGCGGAGTATGCGGCGGCATGCATCATCGATGACCTTCTCGTCAAGTTTGCCGTCACGCACCGACTGCGCCAGCGTTGAATAGGTCCAGCCTACTTCAAGGTCAACACCTGATTTCACCGCCTTTACGGCAGCTTCCTCCGGCGATGCCACGGCATGATGAAACGAATATATGCGCTCCACCGAACCCCAGTCGGAATAACAGTAGCCCGTGTGTCCGAGCTCGCCGCGCAGCACATCGGTCAGATAGTGCTTCGAACCGGTCACCGGCACGGCATCGTAGGCCGAGTAGCAGGTCATGACAGCTCCGGGACGAGCCTCGGCTATTACGCGACGGAACGGATAGAGATAGACCGACTGAAATTCATGTTCGCCGCCGGGCACAGAGGCCGTGTTGAGTCCGCCGTAGGGGCTGCCGTGGGCCACGAAGTGCTTCACCATTGCAAGCACGCCCTCGCTCTGGTAGCCGTTGACAAACGCCTTGCCCATCTCGGCAATCAGGAAGGGGTCTTCGCCGAAAGTCTCCTCGACGCGTCCCCAGCGGAGTTCGCGGGCAACGTCGAGCACCGGCGAAAGCACCTGGCGGATGCCGATGGCACGTGCCTCGCGGCCGCATGCCGCCGTCATCTTCTCGATAAGTTCGGGGTTCCATGTCGATGACTGAGCCAGGGCGAGAGGATAGAGCGTACAGCTGTCCTGTATGATGCCCTGTATACCCTCGGCGCAGTTGATGATGGGGATACCGAGACGGTTGCTCTTCTTTACATGCTCTCCGAGAGCCTTGAATATTTTTGCTGCCTCATAGGCATTCTGCGACATCTCATGTGTGGTGCCGTAGCTGTTTTCACCGAAAGAGTCGGCGATGGAGCCAACGTGGCCCACCTGCCGGTTTTGCAACTGCATGCACTTCTCGTCGAGAGTCATGCGTGAAAGCAGGTCCTCGACGCGTGCGTCAATCGGCGCTTTCGAGTTTTTATACAACGGTCCCGCAGCTCCGGAAACAGTGGCGCAGAGCATAGCGGAGATAATGATCGGTTTCAGTTTCATACTTTTGTCAGGTTTGTCGGTTTGTCAATATTTTCTTTGCCGCGGCATCATTTCACCGTGACAATATCCTTTAGTCTTATGTCGTCGGAAGCGGAGCCGATCTGAAGCTCGAAGTCGCCGGGCTCGACAACTTCCTCCAGGCGGGCATTCCACAAAGCAAGCTCTTTGACAGGCAGTTTCAGCTCCACGACGCGGCTTTCGCCGGGCTTGAGAGATATTTTTTCAAATCCCTTCAGCTGCTGCACGGGGGTCGACACTGAGCTTACGATGTCGTGCACATAGAGTTGCACGGTCTCCTTACCCTCGCGGTCGCCTGTATTGGTTACCGTCACCTTCACGGTAACTGTATCGGTTGCCTTCGGCTCTTTGTTGTCGATTTCAAGACCGGAGTATTCAAATGTGGTGTAGCTCAGGCCGTGGCCGAAGTTCCACACCGGCTGCGGTGTATCGAATATATAACGCATCTTCGGATCGGCGGGAGTGCCGGGCTGATCCCAGAAATCACGGTCAGTGAGATAATGGTTATAGAAGCAGGGGGTGTTGCCTGTGCTGCGGGGGAACGATACGGTCAGCTTGCCCGAGGGGTTGACGTTGCCCAGGAGCACGTCGGCCATTGCAGCGCCCTGCTGCTCTCCGCCACAGAACTGCACCAGCACAGCGTCGGCATTTTCCTGCACGTATGTCATTACCAACGGTTTGCCGGTGATGAACACGACAATCATCGGTTTGCCGGTGGCTTTCACGGCCTTGATGAGGTCGAGCTGACGTCCGGGAAGTTCAAGCGATGACAGGTCGTAGGCCTCGCCTGCGGTGTTCTTGTTGCTGCCGCGGCCAAGGAATGTGGAGCGCGTGCCGACAGCCACGACGGCAACATCGGCATCCTCGACAGCCTTGACAGCCTCGGGTATGTGCGAATCGTCCTGACTCCACCAGTCGCAGCCTTCGGTATAGGTCACGGTGGCATTGTCGCCGAGAGCGGCAGTAAGGCCTTCGTAAAGGTCAATGCCCTCCTCCCCTTCCGAAGTGGTCCAGGCGTAGTCGCCCATCAGAGCGTAGTGTCCGTTGGGGCCTACGACGGCGATTTTCCTGTATTTGTCAGTGTCGAGAGGGAGGATATTGTTTTTGTTCTCGGCAAGGATGATGCTCTCGTCGGCAACGCGCTTGGCAAGTGCGACATGCTCCTTGGAGCGCACCACTTTTTTGACGTCGTCGGGATTGATTTTGTCACCCTCGAAGAGTCCGAGCTCGAATTTCTTGCGGAGCACACGGCGCACGTTGGTGTCGACGACATCCTCGCTGAGTTTGCCCTGACGCACGGCGTCGACAAGCGTCTGGTAGGTCCAGTCGGTGTTGATGTCGATACCGGCGTATGCGGCCTGGCGGGCAGCCTCTTCGGGAGTTGCCACGGCATTGTGGAAAGACTTGATGCGCTCCACCGAACCCCAGTCGGAGTAGACGTAACCGGTGTGGCCGAGCTCGCCGCGGAGCACGTCGGTCATATAGTAGCGCGAGCCGGTAGTCGGTTCGCCGTCGTAGGCCGAATAGCACGACATTACGGCACCCGGCTTGCACTCGGCGATGACACGGCGGAACGGATAGAGATAGATGGAGCGGAACTCACGCGGACCGCCTGCCACCGAAGCGCAGTTCAGACCGCCCGAGGGACTGCCGTGGGCTACGAAATGTTTCGGCATGGCCAGCACGCCCTCACTCTGGTAACCGTTGACAAAAGCCTTTGCCATCTCGGCAATCATGAACGGGTCCTCGCCGTAGGTCTCCTCGACGCGTCCCCAGCGGAGTTCGCGGGCGACATCGAGCACCGGCGAAAGCACCTGGCGGATGCCGATGGCACGAGCCTCGCGGGCGCAAGCCTGAGTCATCTCCTCAATCAGCTCCGTATTCCAGGTCGACGCCTGGGCTATGGCGTGGGGGAATAGTGTACAGCCGTTCTGGAGTATGCCCTGTATGCCCTCGCAGCAGTTAATCAAGGGAATGCCGAAACGGTTGTTCTTCTTTATATGCTCGCCGAGAGCCTTATAGATTACAGCAGCGTCGTATGCGTTATGATCCATTTCGTGGGTCGAACCGAAACTGTTTTCTTTGAAGCGGTCGGCGATTTCATTCAGCTTTCCGACGGGAATATTCTGCATCTGCATCACTTTCTCCTCGAGAGTCATGCGCGAGAGCAGATCCTCGACGCGGGCGTCGATCGGAGCCTTTGAGTTTTTATACAACGGTCCGGCTCCTGCCGCCACCGCGACCATCAGTGCCGGAATTACAATTTTTCGTAGATTCATGTCAGTTGGTTTATGAGGTTTGTTTAAATTTTTATTGTTGACGGTGTGATGCACCGGGCCATTACATCTCCTGAGTGTCACCGTCTTTCTCCGGACTCTCCTCGCCACCGGTGGCAGAGGATGCCGGCCGGGCTGCGTCACCGTTGCGCATATTCTGCTGGCACTGCTTCTCAAAACCTTTCGGCGTCACACCGAACTGTCTGAAGAACAGTTTGCTGAAATAGCTCGACGAGTTTATTCCCACCATAAAGCAGACATCGCCTATGCGGTATTTTCCCTCCTGGATAAGCTCGGCGGCTTTCTTGAGACGGATAAGGCGTATCAGCTCTATCGGCGACAGGTTGAAGAGTGTCTTGATCTTGCGAAGCAGTGACGAACGGCTCATGCAGAACACGTCGGCCATCGACTCGACAGAGAAATTCTCGTCGGCGATGTTGTCGGTGATGATTTTTATGACCTTGTTCATGAACTCCTCGTCGGCCTTGGTCATCTTCATGTTGTCAATCGAGAAGAACGGCTGCTTGAGGAATGCCTTGCGCTCGTGCTTGCGGTTTTCGAGAAGCGACAGTATCTGCTGGCGGAAATATTTGATAGAGAACGGTTTCTCGATATAAGCCTCTCCGCCGCATTTGAGAGCGAGCAGCTTAGAATCGAGGTCGTTTTTGGCAGTAAGGAACACCACCGGAATGTGCGAGCGGTTGATGTCGTTCTTCACCTGGCGGCAGAGTTCATAACCGTCCATCACAGGCATCATGATATCGGTGACAATCAGGTCATAGTTATGCTCGACAAGCTTGTCGAGAGCCTCCTGGCCGTTGCAGCATGAGTCAATGACAAAGTTCTGCGACAGCTGTTCGGACAGGAACTCGCGCATATCGTCATTGTCCTCGACAAGGAGTATCGAATAGCTGCGTTCGGGTTCCGACGAAGCGTGGTCGTTGTCCTCCATCACATACTGGTTCATGGTGACATCGGTCACGGGCGCCGCCTCGGGCTCTATGCCGTCCTGCTTGAGCGGAAGAGTCAGCATGAAGGTGTTGAGCTCGGAATTGTCATTGACAAGTTCGATTTTGCCGTTGAGCAGATGTGCGAGAGTGCGGCATAGCGGCAGTCCGATGCCCACACCGTTGTTGTCCTGCTGCGAATTGAGCTGAAAGAAGGGCTCGAATATGCGGAGCGAGTTTTCACCCGAAATCTTGTCGCCGTCGCTGGTGACGGAGATGCTGAAAGTGTCGGGGCCCGACACGAGTTCCACATGCACCTTCTGCTTGCCATATTTGAGGGCGTTGTTGAGCAGGTTGGAGAGTATTTTTATGAAAGCCTCGCAATCGGTCACGGCATAAATCTCCTTCTGCGGAATTGAAGTCGTAATCTCGCGCCCCTTCACCTGCATTGCCGGCTCGAAGCGTTCGATAGTCTCGTTGACAACCTGCGTCACGTCGACACGCTCATATTTGAAATCAAACTGGTTGGCGCCGAGTTTCTGGAAATCGAGAAGCTGGCCGGTGAGGTTGAGCAACCGCGAGGTGTTCTTGCGCATCACCTTTACATATCGCACCACCCGTTTGTCGTTTATGTCGAGCGCTTCCATCGCCTCAAGGGGAGCGTCGATAAGCGACAGCGGAGTGCGTATTTCATGTGCTATCTCGG
Source organism: uncultured Muribaculaceae bacterium (assembly GCA_947174635.1). GTDB lineage: Bacteria > Bacteroidota > Bacteroidia > Bacteroidales > Muribaculaceae > JAGBWK01. Next base: position 15,092 of record CAMWJS010000043.1, read on the forward strand.
TAAAGAACTGCACTTTGTTCTCATACAGTTCTTTCTCTTTGTTGATGCTGAAAAGCTGTTCTTTGGCAGCAAGTTTACGATCCTGATACCGCTTGTTGCGCAACCACGCATAGACAAGAATCGAGACAGCCAGTATGGTATAGAGCGATATTGCCCACCAGGTGCGGTACCACGGTGTCTTTACAAGGATGTCGATTGAACTTACGGAATACCCGGAGCCGTTGTCGACTTTTACCTCAAGAGTATAGCTGTCGGAGGGCAGGTTGGCGATGTTGATCATTCGTTCGGGCACCGGTATCCACGCCGTGTCAATGGGGAGGAGACGGTAGAAGTAGTCGAGGGTGCCCTGCGGCACATAGCACGGAGCCGCCACTTCGAATATCATCGGCGAGAAGTTGTGGGGCAATTCTATCCTGTCGGTACTAAGGATGCTTTTAAGCAGCGGCGAACCCGGTGTGCCCGGCTTGATTTCCTTGTTGCCGCAGCGGAGCGAGGTGAAGAAAATCTTGGGAACAGAGTCATTGTAGGTGTCGACTTCGGGATTGAAGGCGATGAGCCCCTCCATAGTGCCGAAATAGAACCAGCCGTCTTTCGACGCCAGCGCCGAGTGGTAGTTGAACTGATTTGAGAGAAGTCCGTCGGCAGTAGTGAATACCTTTAAGTGGCCGGTCTCGGGATGGTATTTGACAAGGCCGCGGTTGGTACCGAACCAGAGGAAGCCTTTGGAGTCCTCAAGGATGTCGTAGACGACGTTGTCGGGGAGTCCGTGCTCCTCAGCTACGGTAATGAAATTGTCGCCGGCGGGATTGTAGCGTACGAGGCCGCCGCGGTCGGTCGAGAACCATATAATGCCGCGCGAGTCCTCCTTGATGGCACTGATTGAGTTGGTGCGCAGACCGTTGGATGCCTGTTCGTCGTAGGGGTAGTTGGTGAATTTGTCGTTCGACGGATTGTATTTCCAGATGCCCCCGCCCATTGTGGCAAACCATATCATGCCTTTGGAGTCCTGCATGATGTCAAATATCCAGGCCTGTTCGAGTTCAGGCACAAGGGCATAGTCGTTTGTCCCGGAGAATGCGCGGAAGAGTCCCCAGTCGGAGCCGACCCATTTATTGCCCTGCCCGTCGACCAGAAATGAATATACGCTGTTCTGTTCGTTCTCGCCATGCAGGTCGACGAAACGTTTGTCGATAATACGTCCGTCGACGATTACGTCCATGCCGTTGCGCACCATGCCGAAATACACCGTGTCGCGGAATGTCTTGATCATCAGAGCTATGTCCTTGTTGTTTATGACGTTGAAATCGCCGTTGCGGGGATTGAACGAAGTAAATCCGGCATCCTCCGACCCAATGTATATAAGGCCGTCCTTATCCTCAGAGAGTCCGCGTATTCGCTTTGATATCAAAGAGGTAGGCGTATTTCCTGATGAATAGCGGTCGAAGCGGAAACCGTTGCGCTGGAAGAAGTTGACACCTCCATACATCGTGCCGACCCAGGCATTGCCGTCGCGGTCGGCGTAGAGGGTATAGATTGTACTGTTCGAAAGATTGGTCTTGCCGTCGTTGGTCTCAAGCAGCTTGGTCTGGCTTCCGTTAATCATGTTGATGATATAGAGGCCGTTTTGCGTGCCGAGCCAAATCTCATTGTCGATGCATATCATAGCACGGGCGAAAATCTCCGACTCCTCTTTAATAGGAATGAGAGTCATGTCGCCGGTGCCGAGCTGGTAATGGTAGATTTTACCTGTCGGCGTACAGATTGCGAGATTGCCGTCAAAAGTCTGGCGTATGAGGAGCACCGTCTCATTGTTGGGAGAAGTGAATCCGGGCATTTTGCGGAATTTGTTGGTGGCCCGGTCATAGGAATAGAGGCCGTCGCGCGTGGTGCCGGAATATACATTGTCGTCCTTGTCGACGAAAAGCGACACCGGAAGATAATCCTTGTTGCCTACTTTGTCGCGTATTATAGGATAATAGTCAACCTTGTCGTCGTCATAATAACGGAATATGCCCTGATTGGGAATGAGCACCCACACGTTGCCACGGTTGTCGGGTATGATATCCTGCACCCAGTCCTCGGCACCGACACCGTCGGCACTCTTGTGATCAAGGAATGTGAAAGTCTCGCTGACGGGACTGTAAAGGTATATGCCCCTGTCAGTACCCACCCAGAGGATGCCGTCGGGAGCGGCGTAGATGGCGCTCACATTGTTGTTGCCGCGGTTGTTGACATAGTCATAGCAATAGAAACTCTTGACGCTCTTGCCGTCGTAACGGTTGAGTCCGTTCTTTGTACCGAACCACATAAAGCCGTTGTTGTCCTGCGTGATGGCCTTGATGTATGACGATGACAGGCCTTCGTTGGCGCCAATCTGGTTGAATGAATAATTGACAGCCCTGGGCAATGCGTCGGCGCGGAAAGCCAATGCGGCCACCGCAAGTAAAATCATTGTCAATACGTTATACTTTTTTCGCATGTCGGAATTCAATTTTTCTGTTTCTATTACTATGAATTAAATACTGTTTTGCCTTATGTGGCGGCAGAGGTTATTTCGCCGCCACTTTTTGCGAAATCATCGTGCCGTCGGCCATGACCGCGCTGACGATATAGACGCCTTTCTGCACGTTGACGTCAAAGGCCGCATGCACATGGTTGATATCATCGACACTTGCCAATGTGCGGCCGCTCAGGTCGTGAAGGGTGACCGACGCCATGTCGGCATTGGCCGACACTACGCATTCATTGCCCGAGATGACGGCAGAGAGCGAATGACGGCTGTCGTCGTCGACCACAATGTCGTCGATGCCCGATACGACTTTCGTGATGCGGAACAGGCGCACGTCGGCCGGGGGGACCGAGTAGGTGAATACCGATGACTGTGGTGTTACGGCCTCGCCTGTCCAGAGCTCCTTGATTTCCTTGATGTCGGACGGCTCGATGCCTATGCTTTCGAAGGTGATGCTGCCGTTGCGGGGCGCGCCTTTGCTGAAATTGAACACGGCGACATAGACGTGTCCGGGGGTATCGCGCATATAGGCATAGGCCGCCTGCTGTGACGAGGTGGTATAGCTCACGTCGATAGGACGGAACGAACCGGTGTTCTCACGCACGTAGGCGTTGATGTCGGCGTTGCCGAATATTTTGAGGGCGCGTGCTTTCGATTCCTCGGGATAGGCGACAACATCGCCTTTGGCGTGACTGTTGCTGTCGTCGGTATAGACACATTTGTCGGAGAAGCTGTCGCCAATGATGAAGGCTCCGGTGCAAACACCGGTAGTGGCGCGCACGCGGTTCTCCCCCTCGGTCTCCTGCTTGTTATGACCGTCCTTGTGGAGCACGAGCTGGTCGGGGTCGTTGACAGCATAAAGCCGGTCGGTCCACCAGGCCCATGTCATCGCGTTCATCACGTATTCGCTCTCTCCAAGCTCGCTGAAACGGTCGCAGCATGTGCGGCGTCCGTGGGCCCACTGATAGGGGAACAGCGGAGCCATCGACTCGACGATGTACATGTCATATTTCTGAGCGAGCTCGTAGATAATCTTCATACCGTAGTTATAGGCCATGACACCGGTGGTGATTTCGGGATTGTACCATGAGTCGCCCTCGCAGATGCCGGCGTTTATGAAGTCCATCTTGATGTACTTGATTTTATACGCCGCCCAGCGCTTGAGAGTATGGTCCATGTTATGATAGAAAGCCGGGTGGGTGGGGTCGATGGCGCAGTATTGTCCGCCATTGAACAGCGAGTGGGGGCGGCCGTTGTATTTAAGCAATGCCTCACCCCATTTGTAGGTGGGAACTCCACCTATACCTGTGCTGGGGACATCGCCGTCGAAAGTCCAGTCCCATATCACCATGCCGCCGTAGAGGCCGAGACGCATGTCGAGCCCCTGCTTTTTGACGCGTCCTTCGGTATAAGTGCCTTTGCCGAGGAATTTATTGCCGAGCTGAGATATTTCGGCCGAAGTCATGCCCCATCCGTCACAGAACGAGTCGAGGCTGATGACCGTCTGGTCGTTTTTGTCATGGAAGCCGAGGTCGAAAAGATTGTCTTTAATCCACTGCGCAGTCTCCTTTACGGCAGGAGTGTTGACATGGTTCATCATGACGCCCCATGTACTCCACCCCATAGGGTTGCCACCCTCCCAGGGTGCGGGAGGCGCGATTGTGGCACATGTCTCGGCAAATGTCTCCATGCCTGTGCGCCAGTCGTCGAAAAATCCTACGAGATAGCGTGCCGACTCAGCCTTGGCACCTTTGACATATCCGTGGGGTATCGCGGTGTTGCTTTCCCAGTCGAAGTCGCGTGTAGTAGCGGAGGTGTAGCCTGAGAGGAGTTTGAAGTTCTTGACGAAACGTTTGAGCTGGCCCTCGATGGTGATACCGCTTTTCCACTTGTCGTGGTCGACCGAGCCGGCCACAAAACCGAAACGTGTGGCGGGGTCGAATACACAGGCCACTTCATGCGATGTCATGGAGCGAGAGGCGTCATAGACCTCGTAGCGTCCGTGACCGTCGTTGTCGAAAGGCACCCATAGCATGCGGTGTCCGGTGCCGACAGGCAACTGCCAGCGTGTGTCGGATGCGAGAGCCACCATATTGTTTGACTCGATGACCGCCCCGTCGCTGTCGGGAGCCACCACCACCCGGGCTATGATGTAGGGGGCGGCGTCATATAGGTTGAGTGTCTGGGTCATTGTCGCGGTGCCGTCGTCGTAGACGCGGGTGAGGGCACGGCCGGTGCCTATCTCATCCTCGAAGGGAACTACGGCGACCGATGCGGGAGATACCGACAGAGAGCTGATGTGTCCGCTCCGGCCGGTGCCTGCGATACGGTAGGTCACTTCGGCGTAGGCGTTGATTATAGCTTCCGTGCCATCAAAGCTAATGTTGAGAGTGTTGTCATCGCCATTGACAATGGACCAACGTCCCTGCTCGAGTTTTGTCTCGGCAGAAGCAGCCAAAGGGGATGCAGCCGCGGCTATGGTCAATATCAGGTTTCGTAGTTTCATTCCGTTATGTTTTTTTTAATCGTGTTTATTATCATGGTTGTTTAGCTGTCAGAGCCGATTGCAGCGGGTGGTTATTTTTTGTTTATGCGGTAGACTTTTACGTCGCGTGGCGATATTGTCGCCTTGATTGAGCCTCGGAGAGCGACAGGGTCGTGACTCCACAGCTCGGTGGCTGAATAGTCAGAGGCTTCCGACAGTCCGAGACGGCGCAAGGGGAGAGTTTTCTCCACCGGGTTGTCGGAGAAATTGAAGATGGCCACATAGATATAATCGTCGTCTTCGTTGGTGAACATATCGGCGGCGGCAGTGCCAACGGCATGCTCTACGGGGCGGAACGACTTGCAGCGGCGGGCCATATCGTTGATTTCGCGGTTGCCGGTGTTGCGTACGATGCGCTCCTTGGTGCTTTCCAGACCGCCTTCACTCATGTCGTCGCCGAGGAAGTATACTCCGGTAATGGCCGAAGAGGTGATGCGCATGCGGTTTTCGCCGTCGGTAGCGCCCTCATATACGACATGGTCGGCGTCGTTGTTGTGGTAGATATGGTCGAGCCACCAGCCGTAGGTGAGCGCGTTGAGCACATATTCCGAGTCTTTCACACCGGCCCATGCGTCGCAGCTGATGCGTCGCGAGTGGGCATAATTGGCAGGGAACAGGGGCGCGATGGAGAGATTGATCCACATGCGGTTGCCGTTTATCGAGTCGATGAAAGCCATGCCTTGGTTGAAAGCCTGCGTACCGGTGGTCACCGAGGGGTCGAAGTGTGTGTCGCCTTCATAGGCACCGTGGGCCATGAAGTCGATTTTGACATATTCATATCCCCAGTCGATGAACTGTTCCAATTGTTTCTTGATGCGGGCTTTTGTGCCGGGATGCGTGGGGTCGAGAGCGGGTGCGCCGTCAAATTTCACGGGCTCGCCATTGACGCGGATATATAAATCTTTCATCTTATACTCAGGCATTTCACCTAACACGGCTTCGGGATTACCGCCCCAGTCGGTGAAAGGACAGTAGTAGATGCCGGCTTTCTGGCCGTTGGCGTGGCAGTGTTCTACAAACTGGCGGTGCTGGTGGGGCTTGAAACCGAAATCCCAGAATGCGTCGAGGTCGATTACGACATTGCCGTCGGTGTCATGGAAGCCGCGTCCGGAGATATTGTCGCGGATGAAGTCGGAAACCTCGATTGCCTTGTCGTAGGTGATTTTGGTCTGGAGTTTACCCCAGGAGTTCCAGCCGAAAGGACGCGGGCCCTTTGAGGGAACAGAGGGGGCGAAGAGAGCGCACTGGTCGGCAAACATCTCGAGGCCGTCGCGCCAGTCGCCGGTCGGGATGAGGATGATGCGGGGCGATTTCACCGATTTGCCCGACAGGGGGCCGTGTGAACGTTTGTCGCGGGTAAGTTCAGAGGTAATACCGCCGAAAGCCTCAAGCGAAGTGATGGCCGCGTTGCCGTCGGTTGTGGTATTTATACCCGTTTTCCACACGTCGTGCTCCACCGAACCTACCACAAGCCCCTTGCGTGTATCGGCATTGAAAAACGCCGCCACCTCATAGGCTGCGGGGATAGAGTCGCCGAACGGAGTGTTGGTATAACGCACCCAAGCGTCGTTGTCGTAGGGAACCGAGATTGCGTAGTTGCCCGGGCGGTCGACGAAATTGTATGCCTGCCGGGTAGAGACCGGAGCAAGGTAATTGAGCGATATGCCGTCTTTGCTGACGGCCGGAGCGTCGACAGTGAGGCGCGTCAGAATGAAGTCGGGGTATATGTCGTAGTCGACAGTAGCTTTTTCCCTGTCATGGTAGCCTGATACCGACACACGCATGGCGTCGCCATGCACGTCCGATATGTTGCGTGATGTTACTTTTACTTTCTGCAGGGCATCGGGACGGCGCATATTGCCGTCGAGCCCCCATGCCGGAATATTTCCTTTGATAACGGTGTCACCGTCGGCCACGATTGTGACCGCACCGGTCGAATTGTCGACCATCATCCGACAGCCGGCATGTGTATAAGTTTTGTCAGATGCGTGAGAGAAGAGAGGTGTTGTAAAAATCAAGCAAGAAATCAATAGTTTTTGCATGGTTGGAATATGTTGGTTTGTAATTTACACGCAAAAATAAATAATTTAACACAACCAACCTTAATATATAATACTCAAAAAATGAAACATTTGCGGATTTTAACCAAAAAATAGAAAATTTACAGACATACGCCATAGTTGCTCACGCCATCATTCCGGAGTCGCAACGCGCTGATTTTATGTATGATACAAGCTAATCGACAATTATTAGTCAAAAATATTTATAACTTCAGCCGCAATCACACCACAATAGGACGACAGCAACCGAGGGAGGGTCATCTGAAGAATATATACGCGGCTATTATACCCGAAACCGACCCTACAATATCGGCCAGCAAGGCGTAGCTGACAGCATAGCGCGTGCGCCTTATTCCTACAGAACCGAAGTAGACGGCCAGCACGTAAAACATGGTGTCGGTCGACCCCTGTATCGATGCCGATACCCTTGCCACGAAAGAGTCGGCGCCGTGGGTCGACATAAGGTCAATCATCATGCCTCGCGAACCAGAGCCGCTCAACGGTTTCATGATGGCAGTCGGCAGCGCCTCCACCCAGTCGGAATCCATGCCGAGCGCATTGACGGCCGCAATCATCCCGTCGGTGAGAACCGTCATTGCCCCTGACGCCCTGAACATGCCGATGGCGACAAGGATTGCAACCAGATAGGGTATAATCATGACCGCGGTACGGAACCCCTCTTTCGCGCCCTCGATAAATGCCTCATACATATTGATATGCTTGCGGAAACCGGCTGCAAGAAAAGCTATAATCACTGTGAACAGAAGGAAATTGGCCACAAAACCGGAATAAGCCTGCACCTGCGCCTCGTCAAGACGGCTGAAAAACAGCACGATGCCACCTATGATAAGCGCCATGCCGCCGAGCCACGCCAGCAGCACCGGGTCGAGCAGGCGTATCTTCTGCTTGATGCACAATGCGATAATACCCACCATCGTGGCTATAAAGGTGGCAAGCAGTATGGGCATGAACACATCGGTAGGATTTGCCGCTCCAGCCTGCATGCGGTACATCATGATGGATATCGGTATAAGGCAAAGCCCTGATGCATTGAGCACAAGAAACATAATCATGGCGTCGGACGCGCGTTCCTTGTCGGGATTTATCGACTGAAGCTCCTGCATAGCCTTCAGGCCCATCGGGGTGGCGGCGTTGTCAAGCCCCAGCATATTGGCCGACACGTTCATAAAAATCGCACCCATTGCAGGATGCCCCTTAGGCACACCCGGGAAAAGCCGCGAAAACAACGGACTTATAAGACGTCCGAAAAAAGCGATGACCCCTCCCCTCTCGCCGATTTTCATCAGCCCCATCCAGAGAGCGAGCACTCCGGTCAGACCAAGTGAAATCTCAAAGGCGGTAGAGGCCGACGAGAATGACGACGACATGATATCAGACCACACCTGCAGGTCGCCGGCAAACAGAGTCTTACCGACAGCTACAAGAAATGCAATCGCAAAAAAAGCTATCCAGATATAGTTGAGTACCATTGTAATTTTGAAGGTGGAATTTTGAATGTTGAATTGGCCCTGCGGGATGGGCGGAGGGTGTTGCAGAACTCCAAAATTTCGGTTTGCGATGTAGGGACGCACGGC
>CAMWJS010000044.1 GCA_947174635.1 uncultured Muribaculaceae bacterium
GTGTTGTGATTAACCGGGGTTCGCAGATCGCGGAGCGAGCGGAGACCCCGGCATCCCATAGCCACTACGACATAAGCCCCGGAAGGGCGATCCGTGGTATATGACAAAGCCGTTAGAATAAAGGTGTTGCGGACTCAGAGAAATGCAACATCCTCACTATTCGTGAGATATCAGCCACTTTGGGTGACTTTCTGTGATGGAGAATAACAGCTAGGGCACACGGCCTGTACATAAAAACATATTAAGCACACGTACCGTAATTAAAACCAATATAGAGCAAGAGGCTCGGTGCAGTAACTATCCACTATTTAAATAGCATCATACATCGCACCATCTTACAATGTAACAATATAATACCCCTCCCATGAACAAACTATACTCAACAAAGAAGGAAAATATTGCAATGCTTAGCTCCACTTCCAAGTCATAACAAGTCCACCTTCATCTGAATGGAGTGGTCGAATTCTTATATATGGCTTATCAGAAGATACTTCATATAAATTCCAGTGATAATAATTATATTCTGGATCTCCTTCATCATCAATAAAGGGTTCACCATAATATGAAGATATTTTGGATACCAGTGAGTCAATAGTTTGTTTGTCATGCTTAGTCGACATAAAAACAAAACCTTTGTTGAGCGCAAATTCGACACCAGCAAATTCTATCACAGTTATATTAGAGTCTTCAAATTTGCGTATATCGTACGTTAGTATTCCGGCTGCCGATAGCTCCATTATCGCTATTTCTTCATCCAAATGAATTGGTATATCAAAAATGCAAACTGTTGAATCATTGATTGCAGCCTCATCAAACTGTGCATTTGTTTTTGATATATTTGGCGATGTATTATTTTTTGCTGAACAAAATGTAATGAATAATACAAATAAGCAAGTCAAGTATAGATAATGTTTCATCAGTAAATATACGTTTTTAAGAATACTTAATTATAATCCTTTTGTATTAATGATTAGGTTTTGAGTGCAGTTTAGTATTCTGATTATTGAAATACTGTTCAGCTTCCAATTTGGCAGATGCCAAGTTTTTTTTTGCAGCGTTTGCGCTGCTGTTATTTCCATAGTTTTTTACAAATGACCCAAGGGCATTATTTATAGAGTTATATCTATCGTTGAAAGCATCCAATGATGAGAATGAAGTTATCTCATTTTCAAGATTAGAGGCTCGACTGGCAATATATGCCAAGACCGAGTTTTTTGCTCTTTGAACCGCAGAATTCAACTGTGAACTCAAATCCGAGTCATTTGTCAACGGATAGCGCTTATACGCTTTGACTTTTTTTTCAAGTTGCTGTATGCCGGCGACAGTCGTTATTGAACCTGCGTTGCGACATATACTCCAGGCTGCATGGTAATCACTGATATTATCAATGATTTTTTTTAAGTCGGGTTCATAAAAATTGCCCTGAGAATACAGCTTAAGGTAATAATCGGCTTGCGATTTGAAATCGTCAAGAGGATAGCCACTCCATTTCGAGGATGAAAATAGTTTATCCGTATCATCTAAAAGAGCTTTTACAGCCGCATTATACGCCCTGAGTTTGAGGGAGTCAATTTCTGTATCAGGGGTTGGCTTACTTCCATCTTTAAGCATCAGTTTCCCTTGAATATCAATCATCGTATATATCGAATCAAAGGCATTTCGGGCAGTCTTGTAATCTTTTCCTTCGATTCTCTCCGATATGGCGTCAGTGGCTACAGGTTTAAAGGGATCCGGGCGGAGAGATGTCGCCTCATAACCTTTGATTGCATCAAAAAGCCATAAGGTTAGGAATACTATTCCGACTACAAATACGGCTAAGATTATCAATTTATTTATTGCGATTTTCATATTCATAAATTTTATGATATAGTAAAGTCATCAATATTGTTATCGGGTGATTATCCTGATCGGCTCTAAATAGTGTCATTGGCAATTGCGTCATCTTTTCTGAGGTTTATTTTCTCAATATATTTATTTCGCAACTCTTGCAGATTAATAGTTTTCGGAGTTTTTTTCAATTCCTCGGATATTAAACTTTTTTCCATTTGATCACTATCAATAATCGAACGATTCAGTTTATCATTGTTGGCACAATCTCCGAAATCCTTGTTATTTCTTATTTTATCTGTGTTCCAATCCAAAACATCTTGATAAAATGCTTTCGCCTGTTCAGTTTTTAGATCTTCCAATTTCCATATATCGTTATTTTTGAAGTATTTTTTATCTTCCTCGATTTTATTGACATTGTTCTGAGCTAAGATCTGTGAGAATTGTGGTACACCCTGTTCCTCTGTATTTTCTGATGTTTCAAAAAATAACGATTTGATTAATATAATTACCCCGAGAATCAAAGCGACAAGTGCAAAAATCAGGAGATACTTCTTAAATAATCGTTTATAATCACGGGGTTCTTTATTTGCTTTCGACAGATCGATAGCCTGACGTTGATTATATGATATCTTTTTTATAGTCTTATAAGCATCTGAAGCACTGTCTATTATAACCTTTATCTTTGTTGATTTGAAATCATGTCCTGATACTTCTATTATAAATCCTTCTTCTACTGCTTTTGATTTAACGTTCATGTATCTTCTCTTTATATCGTTTTCGGTAATTTCAATTATCGTTTTTTCTCCATCCGGACAAGTCAATTCCATCGGTCTGTATATATCTTTATAATCCACTGTCAGAATATCATTTGACGTCTGAAGACAGTGTGTTTTTTTCGTATAGCCAAATGCTCCTTCAAGTGTCCAGTTGATTTTAATATCGTATTTGAACGAGAGTCCAGCTTCCTCAGCTGTCTTCTGACATACAAATCTTTCACCCGAATATTTCAAATACATACTGTCCGCACCTGTAATCTTGTCGTGTACGGGATAAGGCTGATTGGTAATCGGGTCTGAATAGTTAATTTTAACCTCACTGCCCGGCAGTCGCAATGAGTACAATTCCGACCCAAGCGACTGATACAGATAATTTTTGCTGATATTTGCCTTCTTTACTATGTCATTTGGAAACTTTTCACTTGTTATTTCATTCCAAGCCGACCAGATTGTACCTCGTGACGAAATTTGCCCTTTTTGATAAGGATTTTCAAAAAAATGCCCTATTGATGGCAATTGTGTCAGAAAAATCCGTCTATCTGTCAATTCATCTTTTAGCGCTATTTTATCAATCCCAATAAAATCACATTCTCCTTTTATTTTATTGAAATCCAAATCACTCAAAGGATTTTGAAAAGGGCCTTGTGTAATTCCGCTATCATATCCGTCAACATATTTTGCTATGGCACTCATTGTCTTTCGGGCCATCTCATTGAGTTTCTCAATCAGAATGTCCCCTCTGTCGGGAATCATCCATCCGGCTCGGATAAATATTGCGACTGCCGGCCTACGCGGACCATATTCGACATTCAGAAAATGAATTCCATATTCAAATCCCTCTTCAGTAGTCCTTACGATATAAGTATATTCCCTTGCCTGACTACTCTTGTTTCCTGCGTTAATACTTCTCGGATCAAAATTTTTGAAGAAAGGAGTATTCTCTCCATTGAATTGAAAAACTTTTTCACTCTCGCTTCTTTTGCGGTCATACATTCCACCCTTTATAACTATCTCCATATATTCCCGATTTTAACCTTTCAACATTTTTGTCCACCATTTATCACTTTCAGGCTTTGATTTCAAAAAGAGTTTTCGAAGCAATTTCTCCGTATCCTCTCCGTCAAATTTACAGATTTGCTGTGCATAAACTTCTCCGATTGAAAATGTTATCCCGCAAAAATCTCCGATAAAAGAGTCCTTACAGACTTCTTCAAGGTTAGTTTTAAACGAAGGAAAATACTCATCAAAGTATTCCTCAGCCTTTTCGGGCCTGTCTTCTTTATCGCAGGGTAACCGGTCAGCTTTAGTCATAAGCAGATATATTCCTACCGTTGACTTTGAAAATACTTTGAGGTCTTTTAAAACCGTCATCAGCGCCTGCAGGCAGTCAGGGATTTCCACCTGCTGCTGATTTATTTCTACAGTTTTATCATGTGAACCATGCTCAAAAATAAAGAAATGAATTTTGGGGCGGCTTCTGTTTTTCAGATAATTCAAGAGTATATTGAAATTTTTAAAACGGTTATCACCGCTCTCAAGATCGTTTAAGAGCGTCTGCTCGACCTCATCCTTTGTTTTTCCTTGCAACTCATAAGCGCGTTGGATTAATTCACCTGGCAAATCGATAAAAGTGAACGGAGTGTTACGGCCATCCGGATTTATTTTTTTGTCAGGATTTTTCAATGTCAATGCCATTTCGTGTATCTGATCTTCATCAGTGGCAGGCGGCAATACACATAATGATGCGTTTTTTTTGAATAGATTTTTCAATGCATCCCTATATCTTGCACCTTTACATGGCAAAGGTGAGTATAATCCTTTTTTATTTATGTAACTGAGAGCTGTACCCAACGCGCAAGTCTTACCACTTCCCCGTATTCCCCAGAAGTACACTTCTGTACCATTTCCTGACAGACGGTCTGGTATTTCCGAGTTAGGCAATACCGGAGAATCTTCATAATCCTTGATTATCTCTGTAATTGTCTCGCCATAAATATCTGTCACATCGCCCCATGATATTTTATTTTCTCTTACAGCTTTCTGTATTCCGTATATAGTTTCTGAATTTCGATTACACCGTAACTTTTCTATAAATCGATCTTTTTGACTTACATTGTCAATCCTGACTCTCGCCTCTGATGCAAATTGTCCGTTAGGAAATTTTGACAGATATTCTCGATAACCTTTCGTACCTTTGTTTTGACAATTCTCCCATGTTTTCTTATCTTCATAATTTTTAATCAGACTGTCTACTTCCCGATCGTGTACACCCGGATGTGTTATACGATAGTTAGAATAAGCCTCAACTGTATCGTTTTTTTTAGTAAGATACCAATCAAAATCTTCCAATATATTCACACAATCGGTTATATGCTTACCGTCAGGGAAATCGGACTTATATTGCACAAAATCGGACTTTTGCCCGGAATCTGCAATACTATTCCAGATTTGATCATCAAGTTTTTTCAGATAATTCTTAGCTTCTTCTACATTACGGCCATTGCGGAATTCCTTTATGAAGTTGCTTAAATCTTGAGGATTGCCGGAGTGGTATGCATTATCAAATTTTTTATTTTCAAAATCAGAAAGATACGATCTGACTGCAACAATAGTTTCTTTCGGAAAATTATTTAAATCATATAAATCAGCTACAGTCAATTCATAATCACGCGATTTAATCACATTGGCTAATACAGCAGGTGTAAACTCTGTAGGATTATTATTTAATTTATCGAGAATTTCTTGTCTGGTCGGCATAAATCAATATTTTTAAATCCATGAAAATTCTTTGGTAGCTCTATCTTCATTATTATTTTCGTCTCCGCCATATTCCCAAGGCTCAGTAAGGAAGTATGGTAACAGAATAATTCCAAAAACAACAATAGTTATCAAAACAGCTATTACTGAAGGAATATGATAATGAGTAAACTGTGCTGTACAAGTATCGATTGATGTTGAAAAATTTTTTTCGATAAATGGCTCAAATGATTCATCTTCAATACCATTTGACGACAAAGTGCGGTAATCATCAATCCAGGAATCCACTACCGATCTCAACTTACGTAGATTATCGGGCGTTGCAACATTCCATAGGCTCATTTCCTTACTGTTGTCAAGCCATTTTTGGCGTCCTTGAACTATAGAATGACGGGATTCGGGCAAAATGATACGTCGTAAAGCCTGTGACTTTATCGATATTTCATAATCTTGTTCGTTACTCGTCCGAGTAGACAAAAAAGACTCCTCCGTCACTTCTTCTTCAGGTGTCAGGATATACTCATAATTTTTTATCCTTGAATTGGCATATTCTGTATAACGGTTATCCAAATCGCTGGCATAGTTGAATACTTCTTCAACATTTTCATGTATTTCTTTTGACTTACCAAGTACATCCAAAAAATTGGTAAACGGAACAGCTCCCAAGCCAAGAACAACGAATATTACTATACCTAACGCTATTTGCACACCCTTACCCAAAAACTTGTTTCGTTCAGCTTTACCATAACTCATTCCGAAGCAGCACAAGGATACAACCACTAAAATTCCAATGGCAATCCAAACAGGTGTTTTCGAATTTGTTGTTTCATGATACAGCATACCTAAAAAAGCAATGTAGCTGAAAACAAGCACTGCAATAAGAGCCAACACCATCGCCCAGTTGAATCTTTTCTGTCCTATCATTTACAAAAAAACATTCGTCTGTCCCCTCTGACGATTAAAAACAAAAAAAGCGTGGGAACTTTACTTATTGCTTGTTCCACGCTTCGAGGCTCCGGAATTTGCCCATTACTGTTGAACAAGCAACGTAGAGCCCACGCCGATATGGATTGAAGAATTCAAATCATACCGATGAAGACATCTATCGCTACCTTGTTCTTGACAGTAATTGAAATTTTCCGGATTTCGAAGCGTCAAGAACAAAGCGTCAATAAACGCTTTTTCTTAAAAAACACATGTCCCCGCCCCGAGCCCGATACATCAAACAGTATCTATATCGGCGCAGGCGCTACAGGTAATCCTGCAACGCTACAAATTTACATATTTTTTTTATTATTATATATTCTTTGAGCTAAAAAAGTAATCGGGAGGATATGCGCTTTGAGCGCATATCCTCCCGACAGCTTATGCCTGAATATTAAGCTTGTATTATCTTTTATTCTTTATCAGTGGCAGCCGCAGGCATCGTCGCCGCAACCGTGGCCGTGGCTACCGCAGCAGTCGTCGTGATCGCCGCATCCGCAACCGTCATCGCAACCGTGGTCGTGGCAGCCGCAACCGCAGCCGTGGGCGGGCTGAAGCTCTTCGGGGGTGGCGTCGCGCACGGTCTTTACCTCGCCTTTGAAGCGTACGTCCTTTCCGGCAAGCGGGTGGTTGAAGTCCATGACAACTTCTTTGTCGGTGACTTCCTTTACAAGGCCGTTGATGCGGAAGCCGTCGGCTGTCATCATCGGCACGAGGGCGCCGGCTTTGACCATCTCGGCATCAAATTTGCCGTCGACCATGAATATATCTTTCTCGAGGGTTACAACCTGCTCGTTGTCGTAGGGGCCGAATGCCTCGTCGGCCTTTACGGTGACATCGTAGACTGCTCCGGCTTCGAGGCCTTCGAGAGCTCTTTCAAGGGGCTCGATCATGCCTCGGGTGACTCCGAAGATGAATTTTTCGGGGTCTTCAGGGTCTACCTGATGAACGAGTTTCTCCGAGCCGTCGGGATTGAGCTGATATAAATCGTAAGTGATTTCGACATATTTGCCGGGTTTGATTTTTTCCATAATTTATTATTGTTTAAAATGTTTCTAAAGGATGTTTTCTGAATAAAACAAAAACTGTGCCAAAAAGTTACGTGCGGAGAGACAGCCTACCGTCCGGTTATCATCTGCTGAATGTCGTTGAGCTTGTTGAGAGCGTCCATCGGTGTCAGGCGGTTGATGTCGAGGCCGGCGATGGCATCGCGCACCTGCGCCAGCAGCGGGTCGTCGAGCTGGAAGAACGACAGCTGCATGCCGGCCGGAGCCTCGAGCGACGCGAGCTGTTTCTCGGGGGCGAGACCGTCGCGGCGGTTGGCCTCCTCCAGATGACGGAGCACTTCGTCCGCACGCCGCACTATCGATGTCGGCATACCGGCGAGTTTCGCCACGTGTATACCGAAACTGTGTTCCGACCCTCCGCGCGCCAGTTTGCGCAGGAACACCACCTTGCCGTCTATTTCCTTTACCGACACGTTGTAGTTGACTACGCGCGGAAACTGACGCTCCATCTCGTTGAGCTCGTGGTAGTGGGTGGCAAAGAGGGTCTTGGGCTGCATCGGCGATTCGTGGATATGCTCCACGATGGCCCACGCTATCGATATGCCGTCGTAGGTCGAAGTGCCTCGGCCGAGCTCGTCGAAGAGTATGAGCGAGCGCTGCGACATGTTGTTGAGTATGGATGCCGCCTCGTTCATCTCGACCATGAAAGTCGATTCGCCGAGCGATATGTTGTCGGATGCGCCGACACGGGTGAATATTTTGTCGACAATGCCCGTTTTCATGCTCTCTGCCGCCACAAACGAACCTGTCTGGGCAAGCAGCACGTTGAGAGCCACCGAACGCAACAGAGCCGATTTACCCGACATATTCGGACCCGTTATCATCATCACCTGCGAGCCGTCGTTGGAGAGGGTGACGCTGTTTGAGATATACGGCTGTCCCGGTGGCAGCTCCTTCTCGATGACGGGGTGGCGCCCCTCCACCATTTCGAGCGACAGGGAGTCGTCGACCACAGGGCGGTTGTAGCGGTTCTCCAGGGCGGCACGGCTGAAGCCGAGCAAACAGTCCAGACGCGCCAGCAGCGAGCAGTCGAGCTGCACGGCGGCCACATATTCGTTGAGCCACGACACCAGAGCGCTGTATATACGGTTCTCGATTACAGCGATACGCTCCTGCGCCGAGAGAATTTTCTCCTCATATTCCTTGAGCTCGGGAGTGATGTAGCGCTCGGCATTGACAAGGGTCTGCTTTCGCACCCACTCCGGGGGCACCTTGTCCTTGTGGGTATTGGTGACCTCGATATAGTAGCCGAACACATTGTTGAAGCCTATTTTGAGCGACGCTATGCCCGTTGACTCGCTCTCGCGCTGCTGCACCCGCGCGAGATAATCCTTGCCGCGGTAAGCGATGTCGCGCAACTCGTCGAGCTCCGGGTCGACACCGGAGCGCACCACGGCGCCGCGGTTGAGGGCGGCGGGAGCGTCATCGACGATTTCGGCGGTGATACGCTCTATCATGCCGCGGCACGGGTTGAGCTGCTCGCCGATGGTGTGGAGCGCCGGAAGGTCGCTGTCCATGCACATGCGTCGCACCGGCTCGATGGCTGCGACAGCATTGCGCAGTTGCACAACCTCGCGGGGCGATATGCGCCCCACGGCTACTTTCGAGATGAGTCGCTCGAGGTCGCCGATAGCGGTGAGCTGACGCGCCATCTCGTCGCGCATGTCGGGGTCGCGGAAGAAATATTCCACGATGTCGAGACGGGCGTTGATGGCGGTCACATCCTTAAGCGGAAACAGAAGCCAGCGGCGCAACAGACGTGCCCCCATAGGGCTGACCGTGCGGTCTATGACATCGAGGAGGCTCTTGCCATCCTCTCCGAGGCTCTGTATAAGTTCGAGATTGCGCACCGTGAAACGGTCGAGACGCACGTAGCGCTCCTCGTCGATGCGCGATATGGCGTTGATATGCGATATGCGGGTGTGCTGGGTGATGTCGAGATAGTGCAGGATGGCACCGGAGGCCACAATGGCCGAAGTCATCGACTGTATGCCGTAGCCTTTGAGGCTCGTAGTGCCGAAATGCTTGAGCAGACGGTCGTTGGCGCTTTCAAGACTGAACACCCAGTCGTCGAGCTCCATAGCGAGATAACGGCCGTTGAAAGCCGACTCCAGACGGCTGCGGCTTTCGCGCTCCACAAGCACCTCCTTGGGGGCGAAGTTGGCAAGCAGCTTGCCGATATAGTCGTCGGAACCCTCGGCTGTAAGGAATTCGCCGGTGGAAATGTCGAGAAACGCCACGCCGGTGGCAGTCTTGCCGAAATGTACGGAGGCAAGGAAGTTGTTCTCGCGGTTCTCAAGCAGATTGTCGCCTATCGATACACCCGGAGTGACAAGTTCCGTTATGCCCCTCTTCACCAGCTTTTTGGTAAGCTTGGGGTCTTCGAGCTGCTCGCAGATGGCCACACGCTTGCCGGCACGTACGAGTTTCGGCAGGTAGGTGTCGAGCGCATGGTGGGGGAAACCGGCCAGTTCCACCGACTGCGCTGTGCCGTTGGCGCGGCGTGTCAGCGTGATGCCGAGTATCTCCGAAGCCGTTATGGCATCGTCGGAAAATGTCTCATAGAAATCGCCTACACGGAAAAGCAACACAGCATCGGGATGACGTTGCTTCATCTCGATATATTGCTTCATCAAAGGTGTCTCGACAATTTTCTTTGCCATACTATATATGTCTGAGTGACTATTGTTTATTATTCTGGGCGGTAGCCCGGGGCGGGGGCGTCTCGCCCCCGCGCGATATCCAGTAGTAATACCACGGGGGCGAGACGCCCCCGCCCCGGGCTACCGCCCCAGCTGCGTTATTTCAATGGATCGGGGTTGAGCTGCTTGAACGCCAGGGCATAGAGACGCATCTGCTTCACCATGGCGAGCAGACCGTTGCTGCGGGTGGGCGACAGGTGGGTCGACAGGCCGATGGCATCGATGAAATGCAGGTCGCTGTCGAGGATTTCCTGCGGAGTGTGGCCGGAGAGCACATCGACAAGCATTGAAATCATGCCTTTCACGATGATTGCGTCGGAGTCGGCAGTGTAATATACCTTCCCGTCACGATATTCGGCGTTGAGCCATACACGGCTCTGACAGCCTTCGATAAGATGTTCGGGGGTTTTGTATTTCTCGTCGATAGGCTCGAGCGCGTTACCCATGTCGATGATGCATGCGTAGCGGTCCATCCAGTCGTCGATGTCGGCGAACTCGTCGATTATCTGCTGCTGTTTATCGTTGATTGTCATAATCTATTGAAATATAGTGTTGATTACCACGTCGCCAACCATTTTTAGCGTTGCGCGGTCGATGTTGTCAATTGTGTCGTCGAGAGTGTGCCATGTGGGGTTGAACGATCCGGTTGCGGAATTTGCCGACTCTACGATGTCGATTGCGGGAATGCCCATGCGCATTATGTGGATATGGTCGTCGTTGAGCGCTCCGCCAATCTCATTGGGGAAGCGGTCGCCGTAGCCAGCGCGGCGTGCGGCCTCCCACACGAGGTTGTTGACACCGCGGGCATAGCGCTCAGAGAAGTATTCGCGGGGGAACACGGCATTGCGGCCACCCACCATGTCGAGCAATATCGCATATTCGGGCACGCGCCGCGCCGTCGGGTCGAAAGCGTCGGCCCAGGCCTGCGAACCTATGCACCATGAGAAATCATCATCGTAGGTTCCGGCATCTTCGGCGTCGACAAAGAGCATCTCGACCTCAACATCTGAGGGCATCTGCTTCATCAGACGCGCTATCTCGAGAAGCACCGCCACACCGCTTGCGCCGTCATTGGCACCGTCGATCGGGGTGTTGTGGAGCTTTTCGTCGCTCTCCCGGTCGGCCCAGGGGCGGGTGTCGTAATGGGCGAGCAGAAGCACGTGGCGTGGCGCGCCGGCGTTGAAGCGTCCGGTGATATTGCGCACGCGCTGTGCCTTCACATCACTTCCGGCAGGGGCGAACAGCGTATCCTGCACCGTCACTTCCGCCCCGGCCTCACTGAGGCGCCGGGTGATATAGCCGATGCAGCGTTCATGGCCGGGCGTGCCTGGCACGCGGGGGCCCATAGCCACCTGCTCTGCCACCCGGGCATACACCGAGTCGGCATCGACCTCCACAGCCTGCACGTTGCGGCTTGCCTGCTCTGCGACCTCTTGCGAAGCCGACTGCCCGGACTGTTTGCCGCCGCACGCCGAAGCCATCATGGCTCCGGCCGCCAATATCATGGTTAAAAAGAGTTGTTTCATACCCCAAATTTACACAAATTTGCCCGAATGCCGCATATTTGTGTATGAGTTTTTTCACATAACGGGGTTTTAGGCATAAAAAAAGAGGCTGCACGCGAGTACAGCCCCAGTTTACGCAATACTAAGTAACTGTTCAAAATTATTTTGATATTATGGCGGATGGATTTTTTAGCCGATTTTTATTGAGGAAGAAGGAATGTAGCGAGCTACATGACTGATGACGAGATAGAAAGCGGCAGAAAAGACTCCGACAGAATATTAAAATAATGAGAATGGTGGGTATAAAATAATTTTAAACAGTTACTTATGATGTCACGTATGGTTTAGAATGCGAGAACGCCGCGTACGTTGCCTTTACCGATGATGTCATACGACATTACGAAAAGGTTGTCGTAGTCGAACACCACTTCGCGGGCACCGGGCACCATTCTGTCGGCCTGATAATGATAGAGCGATGCATAGGAAGAAGTCCAGATAGCATGTCTCGAATCGGTATAGCTGTCTTTTTCTTCCGCCTTTATTTTCGACATCGCATAGTCGAGATTGGCATTGAGGTCGGGACTTGAATTTTCGCCGAAAGTGAAGTCGGCCAGCTCAAGAGAAGTAGCGAGCTGCTCCACAAGGTCGGCAGAAGCTTTTGAGCCACCGACATTACGCATGAAATCAAGGACCTGGCCTACCGAAGGAAGATACCATCCGGTTGTCTGTGAGGCACTGACTGCGACCGCTTGGTTAAGATTTTCTATAGCCTGCATCGCAGGATAGTAACCCAATGCGATTTCATTGCTGCGACGGGCACGCAAAATCATAGTATGACTGTAGCCGTCAACGTCGTTGTTGTTAATCTCATAGGATTTGGAAGTGTCGGTACGGTCCTGGATAAGCGGAAGATAGAGCCCGGGGTAATTGGGATCCTCCACACTGTCGTCGTATCGTCCGTCACCGTCATCGCCGGGCTTAGGATAAGCATCGCTCCATGCAAAGTAATTGCGGTTTTTGAAGGTTGCCATTTTAGCCGAAATCACCAGAGCGTGTACATTGCCAAGAAGCTCGGTCTCTTTTGCAGAGAATCGGTTCTTGTCGACACAGAATACCACGCCGGCCACACCCTCGGGTGCTTCGGTAAGATCGGCAAGGGCCTCCACGGGAACTACCGAACCGTCGCAGTAGTAAAGGTCGCCGACTTTCAGATCGCGGACACCACCGTTGGCCGAACCGCCTTCAATCGCAACGTTTGTAACCGTACCGGCCTTGTCATTGAGTGAAATTTCAACGCTTTTTTCTTCGCCGTCATAAGTATAGGCCACATTTATCTTGCCGGCCTCAACAGGAAGCGAGAAGAACGCCGGAGAGCCCTGTACGGTACACGGTGTCACCGTCTTGCTGCCTACAGTGACATCACCGTCGACCGAACCGCCGGGCATGCTGTAGCTGAATCCGTCGGATGTAACATAGGTGGTACCTCCGGGCAGACTCCAGGAAGTCACGGCAAGAGCATGGTCAGCAGCCGCGGCAAGATTGAGCGACTCAGTTGATTTGCCGGCAGTTGCCACAGCTGCGGCATAGGTCACGTCAAACGGCTTGACAGACGATGCAAAATCAGCCTGGTTGTCACCCGGCACGGCGCAATCGGCCACAAGAGCGGCAAAAAACTCCTCGGGAGTAACCGCCTCAACTGCAACTTTTGCGTCAGCTCCGGCCTTATAGGGGGTATAGACGTAGTAATTGTCGCCTGTCGCAGGAATAGTGGCACCTGCATTCCAGGTAGTTCCGTCAAACACAAGTTCGATATTCGACGCAACAAGTTCGCCATTGCTTACGACAAAAAGTCCGGCTTTGTCTCCGGTATTGAATCCGGGGGTAAATTTCGTGCCGTCGGGCATTTCAAAACCGTTGTCTGTCATCGTAAGCTTCACAGCATATTCAATAGGATCCGGTTCGGGTTCGGGCTCGGGTGCCGGTGTCGGCCCGTCATCGTCTGAACATGCGCTTAGAGATACCGTAAGCATACCGGCAGACAGAAAGCTTAAAAATAACTTTGTTTTCATTGCAATAAGTTTAATAATTGTGGGTAATAAAAAATTAATGATTGAATTTCACCTTATTCGCTTACAAAAATAAAATTATTTTATGATATATGCAATATTTATTCAATATACATTTTACATGTAAAAGATAATTATGCCACCGGAGTATTAAAATAAAGGCCGAAAGTAGTATATTTGCGTATGAGTTTTTTTCACACGACAGAATTTTACGTCATTCTATTCCTTGTGGCAATGGCGATAGTGGCGTTTTTAGCAAAACCGCACACCGCCGGACCGGCAAGCGAATATCTGCTCGGAGCGGCATTGTCGGCCGATGGCGGCACCGAGCCGGCAATCGCCGTAGACTGCGATGAAAGCGGCACGGTATGGCTCCGTCGCAGCGGCATCGATGGTGTAGACGCCTCGGGGGCTGTCAGCGCCAAAATAGTGGTAAAGGGCTTCAATATCACCGTCTACGAGCGGATTACGCCCGGAAACTATGGAGACAGCCCTGTCGACAGTGCACTCTTCGAGTTTGATTTCCTCGCCGCTGAGCGCTACTGGCTCCGCTATGAGTCGGAAGCCACCAACAGCTCCGCAACACTTACCTTCCGCAACACACCGGGCTATCACGCCGGCGCAATATTGAAACAATAAGATTAACACATATCGCCCGTCCCGGGCTCAGCCAGAGGGGGTGTGTCCGCGGCCACGGTCTGCGCACGCTCCGCGTTCTCCGAACCGCGGTTAATCACAACACCGAGCCTCCGGCTCTCCGTGGGGAGGGGGGTGAGTGAAAGGCCGTTAGGGTCGTTAAGGTCTTTTAGGGATGGAATGTGGGTGGTGTAAACCGGCGTCCTGCGGAAGCCGGGGTGTGGATAGTATCTCTGCGGGCGGTAGCAGGGACGGGGGCGTCTCGCCCCCGGAATGTCATCGGGGAGCGTGACATGCCGCTGATTATATGATATTTACCCTCAGAAGAGATAATCACGGGGGCGAGACGCCCCCGCCCCGGCTTCCGCCCGCGGTGACATCACAAGCCGTAATAAAAATTCCGGGCTTTGCATTGAGGGTGTTTTGTAGGGACGCACGGCTCGTGCGTCCGTGTGTAATATCTGATAATCAAACTGTTGGCGGATGCACGAGCCGTGCGTCCCTACAGTATGAAGTACGTAACACTTTCTAATCCGTCAGAATATCGACAGGAACCAACGGGAGATGAATACGTAGATCAACAGGCCGACGATGTCGTTTGAAATCTGGATGAAGGGACCGGTGGCAAGCGCGGGATTGATTTTAAGTTTTTCAAGCGTAAGAGGCACTATCGTACCCAACAGCGTGGCGAACATCACCACGATAAACAGCGACACGGCCACAGAGAGCGTCACCGCGAAGTCGTCGGGTATCATGAAGATATTGTATATAAAAATGACACCGGAGATAATGGTGGCGTTGAGCAGCCCTACCCTCACCTCTTTCCACAATTGCTTGGCAAACTCCTTGATATCCAGCGTACCGTTGGCCAGACCCTGCACCACAATCGCCGAGGCCTGCACGCCGACGTTACCGCCGGTGCCGCCGATGATGGGGATAAAGATGGCAAGCGTGGTGACAGCCTGCAGCTGCGCTTCGAAGCCTGTCAGGATAAGCGAGGCAAGAATGCCTGACACGATGCCTATAAGCAGCCAGGGTATGCGTGCCTTGGTCTGGGCGAGGATGGAGTCGGAGGCGTCGACATCCGACGACAGACCTGATGCCAGCTGGTAGTCGCGTTCCGACGATTCGCGCACCTGGTCCATGACGTCGTCGACAGTGATGCGCCCCACGAGACGGCCGATTGAGTCAATCACAGGCATCGCCACAAGGTCATATTTCTCGAAGTCGAGAGCCACGTCGTCAATCGGCGTATCCGTCTTGACCGATACCGGCTCGTTCTCCATGATATGTTTTATCTTGGACACCGACGGGTGGGTGATGAGCGTTTTCAGCGGGAGGATGCCTTTCAGGCGGTCGTCATTGTCAACGACATAGACATAGTAGATTTCGTCCATATCCTCGGCCTGCATGCGCATCTGCTTGATACACTCGGGCATAGACCAGTTTTCGTTGACGACAATCATCTCCGTGCCCATCAGACCGCCGGCGGTGTCCTCGTCATATTTGAGAAGGTCGATGATATCTCCGGCCTGCTCCACATCGTTGATGTGCGACAGGATTTCGTCGCGGTCGTCCTCGTCGAGCTCCTGGATGAGGTCTACGGCCTCGTCGGTGTCGAGGTGGTCGATTACCTGCGTCGCAATCTCCTTTGCCGGCATGTTGGACAGGAGTTTGCGGCGGTCATCCTCGTCGAGCTCCATGAGCACGTCGGCACGTGTGTCCTCGTCGAGAAGACTGTAGAGAAACTCCGCCTCTTCAAGGTCAAGTTCCTGATACAGCTCCGCGATGTCGGCCGGGTGCATCTGTTCGAGTTCGGCACGCGCCGCCGCCTCGTCGTGGCGGCTTATGATGTCGCGCATCTCATCGATATATTGGTCGGAGTATTCTTTCATTGTCGCAGCGAGCTAACAAGATTGGTCAGTTGGATGAATTGGCCTACGGAGAGCTGCTCTGGACGCAGGGCAAGAAGCTCGTGCTCAGGCATTGCAGCACCGGCAGGCAGAAGCGGGCGCAGGGAGTTGCGTATCGTCTTGCGGCGCTGGCCGAAAGTGGTCTTGACGACGGTCTTGAACAGGCGCTCGTCGCAGCCGAGTTCAGTCACACCGTTGCGGCGCAGACGTATCACTCCCGACTTCACTTTGGGGGGAGGATTGAACACCCCTTCGCTCACGGTAAAAAGGTACTCGATATCGTACCACGCCTGGAGCAGCACGGAGAGTATGCCGCGCGTACGCGAGCCTTCGCGGGCGGCTATGCGCTCGGCAACCTCACGCTGGAGCATGCCGGAGCAGAGGGTCACATTATCTTTGTAATCAAGTATATGGAAGAAAATCTGCGACGAGATGTTGTAAGGGTAGTTGCCGATGACGCAGAGATGACCGTCGGCATCGGCCAGGCGGCTCAGGTCAAGGCGCAGGAAGTCACCTTCGACTATGCGTCCGTCGAGCGCCGGATAGTTCTGACGCAGGAATGCCACGCTCTCGTCGTCAAGCTCCACTACAGTGACATCTCGGCCGGCCTGCAGAAGGTATTTGGTGAGCATGCCCATGCCGGGGCCTACCTCGACTACGGGGAGGCCGGGTGAGCAGTCAACAGTGGCGGCGATGCGCGCTGCCACGCTCTCGTCGGTAAGAAAATGCTGGCCAAGGGCCTTTTTGGGTCTGACTTTCTCCATATCTCTGCAAAATTAATTATTTCCCGTGAAAACACGCGCATCTCCCCCCATTTTTTAAATACAAAAAACATGAACCGACCGGCATGGGCAGCAGTCGGGGCGGTAGCCGGGACGCCCTCGCCCCCGCTACCGCCCATAACGAAAAAAAAGCGATGGGCGGATGCGCCATCGCTTTTTTAGTTATCTTATGAAATATTGCAGTCAGATTGCTGACTTATCGATTATTTTACGAGTTCTTTGGTTACTTTTTCGCCACGAACCACGATGTAGAGACCATTGGCGGGCTCTGCTACGCGTACACCCTGGAGGTTGTAGTAAACGGGAGCAACATTCTCTTCGATTTCGATATTGTTGACGCCGCTTGTGCCGTCAAGCCTATAAATATGGCCGTCTACGAACATTGGGGCGTCTTCTACATTGTTTGACTCATCACCGTTGTAGTTAAGTTTCCAGTTGATTGTATCGCCGGTGAGTTCACGTGAATCTATGTCGATAGTCCAATACTCTTCACCACTGATTGTGACCTTTGACATTTCTTTGCCGGGCCAGCCGCCGAAAAGCGAGGGACTCCAAGAATAGATATAACATCCGTCTTTATCCCATTCTGACACAGGAATATAAATTTTTGCATACTTTATAACCACTTCGCCTGCGGGAGTAAAAACGCCATCTTTAATTGTTCCGATAGGATCGATTGAGCTGATGTTGTTTCCGCTAAAAACGGCACCGTCGCTCACGGTCAAGTCTTTTGTTTGAGCACCATCGCCGCTGAAAATTACATTGGTCTGGGGTCCGGGCACGTTGTATACATAGAATGTTCGGCCGTCAATAGTGATAGTTTCTGTAACTTCATCACCGGGCCATGTAGAGACCTGAGGAGCCCAGCAGTAGCAACTTACACTACTCCAACCAAGCGTGTTTTCAAAATACACTGAGGTTGCCGAAGCTGCAATACTTACAAGCATGGCTACAAGAAAAAAGTAGAATTTCTTCATGAATTAATTGGTTAAATTGTTAATAATTAAGGTTATGATATAAAATTACAAATCAAAATAACATTTATCCTAACGCGCCGGAACGCTTCGGATTGCCATTAGTCTCCAGCACGGACGCACATACGAAAATGTGCGACAGGCGGTTGCCATAGACAGTTATTACAAAATCGGCTTATTTTTTTTAGAAAAAGTATTTTGTAAGTATGGTATGAGAAATCATAAAGGCCTAAAACGGTAGGTATCGAACTCAGGTTTATTAAGGTTACTCACACAATTATGGCGCTAAGTTATACATTATTTTTAAGTTGACAAATTTTTTGACGGTTTTTTTGGCAAAAAAATCCGATTTATTTGCAAAAAGCAATAAAATTGGAGGGTGTTGCAAAACTATAATTAGCTGTCAAAAGTTGTAGCAAATTGTAGGAACGCGATTAATCGCTGTTTACTTAAGGGGCGTGGTGACGTCCGCAAGGACGCCACGTCTTAAGTAAACAGCATTGTATCGCGTTCCTACAAATCTGTTCGTTTTCATGAGTTCTGCAACACCCCCTACAATTTGGTTCGCATTCTGGATGTTTTGCAACACCCCTGATGCTTTTTAGGATCTGATCTGGCCGTTGCCGGCTATGAGCCATTTGTAGGTCATGAGCCCTTCGAGTGCCATTGGGCCGCGAGCGTGCATTTTCTGTGTGGAGATGCCGATTTCGGCTCCGAGGCCGAACTGCGCGCCGTCGGTCCATGATGTCGGGGCGTTGGTGTAGACGCATGCGGCGTCGACTTCGGTCGAGAAACGCTCTTTGACCGTGTCGTCGGCCGCAACCACCGATTCGCTGTGCCCCGAACCGTAGAGCGAGATATGCTCCAGCGCTTCGTCAAGACTGTCGACGGTCTTAATCGCCATCGCATAGGAGAGGAACTCCGTGCCGAAGTCCTCGGCCTCTGCTCGGCGCAGCAGGCGTGACGGGTAATGGCCGTCGAGAACCGCGTAGCTTCGTTCATCGGCATGGATTATCACCTCAGAGGCCGCAAGAGGCTCGCAGATGGCCGCAAGGGAACCGAACACGGCGCTGTGGACCACGGCGCAGTCAAGGGCGTTGCAGACGCTCACACGGCGCGTCTTGGCATTGTTGATGATGTCGCGCGCCATGGCGGTGTCGGCCGAGGCGTCGATGTAGCAGTGGCACACTCCGGCACCGGTCTCGATGACGGGAACGCGCGATTTCTCCCTGACGCTGTCGATAAGGCTGCTGCTGCCGCGGGGTATGATGAGGTCGACTATGCCGCGTGCGGCGAGAAGCGTATCGGTGGCTTCGCGTGTAGCGGGGAGCAGTGTGGCTACAGCCGGATCGATGCCGTGACGGCCGAGCACCGAGTGTATCACAGCGACAATGGCCCGCGAAGAGTCGTCGGCGTCGTGTCCCCCTTTGAGCACGCTGACGTTGCCGCTCTTGAAACAGAGAGAGAACACATCGGCGGTGACATTGGGACGCGCCTCATAAATGACGCCGATGACGCCGAAAGGCACGGACACCCTGCGTATGACAAGGCCGTTGGGACGCACGCGGCGGTCTATCTCGACGCGTGGCGAAGGGAGCGACGCCACATTGCGCATGTCGGCTGCTATGCCGGCTATGCGGTCGGGGGTAAGCTTAAGGCGGTCATATTTGGGGTTGGCGGGGTCCATGCGGCTCAGGTCAAGAGCGTTGGCGGCAAGGATATCATCGGTAGCCGCGACAAGGGCATCGGCGGTCTCGATGAGTATGGCATTGGTTTCCTCGTCGGTGAGGCGTAGCAGCCGGTGCGAAGCGCGGCGTGCGTCAAGAAGCTGTTTTTCAACCATTATTTTGCAAGTTATTGAAATTGTAGGGAGGGTGTATTAGACTAATTAGACTAATTAGTCTAATTAGTCTAATTAGTCTAATTGGTCTTATAAGATTTATAAGTCACTCTACGTAGAGGTAGTCGTAGTGGATGACGGGGCGGCGGCGGTGCTGGCCGGCGGCTTCGCGGGCTTCGTCGGCGCCATACGATGAGCGGCCTATGGCAATGATGTTGCCGGCGCTGTCGAGCACTTTGATCAGGTCATCTTTCTCGAAGTCGCCGATTACGTCGGTAACGCCTACGGGCAGTATCGATGCGGCATGCTCGGAGTTGACAGCTTCCACGGCACGGTCGTTTATCATTATGGCCCCCTTGGCGAAACCCTCGCTGTGGGCTATCCAACGCTTGAGACTCGACGCGGGGACTGTCGCAGGAGCAAACTCGGTGCAGAGCGTGTCGCAGTCGCCGAGTATGATATCGGTCAGTATGTTGTCGCGCTTGCCGTTGGCAATGATAACGGCAATCCCCTCGTCGGCCACTTTGCGTGCGATGCGGTATTTGGTTACCATGCCGCCGCGGCCGAAACCTGAACGCTCGGTCATGATATAGTCGGTCAGGTCGAGGTCAGGGTCGACACGGCGTATGACTTCGGCACCGGGCTTTTTGGGGTCGCCGTTGTAGATGCCGTCGATATTGCTCAGTATGATGAGCGCGTCGCAGTCGAGCATGGCGGCCACGAGACCGGAAAGCTCGTCGTTGTCGGTGAACATCAGCTCGGTGACGCTAACGGTGTCGTTCTCGTTGACAATCGGTATGATGCCGTTGCGCAGCATCACCATCATGCAGTTGCGCTGGTTGAGATAGTGGCGGCGCGTGGCGAAGTTTTCTTTCATCGTGAGCACCTGCCCCACGTTTATGCCGTGGTCGCGGAACAGGTCGTAGTAGCGGTTGATGAGCTTTACCTGTCCGACTGCCGAGAAGAGCTGGCGGGCATCGACATTGTCGAGCTGCGGCAACTGCATGCCGCGTAGCTCCGAGCGTCCGCAGGCCACTGCTCCCGATGAAATCATGATGACCTCTATGCCGTGCGAACGGAGCTCGCTCACCTGGTCGACAAGAGCCGACACGCGGGTTACGTCGAGAGTGCCGTCGGCACGGGTCAGCACGTTGCTGCCTATCTTTATGGTTACTCTGCTGTAGGGTCTCATTTCTTCACGGGGGTCAATATGGCATTGATTACAGCCGAAGTAAATCCGTTATGCTCCAACGCGTTGATACCTTTTATCGTCATACCTCCCGGGGTAGTCACCTTGTCAATCTCGGGTTGTGGCGATGCGCCTGGAAGCGAAAGCATGGCGGCCGCACCGTCGACAGTGGCACAGACGTAGCGCAGGGCGTCGGCGGGACGGAAACCCATCTCCACTCCGGCCTGCACGCATGCCTGTATGAACTTGTACACGTAGGCAATGCCACACGAGCTGAGTGCCGTGGCGGCGTCCATAAGGCGTTCTTCGATGACAGCGACCTCACCCATGCGGCGGAACAGCGACTCGACTGTGGCGATGGCCTCGCCTGCGGCACGGCGTCCGGAGATGAAGGTCATCGACTTGCCTATGGAAAGGGCTGTGTCGGGGATGACACGGCACACGGCGGGGAGTTCGTCGCCGCGCACGAGCATGTCGTCAAGGGTGTCGAGCGATACGCCGCCGGCAAGCGATACGATGATGTTGCGGCGGTAGACAAGACGCGGTTTCACCTGCTCGAGCACTTCACCCAGAAGCCAGGGCTTGACGGCGAGGATGACGACATCGGCATCGATTACGGCCTCGACGTTGTCGGTCGTGACAGTTATGTATTCATCGGGGAACTCGGCCTTAAAGGCTTCGAGCTTGGGTAGCGTAGGGTTGGATAGCGCTATTTTATACTCACCCGTAGCGGCAAGGGCGCGGGCTATGGCTCCGCCCATGTTGCCGGCTCCTATTATGGCAACTTTCATAGCGACTCAAGTATGCGTTTGAGCACTACTTCGGCCGAAATCTCACGGTTGGCGGCCTCGGGTATGACGAGCGAGCGGGGCGACTCGATGACGTCGTCGCTGACTATCATGTTGCGTCGCACCGGGAGGCAGTGCATGAAATATGCGTTGTCGGTGAGCGCCATCTTCTCTGCGGTCACCGTCCAGGAGCGGTCGGTCGACAGCACTTTGCCGTAGTTGGGGTCGGCGTAGGCGCTCCAGTTCTTGGCATACACGAAGTCGGCGCCGCGGAGTGCCTCATCCTGATCGTGGTACACCTTGGTGTCGCCTACAAATTCGGGAGCGAGGTCATAACCTTCGGGATTGGCGATGACGAACTCCACATCGGCGGCACGCATCCACTCGGCGAACGAGTTGGGCACGGCCTGCGGGAGCGCCTTGGGATGGGGTGCCCACGTCAGAACCACCTTCGGACGCTCTTTGGTCTTGTATTCCTCGATGGTGATAAGGTCGGCAAACGACTGCAACGGATGGCGTGTAGCTGCCTCCATCGAGAACACCGGGCGACCGGAGTATTTTATGAACTGATTGAGTATAAGCTCATTGTAATCATCAGCCTTTGATTCGAAACGGGCAAACGAACGTACGCCGATCACATCGCAGTAACAACCCATCACCGGGATTGCCTCAAGGAGATGCTCGGGCTTGTCTCCGTCCATTATCACGCCGCGCTCGGTCTCCAGCTTCCATGCTCCCTGGTTGACGTCGAGCACTATAGTGTTCATACCCAGGTTCATGGCGGCTTTCTGGGTGGAAAGACGCGTGCGGAGCGACGAGTTGAAGAATATCATCATCAGCGTCTTGTTGCGGCCGAGGTGCTGATAGGCGAAACGGTCGGCTTTGACCGCCATTGCTTCCTCAACGGCCTTTTTAAGGTCACCGATATCGGCGACAGTTGTGAAATTACGCATAGTATTTCTGTTTTTTACTTACAAATTGTCTGTCAGAACTGCAAATATAGTAAAATTTTGCCAATACCCACGATATTATAACCCAACTTGACCATAAAAAGATTTCACACGCCCCCTCCCGGGGATCGGACGAGTAAGAAAATGCCCCGCGCCGCCTCTCCGAGGCTTATATTCATGGGTGATTACCTCGTGTGGGGGTGTTGCAGAACTCCAAAACGTAGGGACGCACGGCTCGTGCGTCCGCA
>CAMWJS010000045.1 GCA_947174635.1 uncultured Muribaculaceae bacterium
GGCAACGAGATAATGGAAATGTTCGGCATCGGGCAATGTCGTGAAGTCGGCATAATTAAATCATACGAAAAGGATATGCTTGTCGACTGTCCCACACCCAACGACCGCGACCTCGCCCTACGTCTCGTCCTCGAAAAAGCCGCCGAGCTCGGACTCAATCCAGTCAACCGGTCATAGTAATAAAATTCGAAAGTAAAACTTTTTTAAATCCCTGCAAAAAATTGCCTGTTTTGCAGGGATTTTGTATCTTTGCATATAATAGATTTTGACTGGATTTGTTTGAGTCTACAATAAAACAACATACTAAAACAACAATAAAACAATGGCTACAAAACCTTTCGAGTATCAGGAAATGTTCCCTATGGGAAAAGATACCACCGAGTATTACCACCTGACTTCCGACTACGTCCGCACCGAGACATTTAACGGACAGGAAATGCTTGTCGTTGATCCCGAAGCACTCACTGTGCTTGCCCGTCAGGCAACTCACGACAATGCATTCATGCTGCGCCGCGAGCATAATGAAATGGTCGCAAAGATACTCCACGACCCCGAAGCAAGCGCCAACGACAAATTTGTCGCTCTTACCATGCTCCGTAACGCTGAAGTGGCTGCCAAAGGCCAGCTTCCTTTCTGCCAGGATACCGGTACTGCCATCATCATGGGTAAAAAGGGACAGAATGTCTACACCGGAGGGGGCGACGAGGAACGTCTCTCGAAAGGGGTTTATCTCACCTACACTCAGGACAATCTCCGCTACTCGCAGAACGCTCCCCTCAACATGTATGATGAGGTGAACACCGGCTGCAATCTTCCCGCGCAAATCGACCTCTACGCTGTCGACGGCAATGAATACAAATTCGTATTCGTGGCAAAAGGTGGCGGCTCGGCCAACAAGACATATCTCTATCAGGAGACCAAGGCAATCATCAACCCCAAGACTCTCGTGCCTTTCCTTGTGGAGAAGATGAAGACTCTGGGAACTGCGGCTTGTCCTCCTTACCATATTGCATTCGTTATCGGCGGCACATCGGCTGAGATGAACCTTGCCACCGTGAAGAAGGCATCGGTGAAATACTACGATAATCTCCCCACCGAGGGCAACGCGCTCGGCCACGCTTTCCGCGATGTAGAACTTGAAAAAGAACTTCTCGAGGCTTCGCGCAAAATCGGTCTCGGCGCTCAGTTCGGCGGTAAATATTTTGCCCACGATATCCGTGTGATACGTCTGCCGCGCCACGGCGCTTCATGCCCCATCGGCATGGGCGTAAGCTGCTCGGCCGACCGTAACGTAAAAGCCAAAATCAACAAAGATGGTCTCTGGATTGAAAAACTTGATGCCAATCCCGGCGAACTTATTCCCGAAGAGATGCGTCAGGCAGGCGAAGGTGATGTAGTGAAAATCGACCTTGACCGTCCCATGAGCGAAATCCTTGCCGAATTGACCAAGTATCCCGTGTCGACACGTCTCTCGCTTAAAGGCACAATCATCGTAGGCCGCGACATCGCTCACGCCAAGATCAAAGAACGTCTCGACAAAGGTGAGCCGATGCCCGAATATCTCAAGAACCATCCTATCTATTACGCCGGTCCGGCAAAGACACCCGAAGGTATGCCTTCAGGTTCATTCGGCCCCACTACTGCAGGACGTATGGACTCATACGTGGACCAGTTCCAGGATGCCGGCGGCTCTATGGTAATGATTGCAAAAGGTAACCGCAGCAAGCAGGTGACCGACGCATGCAAGAAACATGGCGGTTTCTATCTCGGCTCAATCGGTGGTCCGGCTGCTATCCTCGCTCAGAACTCAATCAAGAAAGTAGAGCTTCTCGAATATCCCGAACTCGGCATGGAAGCAATCTGGAAAATCGAGGTAGAGGATTTCCCTGCATTCATCCTCGTAGATGACAAAGGCAATGACTTCTTCACGGAAATCTCTGCCAAATGCGCCGGCTGTCCCATCGCGAAGTAATACGTAACATATACTGAGATAAAAGAGGTTGTTTTTTATGGCAACCTCTTTTGTTTATATTTTGACCCCGTTTCCCAATGTTTGTTAATGCTTGGGAACGGGGTCATATATTTGAGGCGTTTTTGCGGTGGCGGTGTCACTTTTTGACGCATTTTTGATTTGCTATGGTTGTAATTTTGTGGGAGAGGACATTGACATGTTTGATTTATTAATTTTATTTTGTGAAAAGCAGTTCAAAGTGAAGCGGAGGCATGCGGCGGGATTTGGGGTAATCGAAGTTGCAGAACAAAGATTACTTTTCAAAAGTCGCAGCGAATCGTAGGGACGCTATTCAATGCTGTTTACTTAAGGATGTAACATCAGAGAGCCGGAGGCTCGAGGGTCTACTATTAACCGGGGTCGAAGGGACACGCAGTGGCCCGTAGGCCCCGGAGAGTGACCTGACAACGTTAAGCCCGTGAAGGGCGGTTTGTGGTTGTAAACGAGTTGGTTACCACACACCGCCCTTCCCGGGCTCAGGAGATGATTGCTCCCGGTTACCCCGGCCTGCGCCCGCTCCGCGGTCTCCGAACCGGGGATAATAGTAGACCCTCGAGCCTCCGGCTCTCTGATGTTACATCCTTAAGTAAACAGCATTGAATAGCGTCCCTATAATTTGGTTCGCAACTAAAATCGAGTTCTGCAACACCCTCTAATGCTATTAACTTAAGGAACAAGAGCTTCTATTTTTATTTCGGCGGTTGAAAACCGCCGCTACTAAACCCATGCAAATCAGGGGCTTGCTGGTAGTAGCCGCGGTTTTTAACCGCGGTCAAATTGAGTTATAAGACACCATAGCCCCTTAAGTTAATAGCATTAAATCGCGTCCCTACAAATTTGTTCGTATGTATGGAGTTTTGCAACACCCTCTTAAGTCACAATTATCATGTCTCCGACATGCTATTCATGGTATAAGTTCTGTTACCTTAAAAAACCGCATTGGTCTGCGATTCAATGCGGTTTGCTTAAGTGGGGCGATGGTGTCTTGCTTCTGAGGCATTAGTTTTTGTCTTAAGAAGTTACTCGGGGGCGAGTCGCACCAGTCCCGGTCAACTTTGATTAGGTAAACCGCGGTCATGCAATTTGGGACGCATTTAGAAAAATTTATCTTGAAATTATAAAATGGGGGAGAAGAGTCGCATTACTGATTGCTTCATTTTGTCGCGGCGCGGGCGGTGTTCCCAGTCGTAGGGGAGTACGCGTGTGGAGTCCTCGAGGTCGCGCATGAATATGTCGGTCATGCGGGCGTTGAACTCTTTTGAGTAGATGAAGAGGTTGGCTTCGAAGTTGTGTTCGAAGCTGCGGAAGTCGAAATTGGTAGACCCTACCGTCACGAAATCATCGTCGACGATTATTACCTTTCCGTGCAGCATGCCCAGCTCATAGAGGTAGACTTTGATGCCGGCTCTGAGGCAGTCCCTGATGTAGGAGAATGAAGCATGGCGGAGCATGGCGGAGTCAGACCTGCGTGGTATCATCAGCCTGACATCGATTTTCGACAGCGCGGCTGCCTGGAGGGCGCGCAACAGTCCTTCGGTGGGTAGAAAGTATGGAGTCTGCAGATATATTGATTTCTTGGCGTTGCCTATCGCTTTCAGAAACACCAGCGATATGTTGCCCCACTGTCCCGTCGGCCCCGAGGTGATGAGCTGCATTCCGATGTTTTTTTCTGTAGGTTTCACTTCGACCGAGGCGAAATCATCGGGTATGGGGCGTCCCATCAGGTTCCAGTCGTAGCAGAACGAGTGGTTGAAGCTGCGCAGTATCGGTCCGGTGACGCGCAGATGTATATCGCGCCACACTTCAAATTTGCCTCCGTCGATATACCGGTCGGCTACGTTCATGCCTCCGAGATAGCCCACTTTCCCGTCGATAAGGCAGAGTTTGCGGTGGTTGCGCCAGTTGATGCGGGCGCCGAGATGCAGAATTGAAATCTTGAAGAATGGATACACCTCGACTCCGGCCTCGCGCATGCGCCGGTAGAATTTGCGTTTGACCTTGAAGTTGCCAAGATGGTCGTAAATCACTTTTACCTTCACTCCCGATTTTGCTTTGCTAATCAGGATGTCGGCAACCGCATTGCCTATTTTGTCGTCTTCAAAGATATAGTATTGCAGATAAATGAAATGGCGGGCGCGGCGCATGTCCTGGAGAAGCATATCGAATTTCTCCTTGCCGT
Organism: uncultured Muribaculaceae bacterium; assembly: GCA_947174635.1. Taxonomy (GTDB): domain Bacteria; phylum Bacteroidota; class Bacteroidia; order Bacteroidales; family Muribaculaceae; genus JAGBWK01. The sequence goes on from CAMWJS010000045.1 coordinate 4,191, forward strand.
TGTCGAAAATCCGTGCATTGTTGGCGCCGTAGTAGGGCGCGCCCATAAGCGACTGGCCGAGTTTCACCTGCTGCGCGTTCTCCACGCTCAGTCCCGAGGCTTCGGCATTGAAAGCCTTTGCCTGTTCGTGCTTCTTGAGCCGACGGCGGTTGCGGCGCGAGATGAAACGTTTGTTCTTTATTGACCGTCCGAACAGGAAATATAATATCAGGCCCACGGCGGGAAGCAGCAGAAGCACTGTAATCCACGCCAAAGACTTTACGGGATTTCTGTTCTCCGACAGCACCACAAGCACAACACTGAGTATTGTGACGCCATATACAATCCATAGCGCCCAGTACACCCACGTCATGTTGATATATTGATTTATAGTCTCACTCATCGTCTGTGTCGGTATGCAATAATCCCCGAAAGTACAAATAAATTTTTATATAATCATATTTTTTTATTAAAATATGTTTTTGATATATACGCAATGATGGCGTTTATGTTTCAATATGTCGCTGTTTTTTTGTTTTATCGCAGGTCGGCTACCGTAATGCCGGCGCCTCCGAACTGCACATGCTCGTCGCGGTATGACGCCACGCCGGGCACGGATTCAAGCAACTGCCGTATGGCAGTCCGAAGCGCACCGGTTCCTGTGCCGTGCAGTATGCGCACGCGTCCCGCCGAGAACTGAATGGCATCGTCGAGAAAATAGGTTACGGCCTGCAGCGCTTCGTCGACGCGCATGCCGCGCACGTCAAGTTCGTTGGAGAATGCCAGTTGGCGCTGACGTGTGGCATCGGTTGTAGCCGAACTGACAAACGAAATGTCGCGCGCGCCCGACTGAGGTTTGGCTATAGTGCGTTTCAGTCGCGACAGTTCCACGGTGGTCTTCAGCGCTCCGAAATTCACGACGGCCCGTTTGCCGGATATTTCCATAATCGTTCCCACTGTGGTCTGCCCGTCGAGCTTCACGTTGTCGCCTGTGCGCAGCGGTTCTTCCACCTTTGCCGGAGCGGGAGTCTCGGTCTTGGTTTTCTTTTTCCTGTTGTGGTGGCGGTTGAGTATTTCCGGGTCGTCATTCTCTTTTTCGTTGAGCAGTGATGCTTTTTCGCGGTCCATCTGCAGGCGTGCGGCGCGTGTGCGCTCTCGTTCGGCCTGGGCGTTTTTGATTTCACGTATCGTGCGCTCGATGGTGGCGTTGCTGCTGTCGAGTATTCGCTGGGCTTCGGTGCGGGCTTCGGCTATGATTTCGCGGCGTTTGTCGCGGAGTGTCGAAGCCTCCTGCTCGTAGTTGCTGATGAGGGTGTCGATTTTCTTCTCTTTCAGTTTTATGGCGTCGCGCTTGTGCTCCCAGTAACGTTTGTCACGGGCAATGTCGAGCAGATAGCGGTCGAGTCGCACGTAGTCAGAGCCGGCTATCTCTTCGGCGTCGGCGATGATGCTTGCCGGCAGTCCGGTCTTTCGCGCTATCTCTATTGCAAACGAGCTTCCCGGGTTGCCGATATGCAGCTTGAACAGCGGCTGCATCAGGTGCCTGTCGTAGAGCATCGAGCCGTTGATGAGTCCCGGAGTGTCCTCGGCAAAGTTCTTCAGGTTCTGGTAGTGGGTGGTGATTACGCCCCACATCTCCTTGTCGTTGAAATTCTTGAGCATGGCCTGCGCTATGGCTCCGCCTATGGTCGGCTCCGTGCCTCCTCCAAACTCGTCGATAAGGGCGAGGGTGGCACTGTTGCCGTGCTGGAGGAAATATTTCATGTTGCGCAGGTGCGAGCTGTAGGTGCTCAGGTCATCTTCAATCGACTGGTCGTCGCCGATATCTATGAATATGCTTTCGAATATGCCCATGTGCGAGTTTTCGTAGAGCGTGGGAAGCATGCCGCACTGCATCATATATTGCACTATTCCTACGGTTTTAAGGCACACCGACTTTCCACCGGCATTGGGGCCGGAGATAATCAGCATACGGTTTTTCTTCGAGAGTGTGATGTCAAGGGGGACTATCGTCTTTCCGTGGCTCTGGAGCGACAGGAGCAGCACCGGATGCACTGCGTGATACCATTCAAGTTCGGTGTCGCGGTTCAGGTGCGGCATGTGGGCGTCGACGCGGAGAGCATACTGCGCTTTGGCGTGGATGAAGTCAATCTCGGCCACGACATGCATGGTCTCTTTCATCGGCTCGATGTCGGGACGTATGGATGCGGTGATTTCCTTGAGTATGCGGACCATCTCGCGCCGTTCCTCCATCTGAAGTTCGCGTATGCGGTTGTTGGCCTCGACCATTTCGGCAGGTTCGATGAAGTAGGTTTTGCCCGACGCCGATTCGTCGTGCACGATGCCGTTGATATGGCGCTTGTGCATCGGAGATACAGGCAGGACGAGTCGACCGTCGCGCACCACGGCCGATGTGTCAGCCTCAAGGTACCCGCTCTCAATCGCCCGCGATATTACCCTGCGCATCACTGACGATATCGATGCCTGCGTCTGTTGAAGCTGTCGGCGTATCTGCGCGAGTTCGGCCGACGCCGAGTCCTTGATCTCACCGAAACGGTCGATGCTGCGGCTTATTGTCGACGATACGCGGTCGAAGCGCTCGATGCCGGCGGCAATTTCGGTCAGTGTGGGGTAGGGAGTCTTTCCCTCTTCCGTCTCTGCCGTGAAAAAATCAGAGATGGCGATTGAAGTAAGAAGGGCGTTGTTGACAATGTTCAGCTCCTCGGCGCTTAGAAATGTACCTTCGGCTCTCACTTTAGAAAGCAGGCTTTCGACATCGCCGGTGGCTCCAAGGGGAAATGCCGTGTCGCCCGACACTATCCTTACCATCTCGTCGACGCTGCGCAGACGGTGGATTATTACGTCATAGTCGGTGATGAAACGTAGCTGCTCGTCGGCTGTCTGACGTGCTCCGTTGCTCTGGCACAGTCTCATTACTTCGCTTCGGACCGCATCAAAGCCGGTCTTCTTTTCAAATGTATCGGGATATATCATTGGTTATGGTCTGTTATCTTTTCGGTCAACCGCGGTTTCTGGCCGCGGTAATATTCATCATCTATATTTTTCAATCCGGTGTTTTCGGATTTTATTATCTCATTTCTTTTTGCGGAAACGTTGTTCCATTTCCCGGTAATAATCTGCGGCATCCTCGTCGCCGATATTGTCATAGACCCGCGCCATGCGCTTGTACACTTTCGGTTCTTTGGGATAATGTTTGACAGCGACGAGCATCCTGTCGAGGGCACCGTAATTGTCATCATCGCCGAGGGCGATATCGGCAAGCGAAAGCAATGCTTTCAGGTTGGCCGGGTCGGAGTCAAGAATTGCGTTGAGTGCCTCTCTGGCCTCGTCGGGCATATTGGCCGATTTGAGTGCACGAGCCTTGTTTTCGAGAGCCTTGACATTGCCGGGAGAAATGGAGAGAGCCTTGTCGAAATTGGCAAGAGCCGCCGTAATGTCATCTATTTCTTCGAGGCAGTCGCGCCCCATTGCTATATATTCGTCGGCGAGAGCGTCAAACCGGTTCTGTTGCGTCCGGATGATTTCGTTGAGCCTGTCAATCTCTTCCTGCAATTTGCCTAACCGGCAGAGTTTCTGGACGATGACGCGCTGCACGGGCTCGCGGCTCAGCTCGTCGCGTATTTTCTGCCCGGCTGCGAATGCGCGGGTTGCCTTGGCATATTCTCCCTTTTCGAAATAGGTAGACGCGTCAGCGAAGCTGTCGTCGGCCGCGGCCTGCTCGAGAGCGCCGGATATCAGGGCGTGATTGTTGACCTGTCGGGAGAACTCGGTGATGGCGGGGCTGACAAATATATCGCGTTCGCTTACCGGATTTTGCAGCGTTATCCCCTCAAGCGACGTGCTCCGGCTTAACGCCACATAAGTCTGGCCGCCGGAAAAAGCCCCGCGCCCTACATCGATTATCACCTTGTTGAACGTAAGGCCCTGGCTTTTGTGGATGGTCAGCGCCCATGCGAGACGCACCGGATACTGTGTGTACGTGCCAATCAGTTTTTCGTCGACACTTTTGTTCTTCTCGTTGTATTTGTACACGATGTTTTCCCATATCTCACGCTCCACTACATGGCGGTCTCCGTTCTCGAACTCTATCTCGAGTTTGTCGGCAGTGGCGCAGTATACTTTGCCGATTGTGCCGTTCACCCAGCGTTTGTCGCGGTCGTTCTTAATGAACACCACCTGGGCTCCGGCCTTTAGCTCGAGTTCCTTTGGCGAGGGGAGGGCGGCTTCGGGAAAGTCGTCCTTTATCTCGCCGACGTAGATGATTGATTTCGATTTCAGCTGCGACAGATGGCTGTCGTTGATGCTGTCTACCATGTCGCGGCGTGTGGCGAGTGTCATCACGAAGTCATCTCCTTTGGATGTCCCGCTGCATCTTTTCACCCGTTCGTTGAGCTGCATTATGTCGCTGCGTGACGGTGAGCCGGTGCGGAAGCGGTCGAGCATAGCCACAAAGTCGGCGTTCTGCTGGCGGTAAACCTTGCGGAGCTCTATCTGCACGAGGGACAGCTGTCCGAACACTCTTGCCGAGAAAAAATATGAGTTGGGATAATACACACGCAGCACATCGCGCATATCCGAAGTCACCACCGGCTCGAGCTGGAATATGTCGCCTACGAGAAGCAGTTGCTTGCCGCCGAACGGCACCCGCATATTGCCGGAGTATACGCGTAGCACTTTGTCAACGAAATCAAGTATGTCGGCACGCACCATCGATATCTCGTCGATGACAATAAGTTCAAGTTCCTTGATGAGCTTGATGTGCTCTTTGCTGTATTTTAGACGTTTGCGCAGCCGGTCTGTTTTAAATTCGGGGTCGTCGGGAAGGAGAGGCTTGAATGGTATCTTGAAGAATGAGTGGAGCGTCACGCCACCGGCATTCACGGCGGCTATGCCTGTTGGAGCCAGCACCACGTGCTTTTTCACCGTGTTGCGCGTGATATATTTAAGAAATGTCGATTTGCCCGTGCCGGCACGTCCGGTCATGAACACCGGATGGCTCGTGTGGCGTATCAGGCGCCATATATCCTGAAATTCAGGATTGTCCAAATCAATCTCTTCCTTCTCTTTCTCCATTGTGATGTTGTATTGTCGCTCTAATTAAGAGGGTATCTCATAACACGGTTAAAAACCGCGTCCGCTACTTCAATGACCGGCAGTCTTGTAGCAGACGCGATTTTTAACCGCTTCAATTTATGCTTTTCGTAGGCGTTTAGAACTTGTATCCCACACTGATTACGATATTATTGTTGGTCGTGGTGAATTCTGCCGCCGGATTGTAGATCCAGCTGTTCGAGGGGTCGGCGTATGCCAGGTCGTCGAACGCCGAGAAGGGCGAATACTGGCTCTTGCGGTATTTGTTGACATAGGCCAGGTCGGCATAGAAGCCTTTGTATCTGTAACCGAGACCGCAAGTGATGTAGCGTGTGGTGGTGTCGAACGTGTAGGCCGGATTGCAGCCGGTGGTGTATACTTCGATGTCGCCATCCTTCACTGCGGTGTCTACGGCCGAAGTGCTCTGCGAGAAACCGGCGCGTACGCTGAATTGCGGAGTGATGCGGTATTCGGCGCCGAGTCGCATGGTGTGCGTGGGCTTGAAATAGTCCTTGATTTCTGCTGTGGCATCTTTGTATTCGTTGCCGTCGTAGTCGCTTATGCGCATGTTGTCGTAGGCTGCGAACTCATAGTCGGCCGACAGTATGAAGCGTCCGCCTATCACACCTGCTGCCGAGACTATCATCTTCCACGGCGAGCGCAGTTTCCAGTCGTAGTCGGCGAAGTTGGAATATGCGGTGCCGTCAGGTACTGTCGACGGTAAGCCATAGCTGTAGTCGATTGCGGCGTCATACTTCTCGTTGAGATTGTAGTAGGTGGGAGTGTGCACGGCGATACCGAATCGGAGCTCGTTGATAGGCTTGACTATCGCACCGATTTTGAAGTTGAAACCCGAGCCGGAGACTCTGCGGTAGTTGCTCAGTCCGTAATATGCGTTGCCATTGACTATCGGCGAACCCATACCTTCGTTCTTCGCTATCCGTGCGTTGGTCAGCTCCTCGTCGTAGAATGCTTCCTCTTTCATGTCGATGTCGGTGATGCCGAATCCCAGACCCCAGTACACCGTGTTCATGATGTTGCCTCCGAAGTTGATGGCATATTCATCGACATGGCCCTGCTGGCGTACGGCAAACTGCGCATTGCCTGTTGTCTGTCCTTCTTTAAACAGCCCGTTGTACTGACTCAGATTGCCGACCGGATTTATTAAGTATGAGTTGAACGACAATATGCTCAGCCAGTCGGCGCCCGACTGACTGTAGGGGTTATAGCTCGTTGACTGCCCGAGCACGTCAGGTTCGATGCCGTAGGCGCGGCCGTTGGCCACATAATTTGACATCGATGTGCCGAGGTTGCCGAAGCCGCCGTGATACACACGGTCGAATGATACGGTGCGTCCGTACGATACTCCCCATTGGAAATATGGCATCACGTCGCTGTCAAGATTTATTGCGCCGATATATCCTACGTTGGGGCAATAGGCGCGGGTCTTGCTGTCGGTCTGTCCGTCGACGTTGGATTTCTCCATGTCTATGTCAAGAGTGATGCCGATTTCACTCGAACGGTACACTCCGATACCTCCGGGGTTCTGGTTGAGCGTAGAGAGGTCGCCTCCGAGCGCGCCGAATGCTCCAGCCATTGACATAAACCGGGCTGTGCCGCGCAGGTCGCTTTGCGACAGGTTGTATGCGTTAAATGCGCTCTGGGCCATCAGTCCCATCGGTAAGGCGGCTGCTATGGCTGCCATTGCTATCTTTCTCATAAACTTTTGTTGAGTTTCTATTGATTAATCTGTTGTTTGAGTGGAGGACGCCGCTTTACTGATGTTGACCGCTGCCCGGCGGCTGCACCGGGGTGCAGCCCTACGAGATGAAGTGTCGTATTCTCGGTTTTGCAACGCCTCCGGCTGTCGCTTGGATTAGCGCCGGCCTCCGCGGCCACCACCGCCACCGCTTCTCGAACCGCCGCCACTGCCGCGTGTGCTGCCTCCGAAGCTGCCTCTGCTGCCTCCCGACGAACTGCGGTAGCTCGGAGTGTTTGAGCGGTTGTTGTTGCTGTTGTTGTTGACTGCGTTGCCACGTCCACCTGAACGATTGCCGCCGTTGCTTACTCCGGAGTTGCGTGTGCCGCCGGCGCCGTTATAGCGTGAACCGGACGGGCGAGTACCTTTGTTGTAGTTGGTGGCGGGACGGGTAGTGCCGAGCGAATTGACATTGCCTACTGACGGACGGCTTCCTGCGCTGCCACGATAACCGCCCTGCGAGCCGCCGGGACGCGATGTGGCATTGCCGCGGTATCCGCCGTTGGGCGAGTGGGCCACGTTGCTGCCGGGATAGGCGGGACGGTGTGCGCCCGGAGATATGGGGCGGTGCGGACGTACGGGCACGTAACCGGGATGCCACCCGGGGCCCCAACCCCACGACGATCCCCAACCCCACGACGGTCCCCAACCCCACGACCAGGAGTAATAGGGGTCATACCAGCCCGGTCTGTACCAAGGATCCCATCCCCAGCTGTTCCAATAGCTGTAGGGGCGATAATAGTAGGGGTTGAGAATGTTCCAGCCGTAGTATGCGGGGGTGTCGACATAGATGTTGATCTGTGCGGGCTGTGTCGCTGCGTAATAGTCGATGAGCTGCCGGTCGTTGGACTCGCTCACGATATTCGGATTGTTGAATCGCTCGATCATGCGCGTGTTGGCAAACGTGTCGCGATACAGTGAGTCGACCGATATGGAATCGACATTCTGATAGCGTCGGTTATATTCGTCGACGTCGCGCGTATTGTCGGTGTAGACGGTGTACAGGTCGGAGCCGGGTATGTCCTGTGCTCTGACAGGATATGCGTTGCCCTGCTCGTCAACTACGTATACAGTGCCGTCGGTGGCTGTCAGATACTGATAGGGCGATGATGTGCCGCTGTTGCGGTATTCGGTGTTGCCTGTAGTCTGACTCTTTACCACATCCTTTTTCTTCCTGACATCTTTTGATGCGTCATAGTATATGTCATCGTCGTAGTAGCTCTGTGCTACAGCCGTCGTCGATACCATGCCGGCAAGCAGGAGTGCGATTGAGAGGGATTTGCAAATTTTCATTTTTTACAGAGATATAGAGGTTTATTCTTTGTGTCAGATAGGAATCGCCGGATGCAGACCTTGTTTTGTCGGCGTCATCGTGAGTTCCTATGTCTTTTAGACATCGTATGGTCCTTAAGGTTTAATCGCCTGTCAGTCATGCGTCAGTCTATTCTGACTCTAATTTACAAATTTATCAAAAATATCGCTTTTGTCAAGAAAATTGATGTGTAAATATGTTAAAACTCAATGTGAAAAATCATAAAAATGCCGTCATTCGGATTTTGGCTCGAATGACGGCATTTTATGATTTATTACCGGTAGGCCGTTGGTCGGGCAGGTGTTATTTTATTTTTGTGTTTAACCTGCCGCGGTCAAGGCTGCGTATTTGTTGCGGTTTGTCATTCGTCATATCCTTTGTCGAGCGGACGCATGTCGTAAGCAGTCATTGCAATCGCAAAGCCCCAATAGATAAATGCGAGCGCGGCAAGGAAACTTACCATCATCATATCCTGAAGATATCCGGCCTCAATGAAGAAAAATCCGATCAGAAGCAACAGTACTCCATTGATAAGATACAGCCACCAGTATTTGCGTTGCCGTTGGTTGATGCCGCTTATCAATGCGCTTATGCCCCAGAATATGAATATGAATGCAAGGAAGTAGGGGAATACGAACTCCGACAGGATGATACTCCGCACTAACATGAATCCCACAAACAGGTCAATTACGCCTCCGGCGAGCCACCAGCCCCATCCGCGTGGACGGTTGATGCCCGACGATACGCACAACTGCACGATACCTGTCAGCACAAGAAGCCAGCCGAATATCTGTGATGCTATCGCATAGCCTGCTGCAGGCCAAAACCAATAGGCAAATCCGCCGATTACGAGTAGAATGCCTACACATAGAACCAGCCACCATAATTTAGTGTGTCCCCAATAATTCATTTTTAAGGCTTTCATAACTTAAATAGATTAATTAGAAGTATGTGTTGATTATATTGTTTCCTCAAGTAATTTCTTACCATTCAGTTAACTTATTTTTGATATTATAACATATCCGCCAGCCGATTTGTTTATCGGTCTTGCGCTTATTTGCGTTGAATGCACTCAGTCTCGCATGCAGTCTCCAGTACACCGCGCAGTCATGTTGCGAAGTGTTGAGTCTGCGAGCGAGTGGCATCACACCCAGGAATAACAGTGGTCAGATTTGATGCTGTTTACTTAAGATGTGGCGTCCTCCGGACGTCACCACGCCCCTTAAGTAAACAGCGATGAATCGCGTCCCAAAGCTGTTTACTTAAGGGGGAGTGAGGTCAGAGAGCCGGGAGGCTCGGGGGTCTACTATTAACCGGGTTCGGAGACCGCGGAGCGGGCGCAGGCCCCGGCCATAAACCCACCCGCTCAATAAGCCCGGGAGGGGCGGTTTGTGGTTTTAAACAAGCCGGTTACCACACACCGCCCTTCTCGGGCTCAAGAGATGATTGCTACCGGTTACCCCGGTCTGCGCCCGCTCCGCGGTCTTCGAACCGGGGTTAATAGTAGACCCTCAAGCCTCCGGCTTTCCGATGCGGTTATGCTTAAGTAAACAGCATTGAATTGCGTACCTGCAAATTGGCTCGCATTTTGGGTGCACTGCAACCCCTTCGCGATTTGAACAGCACAGGATACGTCATCGCTCCTTAAGTAAGCTATTGTCGGTTTCATTTCGGCGGGTGGGTTTTTCGGTATCCGTCCGAAAAAGTCGGCTTTTTTTGGACGGATACTTTTTTTTGTGTTTCTTACATGCAAAAAAATAACCGATATGAAATTCATATCGGTTATTTTTTTATGGGTGAAGCGCCGGCCGGGGGGGAAATGGGGAGTTGGCCGACGCTTCGGGGTTGGGTTGGGATGTTTCTTTATGCGTTCTTTACCTTTTCAACAACAGCTTTGAATGCTGCAGGGTTGTTGAGAGCGAGGTCGGCAAGGACTTTGCGGTTGATCTCGATACCAGACTTGTGGATAAGACCCATAAGTTTTGAGTAAGAAAGATCTTCCATGCGGGCAGCGGCATTGATACGCTGTATCCAGAGTGCACGGAAATTGCGCTTTTTGTCTTTGCGGTCGCGGTATGCGTATGTCAAACCTTTTTCCCAGGTGTTTTTTGCTACGGTCCATACGTTGCGACGGCATCCGTAGTAACCACGGGTAAGTTTCAGGATTTTTTTACGACGAGCTCTTGAAGCTACATGATTTACTGATCTTGGCATTGTTGTTGTGCTTTTTGAATGTTAGCGGCTGAGCTTTTTACTCTGCTCTTTTGGGCTAATCACTCGGTTAATAATAATGTAATATCACGAATTAAAATTTGTACCCTTCCTGTGGCACGTTTTACTTCATGCCCAGCAAAGCTTTTACGCTTGCTTCGTCAGCTTTGGCTACTGTGCTGAAATGAGTGAGGTTACGTTTTTGCTTCTTGGTCTTCTTGGTCAAGATGTGACTCTTGAAAGCATGTTTTCTCTTGATTTTTCCTGATCCGGTAAGGGCGAACCTCTTTTTGGCACCGGAGTTAGTTTTAACCTTAGGCATTTTTTTGATTTTAAATGAATTATTAATTCGGTTGATTATTGTTGAGCCAGCTCGTGGCTTATTTCTTCTTTGGTGTCAGCATGATTATCATGCGCTTGCCTTCAAGCAGCGGCATCTGTTCTACTTTGCCGTACTCCTCGAGGTCGTTGGCAAATCGAAGGAGCAATACCTCGCCCTGCTCTTTGAACAGGATTGAGCGGCCTTTGAAAAAGACGTAAGCCTTCACTTTCGAACCTTCCTGAAGGAAGCTGACGGCATGTTTGAGCTTGAAATTATAGTCATGGTCGTCGGTCTGGGGGCCGAATCTTATTTCCTTGACTACAACCTTGGTCTGCTTGGCCTTCTGCTCTTTTGCGCGCTTTTTCTGCTGGTACAGAAATTTCTGATAGTCAAGCACGCGGCAAACAGGGGGCTCGGCATTGGGTGATATCTCAATCAGGTCGAGACCTAACTCGTCGGCTATGCGCAGCGCTTCCTGGATGGATACTACTCCGTTCTCAACATTGTCGCCCACCAATCTCACCTCACGGGCACGTATGCGCTCGTTGATGGCATGCTGGTCTTTGTTCTCGCGGCCACGCATGTCTCCACGGCGTGATGCATCGCGACCTCCCGGCCGTGTCTGCTGTGACTGATAGGGGGGACGTGCAGTCCCGGTGTTGTGTTGCGGACGCGGTGCGCCTACTTGATTGGGTTTTTTATCCATTAATGATTTATTGGTTAATCATATTTTCGATTTCTCGAGTGATTTCGTCTGCAAAGGTAGCAATTTTCATCATACCTTTATCACCTTCACCCTGTTTTCTTACAGAAATTTCGCCATTTTCTGCCTCTTTTTCGCCTACAATGAGCATATACGGTATTCTTTTAAGCTCGTTGTCGCGGATTTTTTTGCCGATTTTCTCGTTGCGGTCATCGACTTCGGCTCTGATGTCGCGGGCATTAAGCTGTTTTGCCACTTCGTAAGCGTAGTCGTTGAATTTCTCGCTGATGGGCAGCACTACGGCCTGCTCGGGTGCGAGCCACAAGGGGAATTTTCCGGCGGTGTGTTCCAGAAGCACGGCAACGAAACGTTCCATCGAGCCGAACGGCGCGCGGTGTATCATCACCGGACGGTGTTTCTGGTTGTCGGCTCCGGTATATTCAAGCTGGAAGCGCTCGGGCAGGTTGTAGTCCACCTGGATGGTGCCTAACTGCCAGCGGCGTCCAATGGCATCTTTCACCATGAAGTCGAGTTTCGGACCGTAGAACGCGGCTTCGCCGAGTTCTTTGCGTGCTTTGAGTCCTTTTTCCTCGCAGGCTTCGATGATGGCGCTTTCGGCAAGGTGCCAGTTTTCGTCCGAACCGATGTATTTCTCTTTGTTCTTCGGGTCGCGGAGTGAAATCTGCGCTTCGAAGTTTTCGAATTTCAACGCTTTGAATATATAGAAGATGATGTCCATCACTTTGAGGAACTCATCCTTTATCTGGTCGGGAGCGCAGAAGATGTGTGCGTCGTCCTGAGTGAATCCGCGCACACGTGTCAGTCCGTGGAGCTCGCCGCTCTGTTCGTAGCGGTAGACGGTGCCGAACTCAGCAAGACGGAGGGGCAGTTCGCGATATGAGCGCGGGAATGCCTTGAATATCTCGCAGTGGTGGGGGCAGTTCATCGGCTTGAGCAGATATTCCTCACCCTCTTCGGGGGTATGTATCGGCTGGAATGAATCTTTGCCGTATTTTGCATAGTGGCCCGAGGTCACATAGAGCATCTTGTTGCCTATGTGCGGAGTGATTACCTGCTGGTAGCCGTATTGTTTCTGTATCTTGCGGAGGAACTGTTCGAGACGGTCGCGCAGAGCGGCGCCTTTCGGGAGCCAGAGGGGAAGGCCGGCGCCGACATTCTGTGAGAATGCGAAGAGCTCCATCTCTTTTCCTATTTTGCGGTGGTCGCGTTTTTTTGCTTCCTCAAGCAGCACGAGATACTCGTCGAGCATCTTCTTCTTGGGGAAGGTGATGCCGTAGACGCGCACAAGCTGGTTGCGCTTCTCGTCGCCGCGCCAATATGCGCCGGCAAGCGACATCACCTTGACTGCCTTGATGGGCGCTGTAGTCGGGATGTGCGGGCCACGGCAGAGGTCGGTGAAGCTGCCTTGGGTATAGGTGGTGATATGTCCGTCCTCGAGTTCTGAAATAAGTTCGCACTTGTACTCTTCGCCGCGGTCGCCGAAAAGTTTGAGCGCGTCGGCTTTGCTGATGTCGGCACGCTTGATTTCTTCCTTGCGCTGGGCGAGCTCAATCATCTTGGCCTCTATCTTGCCGAAATCGGCGGCTGTGATAGTGTGGCCGTTGGGGTCGATGTCGTAGTAAAATCCGTTTTCGATAGCCGGGCCGATGCCGAACTTCACGCCGGGGAAGAGCTCCTGCAGGGCTTCTGCGAGGAGGTGGGCCGAACTGTGCCAGAAGGCATGTTTGCCCTCTGCGTCATCCCATTTGAAAAGCTTGATTGTGGCATCGGTGGTGACCGGACGTGTCAAATCCCACTCTTCTTCATTGATTGAGGCTGCAAGTACATCCTGTGCCAGACGCTGGCTTATGCTTTCTGCAATCTGAAGAGGGGTGACTCCTGCTTCAAACTGCTTGACTGAACCGTCGGGAAAAGTAATGTTTATCATCTCTAAATTTCTGATTGTTAATTAATTGTCACCTACAACGTGACAACTTTGCAAAAATCGTCACAAAGATACAATATTTTTACTTTCAAGTCAATACTTTAGACTAAAATTTTTATACTTTTTTCAGACTCTGTTCAGTGCTCTGTTCAGTGTGCCTTTTATGAAACAAAATTCCGGCGATTTTTTATTTTCCGTGAAAATTTTGCCATCTTTGTTGTTGTATTAAAAAAACGAGTTATGATAATCGCATCACAGAAACGTAAAGAGAATATTGCGGAATATCTCATCTACATGTGGCAGATTGAGGATATGATCCGTGCCAACAATCTCGATATCGACAAAATAAAGGAAAACGTCATCGACCGCTTCAATCTTGACGACGCGCAGCGCCGCGAGATGGTGGAATGGTATGAATCGCTTATCGACATGATGCGCCGCGAGGATGTCGTAAAATCGGGTCACTTGCAAATCAACAAAAATGTAATAGTGCAGCTTGTGCAACTTCATCGCGCGCTGCTCGCCGACCCCCGTTTCGCCGAATACTCGGCCCAGTTCTACCGCACATTGCCGTTTATTGTTGAACTTCGCGCAAAGGCAGGCGACAACCCCGCCGGCGAAATCGAGACATGCTTCAACGCCCTCTACGGCATGCTCATGATGCGCCTGCAATCAAAGGAAGTGACTCCCGAGACAGCAAACGCCATAACCCAGATATCCCGCTTCATTGCTCTCCTGGCCCACTACTTCAAACTCGACGACGAAGACCGCCTCTTCAACCCCGACAACAATGACGACAAGGGAACAGTTTAGCAAGCCAATTCGAAATTCCCCATTCAAAATTCAAAATTGAATCAATCATGATGATACGGCTCTCCGCGGAGTATCGTCATGGCGCGGTACAGCTGTTCGACGAACAGCAGGCGTATCATCTCGTGAGAGAATGTCATCTGCGAGAACGATACCTTGCTGTCGGCTCGTGCGTACATCGCCTCCGAAAATCCGTACGGGCCTCCGATTACAAATATGATATTGCCGGCGCCCGCCGAGGCCATGCGCTTGTCGATGTATGAAGCGAAGTCTCTTGATGTCATCTCCTTGCCGCGCTCGTCGAGCAGCACCACATAGTCGCTCGTACGTATTTGCTCGAGAAACATTTCCCCCTCTTTCACCTTCTGCATGCTCTCGGTCGTGCCTTTCGTCACTTTTGCGTCGGGAAACTGCCTGATTTCAAACGGTACATAATGCCCAAGGCGTTTGCAGTATATTTCAATTCCCTCGCGCAGATAGGCTGCCGTTGTTTTTCCGATGATATAGAGCGATATTTTCATTTTTATTCCGTATTTTTGCACAAAATTAATCAATTATTATAAGACATGAAAACGAAGGACGAACTTATAGATGACCTTATCGCCCTGGCATTTGCCGAAGATGTGGGCGATGGTGACCATACCACTCTCTCAACCATTCCTGCCGACGAGATGGGTCGTCAGCAACTTATTGTAAAAGAGGAAGGAATACTTGCAGGTGTCGAAATGGCACGTCGCGTATTCAACTACTTCGACCCCGAATTGAAAATGACCGTCTTCATCAACGACGGCGCCCGAGTAAAGCCCGGCGACATCGCTTTCGTAGTCGAAGGCCGCGTGCGTTCGCTGCTCCAGACCGAACGCACCATGCTCAACATCATGCAGCGCATGAGCGGCATCGCCACCATGACGGCTAAATATCAGGATCGCCTTGCAGGACTCAAAACCAAAGTTCTTGACACACGCAAGACCACTCCCGGCATGCGTCTCATTGAAAAGGAAGCTGTCAAAATCGGCGGAGGCGAGAACCACCGCATCGGCCTTTTCGACATGATACTCATCAAGGACAATCATGTGGACTTCGCCGGCGGTATCCAGCAGGCAGTCGCAGCTGCAAAGAATTATTGCAAAGAGACAGGCCGCGACCTCAAGATTGAAGTCGAAGTGCGCAACACCGACGAAATCGACCAGGCACTCGCCGCAGGTGTCGACCGCATCATGCTCGACAACTTCACCCCCGAACGTACCCGCGAAGCCGTCGACCATATAGCAGGCCGCGTAGAAATCGAGTCGTCAGGCGGCATCACTCTCGACACTCTCCGCCAGTACGGTGAATGTGGCGTCGACTACATCTCGGTAGGCGCGCTGACACACTCCGTAAAAGGCCTCGACATGAGCTTCAAAGCCTGCTGAGCTCAGTCTCAATAGAGTCAGTATAATCCATAAAGGGCTGCATCGTAAGGAATAATCCATACGGGGCAGCCCTTTTAGCATCCTCAGTTTGCGGCCGTGGTGTATCCCGCGGTTTATGTAAGACTTGGCTATCAGTGTTAAAACCGCAGCGGAGGCCGCACTTTTGAGCGCGGCCTCCGCTGCGGTTGTGACGAATGGGAGAGGCTTATTTATTTGCTTCTACTGATGCTTTGTATTCTTTGAGTACCTTTTGGTTTACTTTAACCTTGTACTTCTTTTTGAGCGATTTGACCCACTCCTGTTCGAGTGCGTTCTGATAGTCGGTGGTGATGGCACCGCGTTCGTCGGCCACTTCCTCGGGCTGGTCTATTATCTTGCCGTCGTGGGCGAAATATGCGATCCATTTGCCGGTGGGCGAGGGGGCGGGTTTGCCGAATGCGAGTCCGTCGATGATGGAGTTGTCACCTTCTGCTGCAAGCACTCGCTCAACTTTCACATCCTTGCCAAATTCGCTGCGGAGTGCTTCTACGAGGTTTTCGTTGGCGATATTGTTGGCAGCTATGTAGCTTTGTGCGGCATTCTTGATTGAGTCGCTGGTAGCGAACACCACATATCCCTTGAATTTGGGTGCGGTCCATGTAGCGTACTTCGCTTTGTTGGCTTCGAAATAAGCCTTGATGCCCTCGGCGTCCTCTTTTGAGCGGGTCCACACGTTGCGGTCGCTGATTTCAAAAAGGAGCATGCCGTCGCGGTATTCGTTCAGAAGGTTGCGGTATTCCATATTCTCTTTTGCGAGATTTTCGCGCTCGGCGTTGACGGCAGCCTCGTCGGCCACTTCTTCGAGGCGCTGCATGAACGAACCGTTGGCGTCGTCGGCGGGAAGTGCCGAGAAGTGAGAGGGGAGTGCTGCGAAGATATCGCCTACGGTGATTTCTTCGTTGTCGCCGTCGAGAGTGATGATGATGCGCTCATCCTTGACAAGCTGCGCTACAAGAGTAGTGTCGAGGCGGCCGTATTGCGTGATAGTGTTGCGGACCTCGTCGACAAGAGCCTGATTGATGGTCGTGTTGTATTTTGCGCGGAGCTGTTTGGTCTTGGCCCGCACGGGGATGTACTGACGGTCGTCGCGGTCAATCATTGCGTTGATGCGGGGTGCCATTTCCTCGTATGAGTCTACCTGTTTCCAGTCGAGACGTTTGACGATATGGTAGCCGTAGGCGGTGGCAAACGGTTCGGATATCTCTCCGTTGGCAAGAGCGAATGATGTCGCTTCGAATTCGGGCACCATGCGGCCGGTGGAGAACCATTCGATGAGTCCGCCGTTGCGTGCCGAGCCGGGGTCTTCGCTTTCAATCCTGGCTACCTCGCTGAAATCACCGCCGTTTTTGACAACATTGTATATTGAGTCAATCGCAGCTTTCTTTGCGGCCTGGTCGGCTTCGTTGAGTCCACGGGTGAGTTTGAGTATGTGCTGCACCTTGACCTGTCCGAGAGCGTCGCGGGTGGCGTTTACTTTTACGATGTGGTAGCCGAACTGAGTCTCGATGACCGGCGAAATTTCTCCGACCGGAGTGTTGTAGGCCGCATCCTCAAATGTGTAGGGGAAAGCGCCTGCTACGATATATCCCATGTGACCGTGGTTCTGCTTTGCCGCCGGGTCGATGGAGTAGGTGTCGGCTACAGTGGCGAAGTCGGCGTGTCCGGCAAGTATTTCGGTGCGCAGGCTGTCGAGCATAGCTTTTTTTGCCGCGGTAGCTGCTGCTCCATAGGGGCGTTCAACCATGATGTGGCTTACGTCGACTTCTGTCTTCATGCGGTCATATATGCTGCGCACGAGGCTGTCGCGAGCCGACTGGTCCACGAGGTAGGGCTCGGAGAGATCACGCTTGTAGCCGGCGTATTCGTTGACGAATGCATCGTTGTCGGCAATGCCGGCAGCTTCCGCATCGGCCACTTTGAGCTTGTACACCACAAAGAGGTCAAGATACTCTTCTATTGGCTGGGTTGCGAGCTGCTGAGCGTTGTTCTTCTGATATAGATACTCGAATTCGCTAAGCTTTACGGGCTTTTTGTTGACGGTCATGAGCACCGGGTCGGCATCCTTCGATGCGGCCCACAGACTCATTCCTCCCATTGCGGCTATTGTCAGCGACAAAAGAACTTTTTTCATTATTGTCTTTAGATTACGGTTTTTATTTATTCCAGATTGGTTGTTATTTAATATTAACGTAGCTGACTCCGATTTATTATAATCGTGCAGGTAATAAAAGTGATAAGTAACTGTTTAAAATTATTTTATATCAACCATTCTCATTATTTTAATATTCTGTCGGAGTCTTTTCTGCCGCTTTCT
>CAMWJS010000046.1 GCA_947174635.1 uncultured Muribaculaceae bacterium
AGCCGTGCGTCCCTACATCGCAAACCGAAATTTTGGAGTTCTGCAACACCCTCTGTGTGAAACTCAACACCGGAGGGGGTGCAGCCCTACAAGATGACGCGTATCATATATACAATATATTGTAAGTTTTGCGACGCCCTCTAAACAGCATTTTTTTATTAATCTTTAAGTTTTGTAAGTCGATGAAATCAATAGCCAGCAGGGACCGGGTCAGTCACCGGCAGCTTTTTTCGCTCAATCTGATACGCGCTGTGGCGATTGTCATGGTGGTGCTTGACCACAGTCTGCGTCGCGATGTCAGCCCCGATACCGGTTATTTCATGCGCCTGCTCCTGAATCCGGATGCGGTGCTGTTTTTCATGGTGTCGGGGGCGCTGCTTTTTCCGGTGCAGGGCTCGTATGCCGAGTTTATGAGGCGGAGGGTGGTGAAGGTGATGGTGCCGTTTGTGATATGGGTGATGGTCTATGCGCTATGCTATTACAAGCTGGGCATGATCAACGAATACACTCTGGCGCTGCAGATACGCTGGTATTGGCTGAGCGGCAATTTCCTGCAGCGGTGGTTCATTCCCGCCATCATGGCGCTTTATCTCGTCATGCCGCTGCTGTCGCCGTGGATTGCGACGGCGTCGCGGCGTCATTTCCATTATGTGCTCATATTATGGCTGATAAGCGGTCTGATACCGTTTGTGGAGCCTTTCAGCGGCATCGACCCGGCGGCTACGCCGTTCGTGCTCTTTTTCAATGCTGTGCCGTATGCCATCATGGGGTATTATCTTACGTATTACCGCAACCGTCAGCCGTTGTTGCCGGCCTATGTGCTCCCGTCGGCAGGCGACGACGCAGAGTCGGCAAGGTCGCGACGGAGGGTGAGGATGCGCAAGCTCGTTGTGGTCTATACGCTGATGGTGCTTGTCGGCGTGGTGGTGCCCTATGTGCTGGGACGGATGGAGCTAAGTTTTGATTTAAAGAAGATATGCGTCTCTTTTTCCGGAAATTCGCTTCCTGCGGTGGTGATGGCCGTGCTGTACTTCTCGCTGCTTGTGAGGGTGAAGACGCTCGGCCAGGTGGCTGACAGTGTGGTCAATTTCGTTTCACGCTATTCCTATGGCATATATCTATCGCACTGGCTGTTTTCCGGGGTGCTGCTGCCGCGGTTCGCGCCTGAGTATTCGGAGTCGACGCCGGCGGCGTTTGCTGTGGCATTCGGCGGCGGTCTGCTTGTGTCGTGGCTGCTGCGGCGTATCCCGTTTTTCGGGCGTTATCTGGTGTAGGGTGAGGTCTCTACCAGATGTCGCCCGTCCCGGGCTTAGCGTTGGCTGGTCGCTCGCCGGGGCCTACGGGTCACTACGTGTCCCTTCGACTCCGGTTAATAGTAGACCCTCGAGCCTCCGGCTCTCTGACTCATCGCAAGCTTAACCCCATACGATAGCAGAGGGCGGGGGCAAGTCCCGGGGGATTTGCGTTGTCAGTGGTGGCGGGGTGTATATCGATGTGTATATATGTATATGTATACGTATATGTATATGTGTATGTATAAAAAAAGAGTCGTTTCACAACGACTCTTTTCCTTTAAACCTTTATCTTAATCTAATACTATGAAAAACACACATGCAAAAGAAGTAATAATTTTTGAAATGACAAAATGATTTTATACATTTTTTTTGTGCTCCGAGGCGTGTCGCGGTGTCGCTCACCCCGCATGAACAGTAGTATCTCGGGCGGTTTCAGTGTGTTATGCAGTGGATGTATAAAAATACACGTGTCGGGAGATTAATATTATTTAACATAATGAATTTATGTAGTGCGGGCGTGAAGGTGTCATGACTATAGCAGAACGGGGTGGCACCGGTTGTTGTGCCACCCCGTTTCTATGGGTTTGTCGTGTCGGACAGAGCCGGCTTATTTGATAACTTTTACGACTTTGTCGCCCTGACGCATGATGTAGAGGCCGTTGGCGGGGTTCTCTACGCGTACGCCCTGGAGGTTGAAGTATTCAACGGGAGCGTTTTCGTTGATTTCGATGTCTTCAACACCGGTAGTGTCGAGTTCGACGATTTTGCTGCCGGTGGTGAACTGAGGAAGTTCGCCATTGTAGAGGGTAAGCTGGCCGTTTACAACCACTTTCATGCCAGCTTTGAGGTCATTTTCTGATGTGAATTTTTCACCGTTGAGGCCATAGCCGCGGTAGATGTAGAACTGGTCAGTTTCGGTGCCGTCGGCTGAGATGTAGTATTCGGCGTTACCGTATGTTCCGGTGTCGATGGTTTTTACAAAAACAACGGTGCCCTCTACATATACGTTGCCGGTAATGCCGGCGAGAGCAGCTGCGTTGGCTGCGATGGCGTTGTAGGGAGCTGCTTCGGTGCCGTTACCGTTAGCACCTTCGGCAATCGCTATGATTGTAGTAACTACTGACGATGCGTTGTCGTCGGGGTCAACAGCTATAGCTTTGATAGTGGTTGCCTCGCTGACAGTGAAAGGTGCGGTGTAGAGAGTTGAAGCATCTGTGGGCTTTGATCCATCAAGAGTATAATACACTTTGTTATCTGCAGCGGCAGTGATTGTCACTTCCTGAGCTTCACCATAGACACCTTCTGCGGGGGTGATGACGGGAGCGTCAACCTCTACGGCGCCGGCTTTTGTGTAAGTGATGGTAAGAGTCTGAATGGCTGCATTGGCACCTTTTAATTTGAAGGTGACATCAGCGGCATCGCCGGTCCAGGAGTTCTCTTTTGTAGATGTGGTTTTGCCCATCGTACCGCTGTCGGCTGTGATGGTGAGAGCTGTTGCGAGGTTGATAGAGATTTCGGAGATGGTAATGCCTTCAGAAGCGCCGCTTACTTTGAGGGTCGGATTATTATTCTTGCCATAAGCACGCAGACCGTCAGACCAGTTGCGCCAGTTATTGGTTCCACCGCCAAGTGTCAGGGTTATGTCGCCCTCAGTTGCAGTAGAGTTGTTGGTGATGTAACCGGTGTTGCTGCCTGAGTAAGCGGGGGTAAGACCGTAGTTGTTCGTACCGGTAGCAGTTTTAAACTCAAATGTGACTTCCGCTGCCGAGGCAAACGAAGTTGCGCAAAGCACTGTGGCTAACGAGAGTAAAAATTTTTTCATAAAAAATCGATTTTTGGTTAATATTTAAGTAATATTTGGTTAAATTTATTAAAATACTAAATTAATTCAAGCTTATATTATTAATTTGGAGAAAGTGATAACGAAATTTTAAACTTTCGGAAGGATTTGTACTATATCTAATGCCACAAAGGTAAGAAATTTAAAACTAAATTTCAACAATATAAGAGACTAATTATTAACTCAAATAGATATTTAACATTAATGGAATTTTCAACTTCACGCCGGATGAAACTAAAATGCTCCGGGCAGAGCTGCAATCACGTGTATGAATATACAGATACGGAGTATTGTTTATGCAATGACCCGGGAGAGGTGGTGTTCAGATGCCCCGAATGCAAGGCGCTGACAAAGGCTGAGGTGCACAATGTCGACCATTACCGGTATTATGGACGGGATGGAAAGTGTCATTATCAAAACGATGCGGTATATGCCTGCGAGTCGAAGTGGGAGGAATGTGCCGAAGAATATGCCGATGTGCCACGCGGCGAGTTCAGGGAATATGTTGACGATGTTGACGTGCAGCCTAAAGCGATACCGCAAGAACCGGTGTGGCTGTATGACGGCAGGGATTTTGATGCGGAAGGCCGCGGGGTGATGACGCGGTATGCCGCTGAGCTGGATAAGGAGCTGGCGACGATTGTCAACGGCTATCTTGCCGGAGTTGCCGGAGCCGACAGCATCAGTCGTCTTGAGATAAGGGTGAAGCTCTCCGACCGGCAATGCCGCTATGTCAAAGAGGTTAGGTCGGAGCGTGACATAAACGCCGCCGGCTTGACACTGATTGAAGTCGAAGGCGTGAATCCGGAAGATATTATCGACGGAGTGTTCACGCGCGACCGCTGCCTTGCGATATTAAACAATATGCTGATGCGGTGGCGACTGGAGTGCCGTGAAGTGTTTCTTGTGTCGCCGTTTATCGGTTTTCAGTACACCAATAAGAAGTATGCCCGTGAGATATGCGAATTCTGGAGATGGCTCTCGGCGGTCACCGACATCGACAAGACAACACTTATCACACGCAAGTGCTCTCTGTCCTCTTTGAAATCGGCATATACATCGATTGGGAAATCGTATGATGAACTCAGGAAGTGGAACGATATCTCCACTATCGTCACGATGGCCGACAGCTATGACGGCAGAAAGAAGGGTTGTGAAAAGTCGGCCGTAAAACTGTTTCATAAATCGCATGCGAAATTTTATGCCGGGGTCTATGACGATTACGTGGAAGTGATTGTCGGGTCATATAATCTGCATTCGGGCTCATATTATGAAAATATGATGTTGAGACGTTATGAGCCGGAGCAATTCAGCCGCAGCTACCTGGAGCCTTTCAATGTCAGCCTGCACAGGCCTGCAAATAATCGTGCGCAGCCTGTGTTTAAAGCGGTCATAGAGATTGATTCCGTAAAGGGGGTGATGCCGGCAAAGCTTGAATGACCGCTCCGCGTGCAACAATTGCATGAAAATTTGTGTTGTTGAAGTATATTGCGTATATTTATGCTTTTCACAACATAAAACTTGACAACCATGATAACTACAATTGTAGGCTACGCCGCGTGTGTCTGCATGATATTCGGCTATCTGCCGCAGGCTATATATACAATCCGCACCAACGACACTGACAGCATCGCGGTGCCGACCTTCCTGCTGATGGGGCTTGGCAGCGTGTTTTTTGTGATACAGGGCATATTGCTCGGCAACTGGCCTCTGCTTATCACCAATGTGGTGACCGGCCTCTGCTCGGCAATCATCTTCGTCATGAAAATGCGCAACGACTGGCGCAAACGCCGCGATGCGCGCCAAGGCAAATTCCCTGAAGACAAGGTGTGATTGCCCGATATCTGATGGATTGACGATGCCTGCCGGCAACGTCCGCGGGGGCGCGTCCCTATACCCGGCCAAGTCGCTGCGCTCCATGACCGGGTTAATCAGATAGATGATGCCTGCCGGCAACGTCCTGCGTGTGCGAGGCAGCACCCGGCCAAGTCGCTGTGCTCCATGACCGGGTTAATCAGATAGACGATGCCTGCGGCAACGTCCTGCGTGTGCGGGGCAGCACCCGGCCAAGTCGCTGCGCTCCATGACCGGGTTAATCGGATGGATGATGCCTGCGGCAACGTCCTGCGTGTGCGAGGCAGCACCCGGCCAAGTCGCTGCGCACCATGACCGGGTTAATCGGATAGACGATGCCTGCGGCAACGTCCTGTTATACTTCTTTACCACTTTACCATGCGGTCGTGCGGCGTACAAAATTGGCGTGGCCGTTGGCGTGGCGGGATGCCGCAGGCATCGTCTATCTGATTAACCCGGTCATGGAGCGCAGCGACTTGGCCGGGGATACGCAGCTCTACCACAGGACGTTGCCGTAGGCATCATCTATCTCCGGTGTTGTCAGGATTGATGCCATGCGCTATCAGCAGATTGCGGTATTCATCGAGGAATGGCTGTCCTACATGATGTGATTTTTGGTTGATGATATACTGCCGCACATTCTCAAGGGCATTGCGCGACAGCGTTTCGAGGTAGTATC
Organism: uncultured Muribaculaceae bacterium; assembly: GCA_947174635.1. Classification (GTDB taxonomy): domain Bacteria; phylum Bacteroidota; class Bacteroidia; order Bacteroidales; family Muribaculaceae; genus JAGBWK01. Next base: position 5,669 of record CAMWJS010000046.1, read on the forward strand.
CTTCGTTCCATCCGGGCCAATCATGGATTATGGCCTCGCTCCTTATGAAAAGTGAACTCTGACGTTTCAGTTCGCCGACGAGTTTGGCCGGAGCGATGTTTGGCGATGCATCAATCAGAAGATGTATATGGTCAGGCATCCCGTTTATCCGATATACATAACAGCCTTGTTTATTCAGGATATGGAATAGAATTTTATAGACGCTTCGTTCGCAGTCAGGTCTGATTGCCATTCTGCGCTCTTTGGTAGCGATAACAATATGGTATAGAAGAAAGGTATGGCTCATAAGGCAAATTTACTTCAAAAATGCGGGATAAAAAATGTTATGGTACATTGAATTTAATTTTACCCTGAAATATACATCTTTAAAAAGAAAAATTGCGTAAATTTGCGGTTACTAATAAATATATTGACAGATATGGATTTATTTGACAGAATATCAGAAGATATCAAGAAGGCTATGCTTGCCAAGGAGCGTGTGCGCCTGGAGGCGTTGCGCGGCATCAAGAAGGAGTTTCTTGAGGCTAAGACCGCCAAGGGTGGCGACGGCACGTTGAGCGACGAGGCCGCTACCAAGGTGCTGGTGAAAATGGCGAAGCAGCGCCGCGAAAGTGCCGCTATCTACAAGGAGCAGAACCGTCCGGAGCTTGCCGAAGGTGAGCTTGCCGAGGTGGCGGTGATAGAGGAATACCTGCCCAAGCAGCTGACCGAGGAGGAGCTGACCGCCGAGCTTAAGAAAATCATCGCCGAGGTGGGTGCCACCGACGCAAAGATGATGGGCAAGGTGATGGGCGTGGCAAGCAAGGCGCTTGCAGGCCGTGCCGACGGCCGTGCCATCTCGGCCAAGGTGAAGGAGCTGTTGGGGTGATTTTGAATTTTGATTAACCGGGATTAATCAGGATTTATTGCGATTAATCGGGATTTAACATGATTAATCATGATTAATCGGGGAAAAAAAACTATAATATTATGCTGACGATACAACAAATCAAGGAAAATCCCCAGTATGTAATCGACCGCCTGAAGGTCAAGGGATTTGATGGAAAAGAAAAGATTGAAACAATCCTCGCTCTCGACGAGCGCCGCCGTGCGTTGCAGCTGCAGGCCGACACTATTGCCGCCGGACTCAACAAGCAGGCTGCCGAAATAGGCAAGCTGATGAAAGCGGGCGAGCGTGAGGCTGCCGAAGCCGCCAAGGCTGAAGTGGCAAAGGCGAAGGAGGATATGAAGAAATATGCGTCGGAACTCGACGCGGTGGAGAAGGAAATACTCGAAATACGCCTCTCCATACCCAATATGCCGTGTGAGGCTGTGCCCGAGGGCAGGTCTGCCGAGGACAACGTGGTGGAGAAAGAGGGCGGCGTGATGCCCGAGCTCCCCGCCGACGCGCTTCCCCACTGGGAGCTCGCCAAGAAGTATAACATCATCGACTTCGACCTCGGCGTGAAAATCACCGGCGCCGGTTTCCCCGTCTACATCGGCAAAGGTGCCCGCCTGCAGCGCGCGCTCATACAGTTCTTCCTCGACTCGGCCAACGAAGCCGGCTACACCGAAGTGCAGCCCCCCTACGTGGTCAACGAGGCGTCGGGCTACGGCACAGGCCAGCTCCCCGACAAGGAGGGCCAGATGTATTATGCGCCCCTCGACAATCTCTACCTGATACCTACGGCCGAAGTGCCCGTGACAAATATCTACCGCGATGTGATTCTCACCGACGCACAGCTCCCGGTGAAGAACTGCGCCTACTCGGCATGCTGGCGCCGCGAGGCAGGCAGCTACGGCAAGGACGTGCGCGGCCTCAACCGCCTGCACCAGTTTGACAAGGTGGAAATCGTGCGCATCGAGAAGCCCGAAAACTCTTACGCCGCTCTCGAGGAGATGAAAGACCACGTGCAGTCGTTGCTCGAGCGTCTCGGATTGCCTTGGCACATACTGCGTCTGTGTGGCGGCGACATGAGTTTCACGTCGGCCATCACGTTTGACTTTGAGGTGTACTCGGCAGCGCAGAAACGCTGGCTCGAAGTGTCGTCGGTATCCAACTTCGAGACCTATCAGGCCGCCCGCCTCAAATGCCGTTACCGCGGCGAGGACAAGAAGACACGCCTGTGCCACACGCTCAACGGTTCGGCGCTCGCATTGCCCCGCATCGTGGCGGCTATCCTCGAGAACAACCAGACTCCCGAAGGTATCGTAGTGCCGGAATGCCTCCGCAAATACACCGGCTTCGACATCATCGACTGATCAATTCATTGTGAATTAAGAGGGTAGCTCCTGACAAAAAATAGAACTTAGTGAGGGTGTTGCACAAATGTAGGGACGCACGGCTCGTGCGTCCGCCAACATCCTGATTATCAACTATTAAATTCGGACGCACGAGCCGTGCGTCCCTACAACATTAAGTACTGCACCCCTCTCAAGGCGACAGTAACATTAAACACTCAAAAGTGCTTGCAGAAAAAATAACAGCAGAAATGGGGTTTGTCCCCACGGAGCAGCAGAGGGCGTTGATTGACGCCCTCTCGCGTTTCTGCGGCGACGCCACGCCCTATAATTCGGTGTTTCTGCTCAACGGATATGCCGGCACGGGGAAGACGTCGGTGGTGGCGGCGCTTGTCAAGGCGTTGCGGGCCATGAGGCGCCCGACGGTGCTGCTTGCTCCCACGGGGCGCGCGGCCAAGGTGCTGAGCGGTTTCGCTGATAAGACGGCGATGACTATCCACCGCAAAATCTACAAGGGGCTGGGCGATGTGGCGGCGGTGGCCGGAGTGGCCGACAATCCGCACTCCAACGCTATCTTCATCGTCGACGAGGCGTCGATGATAGGGGAGAACGAGCATGACTCGCTGCTTGAGGACCTGGCACATTATGTCTACGGTTCGGGGCACGACTGCCGCATGATTCTGCTCGGCGACGGGGCGCAGTTGCCCCCGGTGGGGTGTGAGACGTCGCCGGCGATGTCGGTCGACCGGCTGCGCGCGTTGGGCCTGCGTGTGACGCGTGCGGTAATCACGCAGACCGTGCGCCAGAAAGCGCGTTCCGGTATTCTCTACAACGCCACTATGCTGCGTAGGGCGATGGCTATGGAGCAGCTGCCGGTGCCGAAACTGCGCATCGAGCCGTTTGCCGACGTCAGCGCCATCGGCGGCGAGGAGCTGCAGGAAGCGCTTGTTGACTCATATAACAACTACGGCATCGACGACACGATACTCATCACGCGCTCCAACAAGCGCGCCATGGAGTTCAACCTCGCCATCCGCAAGTCAATACTTGAAAAGGAGGAGGTCATCACGTGCGGCGAACCGCTGCTCATCGCAAAAAACAACTATTTCTGGACTTCGAAGGTGAAAGGCGCCGACTTCGTGGCAAACGGCGATGTGGTGAAAGTAAATAAAATCTACGGTACGGAAATCATCGGTTTCCTGCGTTTTGCCGACGTGGAGCTGTCGCTCCCCGACCGCGACATCACGTTCGACGCCAAACTGATTCTAAATTCGCTCAACTCGGTGACGGCGGGATTAAATCCCGAGCATGAGCAGATGCTGCTCAACCGCGCGCTCGCCGGCCTCGACCCCGCAAGCGCCGCCGACCCGACAGTGCGCCGCCGCATATTCCACACCGACCCCTACTACAACGCCCTCCGCGTCAAATACGCCTACGCCGTGACCTGCCACAAAGCGCAGGGCGGCCAGTGGCAATCGGTATTCGTCGACATGGCCAACATCTCCAACGAAGCCGTCACCACCCTCGACTTCTACCGCTGGCTCTACACCGCCACAACCCGCGCCCGCACCGCAATAACCTACATTTCCCCCTCCATCGTGGAAGAGTGAGCTTTGACAGGAGCACAGAATATTATTAACGCGGTTAAAAAACGCGTCTACTATAAGCCTGAACAGCAAAGTAGTAGACGCGGTTTTTTAACCGCGTTAATAATGCGGATGAGAACAAAAGTTTCTAAGAAAAATAAACTTGTTCTGTTGTCAAATCTTTTGTACTCTTGTTTTTATTGCGTTATTATTGTGCATCATCAGAACTTTACGGCGGCGCCGATGAGGCCGTGGATGCCCTGCTGTTCGAGCAGGTTGTACATGTAGGCGCGTCGGCCGAGGATGTTTTCTACGCGGGCAAAGGCCGAAATCCAATCCGTGAAGCGGTAGGTGGCGCCTATGTTGAGCGAGTTGGCGTTGCGCAGGTTGAATTTCATCGGGTCGGAACCGACGGCAGTGCCCCAGCGGGTGTAGAGCGAACGGCCGGCGCGGAGCTCAAACGAGGCGTCGACGGTGAGTGGGGCGAACGGTGTCACCGATGCCTTTGCTTCCATCACGTGGCGCGCGCGGTCGGGGTTGAGGTAGTAGCTGTGGCGGTAGTTGCCCGGGGCTCCGGTGTATTTGACCGATGCCTCGATGTTTTTGTTGTATTTCCAGGCCAACTTGGCGCCGTAGTGCATTGCGCGCAGGTCGACGGTGTTGAACATCGAGCCGTAGATGGGTCGGTTGGGGCTCGGATTGGGGCCGCCTGCGCCGTCAAGCACTTCCGGCATAAGCCAGTCGTTGGCTACGGCATAACCGCCGAAAAGCTCGACCGACGCGCCGTAGAACGGGCCGAATGTCAGCGACAGGTCGGCAGTGAATGGCACTTCCGAAAACTTGTATCCCTGCGCAACCGACATGTAGGGGTCGATGTTGTAGAGGTCGGCAAGGCGGTTGATATGCTCTCCGCCTCCGAGCGAAAGCGTGGCCGCGAATGTCGACACGGGGCGCACGTTGAACTTCACGTCGGGCGCTATGTGGAATGTCTTGCCCGAGTTGGTGGCTATCTGCGCTTTCACTCCGAGCGATGTCGAGAATGCCCCCGAGGTGTAGCGGTAGGAGGGTGCGAGAGTGATGAGCCCCAAGGTCTTGCCGTTGCCCGCTATCAGCGCGGGCATCCATATTGATGTGCCGCCTACGGTCTGGTCGGTCATCAGCGTGTTGAATTTGTTTGTGTTGACAAAGCTGACATCGACATGGCCTGAGAGCGACGATTTGTCGGTGATGAAGTAGGCCGTACCTCCGCCCGCCTTGATTATGTTCTGCGAGATGCCGTCGAGGGCGTAGTCGCTCAGATGCAGCTCTTTGCCCGAGAAACCGAAGTGGTTGAAACCGGCGGTTACGTAGTAGGCGAGCGCGTTATGGCGGGCCGACCAGGCGGCATCGACGTTGAGTGCGAGGGTGCTGTGGTTGGGGTCTTCCTCCTCCCAGGGCTTGTTGTAGGCGTTGTAGGAGAAGTCGGCCGAGAGGTCGAGGCGGCGTGTGCGTCCGAACAGGTGCGAGAAGTCGGCGCCGACGGTCACGCAGTTGCGCTTGAGTGTCTCGTCATACTGGTCCTTGTACGACATGCCGTCAAACTGTGTCCACACGTTGAGCGACGATGTCGGTTCGGCTATGATTGAATAGCCGGCCGAGAGCCCCAGGTTATAGGCGGGGAAATAGCCCAGCGAGGCATAGCCGCGGTAGGGCGACAGGGTGATGGCCGGCTGCCCGTCGGCGGGCTCGAGCATGGTGAGCATGCCGGGCACACGGGTGGCGGCGGTGATGTCGACAAACGGCAGGCGTGATGCCGGTGCCTGCGGCTGCAGCAGCGTGGGGAAGCTGTTGATGCGCGCTGCTTCGGGCAGCGTGGGTTCCACTTCGCGTTCGATCACAATCTCTTTGGTGAGTGTCTGGGCCGACATGCCCAGGCCTATGGCGGCGGCTGCGAGTGCGATATATTGTTTTTTCATTGCGTTCGGATTATTTGTTGTTGAGACGGTCGTCAATCATTTTGAAGATGTCGGTTTCGGTGCCGGGATAATTGTCGCGGAGGCTTACGAGATACTGGTCGGCCTCGAAGAGGTTGCCCTCGGCGCGGTTGATGTCGGAGAGAAGTATGAAACCGCGGGCCAGCCAGTAGTTGTGGGGCGTGTCGGAGTCAATCAGTTTCTCGGCCGCCGTGCGGGCTGCCTTGAGGTCGCCTGCGTCATAGCCGGCCTGCGCTATGCGGAAGAGCGCTTTGGTGCCGTATATGTCGTTGAGGTCGGCCGACAGCTCGTTCCACCGTGCTATGGCATTGTCGGTGTCGTCGTTGTTGTAGAGCGCTTCGGCGTAGTTGAACGCGGCTTCGGAGCGCTGTTCGCCGGAGGGAGTCGACGATGAGGTGATGGCCGAGGCGGCGTCGATGACGCGGTCGTTGTAGCCGAGGTCGCGGGCGGTGCGCATGATGCCGAGCTGCGCCTCGTTGAGCATCTCGGGTGTCGATGCCGTGGTGGCGAGCTGCTCGTAGGCCGACAGGGCGAGCTCTCCTTTGCCCTGGTCGGCAAGCGCCTCTGCTTTAGCTTTCAGCGCCGCGGGCATGAGCGCGTTGTCGGGATAAGTCTCGATAAGTTCGTTGGCATAGCCGATTGTGGCCTCGGCGTTGCCTGCCTTGGAGTTGGCGGCAATGGCATAGCCAAGGGCGGCGGGGCGTGAGGCGCCCTGCGGGAAGCGGTCGAGATAGTCGGTCAGACGTCCGGTCAGTCCCTTGTTGAGATAATCGCGCTCGGCGGCAAGGAATGCGGCGTTCTCCACATCCGACGCTCCCACGGGAGTGGCGCCGGGCACTGAGTTGATAAATGCCACATACTCGTCGAGCATGCCGTCGTTGGCCATGATTTGCTTGAGGTTGTCCGACGCCTGGCGTCCCTCTTCCGACCCCGGTGCGGTCGTTATCAGCTGCTTGTAGGTGTCGATGGCCTGCGGCTTGTCGTTCTCGTTGAGGTAGGCCAGGGCGAGGAGCAGATTGGCCTGGCGGCCGTAGGCGCTGCCGGGATAACGCGATGCTACCATCGAGTATGATTCAATCGAGCGGCCGGCATCGCCGAGCTGGGCGTAGCTTTCGCCAAGGTCGATATAGGCCTGCGGAAGCATGCTCGATTTGGGGAACTCCTTGATGAACTGTTGCAGCAGGTTGACTTTCTCCTTGTAGTTGCCGTCGTAGCCGTACATGCGGGCACGCGACAGCAGCGCGTAGTCCCCCGTGGCCGGATTGGCGCGGTATGCGTCATTGTATGCCGATGCGGCTTTGCCGAAATCTTTCTCGGTAAAATAGCGGTCAGCTATGCGGCTGAGGGCGTCGGCCTTGAGTATGCCCGACGGCTCGGGGCGGGAGTTGATGAAATCGGTGAAATAGCGGCTGGCGTTCTCTGCGTCGCCGTCGCGGAAATAGCTGTAGCCCAGTCCGTAGAGCGCCACTTGCTTGTTTTCGGGCGAGAGACGGTTGCCTGTCAGCGAGTTGCGGTATGATTTCTGTGCCGCGGCGTAGTCGCCGTTGCCGTAGTAGGCCTCTCCGAGCCAGAGCTCCGATTCGGCTGCGGTCTTGGCGTCATGCTGCTTGAGCGCGACGGCCTCTTTGAGATGCGCTATCGCCGCGTCGTGCTGTCCGGCCATCACCTCGCGCGAGCCCAGGGCGTAGAGCACCTGCTGCTTGGCGCCGAGTATTTTTTTCGACGGGTTTTTGATTTGGTTGATTGAGGCGAGGGCTGCCGCAAAATTGTTGTCGGTCATGTAGCCGGCCACGAGATATTCGCGCACGTCTGACGCATGCCGCGAATTGGGGAATGCGCGCAGAAATTCCTCAAACGTCGCCACCGAGTTGCCGAACGGTATCCTGCCCCCTTCGGTCTTGGCTACGGCATAGTTGTAGAACGCCGCCTCGCGCACGTCGTTGTCGAAGTGCATGCGCAGCGCGCGGTCAAACGCTATGATTGCGCCCGAGTAGTTGGCCTGCCTCATCATCGCCTGCCCTATGAAGAGGTTGGCGCTCTGTCCCATCGCGTTGTCGAAGTCGATTACCGGGGTCAGATACTTCACGGCCTCATCGTAGTTCCCTTCGCGGTATTCCGTCACACCGAGCATATAGAGCGTGGTGGGAAGCGGGTCTGACGTGTTGGCGGCATACTCCCGGAGCAGCGGAAGCGCTTCGCCGAGGTCGTCGAGCTGGTAGTACGACTCGCCCGCCACTCGCATCGCCTCGAAGCGGAACGACGGCTCTATCCGCGTGTTCGAGTACAGACGGCGTGCCGTCGACGCAGCCTTGGCGTAGTCGCCGTCGAGATATTCTATCTGTGCCAGATAGTAGTCGGCCATGTCGCCGGGCGCCTTGCTGCTGTTGCACTTTTTGAAAAGTTCGGCAGCCTTGGTGTAGTCTTTCCTGACGTATGCTATATAGCCTTCGTAGAAACGTGCCTCGTCGGCATATTCCTTCGAGCGGGCCAGACGCCGGTAGATAGGCTCGGCCAGGTCATATTCCCCCTGTTTGAGCAGGCAGTAGGCGCGCGATGCGTCCTTGCGGTCGGCGCTGCTGCGGTCAAGGCTCTTGTCGGCTATCTGCGCGAACTCGTTGAGCGCCTCGCCGTAACGGCCGGTCGCCGTATACAGGTTGCCGAGAGCCAGACGCGCTTCGGCTATGCGGGCCGACGAAGGGTAGCGCCACATGTAGTATTTGATGAGCGCCTCGGCATCCGCTTTGTTCAGATGCAGCGCCGACATGGCTATGTAGTAGTCGGCGTCCTCAAGCTCGCTTGCCGTCGGACTGTTGTCTTTCAGATAACGCATCTGGTCGGTGCACCCGACGTAGTTTGCATCGTTGTACATGTCGATTGCACGCTTCAGGTACCCTTCGGGAGCCGGCGAGTTTACCTGTGCGGCGCCCGTCAGTGCGGTCGCGGCTATAGCGGTAGTGGTCAGTATCTTTCTCATATTGTGTTGTTGCGTATGCTTTTTAAGGTGGAGGGGAGTTTATACGAGTTTGAGGTTGAACTTGTCAATCAGTTTGACTATTTCGGGCGACACCGATGTGATGTGTGCGAGTATCTCGCGGTCGTTCCATATCGTGGGCGCCGGTCCGGAGGTATTGATCGACAGGGTAATCGTGAAGTTGTCGTTGGATATCGCGTTGCGTATGTGGGCAAGCAGTCCCGGCAGCTGGTTGCGGAATTCCGCCGTCTGTATGTCATTCTCCAGAGCCACGTCGTATCTGTCGTTGCCCATGTTTTTCGGACGGCACGCGCGCATCGTGTTGATAAGTATGCGCTCGGTAGGGCGTGCGGCGGCAAACGCGTCCCATGCGGCATTGACCTGCTCGTCGGTATATCTTTCGGAGCGGTGGAGCGCAGCCTCGGCGGCGTGCACGGCCTGTGCGGTCGTTGCCTGCGTCTCCACGCGGCGTGTGGTGCGTAGCACCTTGCCGGTGGTGCGAGCCGGCGCCGGAGGCGCACCTGCACCAACAGGCATCGGAGCAGTCGGAGAACTCGGCGCTCTCTGAGAACTCTGAGCACTCTGAGCACTCGGAGTACTCTGATTTCCCGGCATCGCCGCCGGAGGCGGCGTAGGCGTTGTCATAGTCGGAGCCGTCTGACCGGTCCGACCTGTCGGACTCGTCTGAGCTGCCGCTCCTGCCTGACTTTGCGTAGCGGCAAAAGGCTTCAGCTGCCCCTCTCCTGCGCCGCTATAAGTGGGGGAGGGGCTTTGTAGTTGGCACAGTCTGATGAGCAGAAGCTCGGCAAGGAATGTCTTTGACGACGCCTGGCGGTAGTTGAGGTCGGCTTCGTTGCAGAGGCTCATGGCTGCGAAATAGAAGTCGAGCGGAAGCTCCTTGGCCGTATTGGCCATCTCGGCTTTCACCTCGTCGTCGGTGTCGAGGAGCGAAAGCGTCGATTCCGAACGCGCCACCATCAGGTCTCTTATATAGGCGGCCAGTCCGGTTATGAAGAAGTGGGTGTCGAAACCGTGGTCGCGTATCTCTTTGTATATCAGCAGCGCGGTCTGCACGTCGCCTTTGGCGAACGCTCCCACCAGCCGCGTGTAGTAGGTCGAATCGAGTACATTTAGGTTGGCGATGGCCGATGTATATGTGATATTTCCGCGCGACGAAGCCGCCACCTGGTCGAAAATCGACAGTGCGTCGCGCATGGCGCCGTCGGCCTTGCGGGCAATCAGAGCCAAAGCCGAACGCTCGGCCGTGATATTCTCCTGCGACGCGACATATTGCAGATGCTCCACCATGTCGGTCACCGTGATGCGGTTGAAGTCGTAAATCTGGCAGCGCGAAAGTATCGTCGGGATTATTTTCTGCTTCTCGGTCGTGGCGAGAATGAACACCACATAGCTCGGCGGCTCCTCCAGCGTCTTGAGAAACGCATTGAATGCCGACGACGACAGCATGTGCACCTCGTCGATGATAAACACGCGGTAGCGTCCCTCGGTCGGAGGCACCTGCACCTGGTCCACGAGCCCTCGTATGTCGTCGACGCTGTTGTTTGACGCCGCGTCAAGTTCTATGATGTTGAGCGAACGGTTCTCGTTGAAAGCCCGGCATGAGTCGCACGCGTTGCACGGGTCGCCGTCGGCCGACGGGTTCGTGCAGTTGATGGTCTTCGCGAAGATGCGGGCACACGATGTCTTGCCCACTCCGCGGCCTCCGCAGAACAGGTAGGCGTGGGCCAGACGGTCGGTGGCAATCGCATTCTTCAGCGTTGCCGTCAACGCCTTCTGTCCCACCACCGATGCAAACGTCGATGGCCGGTATTTGCGCGCCGATACAATGTAATTGTCCATAAGGTTTTCCCTTTTGTAAGCTGTAGGGTATGTTTGAAATGATTCCGGGAAAGCAAAAATCTCCTTTCCCGATATTTATGCTTACAAATATAATAAATATATATTTATTATAATAGCCCCGCGCCCCCAACTTTATAAATCTTTAAAGTTTTCCCCCTGAATTTCCGCGTCTGAATTTCCGCGTCCCGCACTAAGTCAGACTCGTCCGACCTGTCTGACATGTCCGATCCGTAAGCCCTATGCCTACGCCAAAAGAGAGGGCGCGAAATAAATCGCACCCTCTTGCTGTAGCCCATAGGAGAATCGAACTCCTCTTTCAAGAATGAAAATCTTGCGTCCTAACCGATAGACGAATGGGCCGCTTGCTTCAAAAGAAGACTTGCTTACGCTGCCAATCCGTTGATGTGGCGGGCAATCTTGCTCTTGAGGTTCGAAGCTTTGTTCTTCGATATAGCTTTCTTTGCAGCGAGCTTGTCAAGCATTGCGGTCAATTTTACAAATGCTGCTTCTGCTTCTGCCTTGTTGGTCATTTTACGTACACGACGTACAGCATTGCGCGCTGTCTTTGCGTAATAGCGGTTGTGAAGACGACGGCTGGCCGTCTGGCGTATTCTCTTGATTGAAGATTTGTGATTTGCCATTATTGTAATTGACTTTTACTTTTTTGTTTTATGGTAGCCCATAGGAGAATCGAACTCCTCTTTCAAGAATGAAAATCTTGCGTCCTAACCGATAGACGAATGGGCCTCGTTGCTTTGCAGTTACACTCTCAAAGCGACTGCAAAATTACACACACTTTTTTTAATATGCAAATTTTTTAATAAAAAAATGCGTTTTTTTCGTTTTTTACTCCTATTTTTGTACTCCCTCTCACCCCAAAACCACCCCAAAAAGCAAAAACAAACCCCACCAACACCCAAAAACTCCCTCCCGCAAAAAAAATTACTCATTCCTAATTACTAATTAAAAAAAGTGCTCATTCCCTCCGACTGCATAACGCTCCGCTCAATCAAGTATAACGACACCCGCGCCATCGTGCATTGCCTGTCGCGCGAGGCCGGGCGCATATCTCTCATTGTCAACGACGGCAATTCGCCCGCCGCCCGCCGTCGCAGGGCTCTTATGCTTCCCGGCTCCTCCTTTTCATGCGTGATAGATATCCGCGAGAACCGATCCCTGCAGTCGGTGCGCGATATCATGCCGGCGCGCATCATGATGCTTGAAAACCCGATGGCTACATCAGTAGTACTTTTTATATGCGACTTTCTCGCCACCATTCTCCGCGACAGCCAGCCCGATGCCGTGCTGTTCGATTTTGTCGATGACGCTGTTTCGCGCATCACCTCCTCGCGCCGTTCCATTGCCAACGCGCCCCTTGCATTTCTTTTCGCGCTTCAGCAGTTCATGGGTGTGGCTCCCGACACCGCTTCCTATCGCCCCGGCTACTGTTTCGACTTCTCCGCCGGACAGTTCCGTTCATCGCCTCCCCTCCACTCCCAGTGGCTCGATGCCGAGCGTTCGGCAGCTCTTTTCTCCCTCTCCCGCATCAACTTCCGCAACATGCACCTGTTCCGCATGACACGCGCCGACCGCAATGCCGTCCTCGACCTCCTTATACAATACTATTCCACCCACTTCGGCGCCATCCGCAACCTGCAGTCCCTCCCCGTGGTCCGCGCCGTCTTCGACTGACGCCTGGGCCTATCTCCATCCCCTGAGCCTGACCTCGGCGCTGTCTGCCGTGTCGCGCGCCATATCAATCCCTCGCATTGCCCTGCGGCTGTATGCGTCACCCTCGCCGCTCTCCTCGTATATGGCGGCGAGTACCATGCACGCCACCGTCTTTGTCAGCAACGCTCCGACTGCCGCCTCAATGCCCGTTGCGCCATACCCGTCCTTCAGCTCAATCCACATATCCCCATCGTCGTTCTCTTCCGGCATCCCGAATCTCTCCACACGTGGCATCAGTTCAATCACCGTCTCGGCAAACGCATCGGCCACAAGCACCGACAGTCCCTCGCTCTGGTCATCCTGCAGCAGCATCCTCTCCCGCTCGGGCAGGTTGACATATCCCTTCAGCGCCGACAATGCATATATCTCCTCCAGCACATCGCTCTTCTTTATTTCTATTCTCATTTCCCAATCCTTTCCTGTTTTTCTGTTTTTCCATTCTGTAGAAGAGCTGGCGGGCGTAAGCTCTGGTCATGAAAAACGATGAAGCCCGTTCCGTCACAAGCACATCCACCAATGCTCTCCCCAGGCCTACCCCCGTGCTCTCCATCCTCTCCACACATTTTCTTCCTATCTCTATCATCATGTCGCGGCGCGAGTGGCGGCGCAGACCTCCATTGTATTTCGATATGACACCCCTTTCTATCAGGTCGCCTACCGCGCGACGGGCATATCGGTAGCTCACATAATATCCCGGAGCATCACCCTCCGTCACCCGCGCTATCACCTGTTCCACCGTCACATCCTCTCCGCGCGAAAACATCTCTTTCATCTCGCGGCGGAATGCTCTCATGAAGTCTCTGTTGCGTTGTTCGGTATATTCTCCCATAAGTAATTTTGTTTTTGGCAAAATTACCATGATGATGGGCTTAAAATTTGCTCATGGTTGTTAAAATGGTAAAAATACCATCAAATACCACGCAATTTCTCATCCCGTTCCTCCCTGAAATGCACGAATGTCAGCAGCAGATCGTTGATTGCCACAGTGGCGTTGCGCACCTCGCTTTCATAGCGCTCATACCCCACATTGCCCCCGCCGCTGCTGCGTCCGAGCAATGCATTGCTCACTCCCGACACATCCTCGAGCATCTGCAGTTCGAGGCTCAGCAGCTCGCGTGCCCCGAAATCGCCGGCGTTGGTTATCAGCTGGCGCGGTTCGGGGGCGCCGTCGACCGCCTCATACGGTATCACCCCGTCGGGCGACGCCCATAGCGCCGACAGTTTTTCCCAGTCCATGTTCGACGACCGCTGGCTCTTCGGGAAAAGCAACACTCCTTTGGCCGACGTGCTCATCACCCTGTCCATAAGCGTTATAAGGCGGTTGACATATATCTGCTGGTCAATGACATCCTCTACGAGCGAATGCACCTCGCCGTCGGTCAGCGGATACATTTTGACTACGAACGGATGGCTTCCGTGGGCATGTGGCGACTCATATTCGCTCACCACACTGCCGTCGGGCGTCATCCACCGGCAGTACCACCTTATGCTGTGGGTCAGCACATGGTCTATGAGTCTGGCTCCGGAGGCGGCGCGTGATTTGTTCTCGCTGTCAATCCATCCGGCTCTTTCGTTGCTCACCTCCCCGCACGCTCCTCCGGCCGGGTCGTGCCACCTAACTGTCTCATGGCTCTCGAGCGTCCACACTTCAATCAGCCTGCACCGGCCGCGCTCGCCGCAATGACTGAAACTTTCGCTGTCGGTCACGGAGCGTCCGAGCAAGCTCTCGCCGTATCGTTCCTCCTGACGTCCGAGCAGCTCGCGCAACGCCTTTGCTTTCTTCCTGCTCCCTCCGGCAAATCTCATGACCGCCTCCCCGGGACTCATGTCGTGGAGCATACCGACCATCTCGATGTCATCGCCGCGCGGGTCGGTGAAACTGTTCACGAAAAACCTGACCGGACTGACATTGTCAACACGCGTCCCTTTCCGCCCGGGGCGCACTTCGTCCGACACTCTCTGCACAGCCATCCCCGATATCAGAAACTCCTCAAGCGCCCGGCAGTCCATCTCGTCGAGACTGTTCTCGCGGTAAACCTTCTCAAGATATTCACCCCTTGCCGCCGCGTCAGTTTCATCTATCCACATCCTGAACCTTCCTATCACGCATTTCACCATGCGGCGTATCAGATTGTTGGTCATCGGCTCCTTGCCATGCTTGAGCGCCTGCTGCCGCGCCGTCATCTTCTCCCCGTCAGGCTCGGTCACAATATCGTTCCACTGGTCGCCGTAGGTAAAACGTTTGTAGCGCTCGCGCCTGCTTCTGAACTCCGCCCCGCGCTCCCAGGCTCTCCTTGCCGCCTCCGCAATCCCGATAGAAATATCATTCTTCCTGATCATCATATAATAATAAATAATAAATGTATAATACCCCCCCCCGAGTTAAACCTCAATTCCCCCCAAAAAAGAAATTACTAATTCCTAATTACTAATTGAAAAAAGCGCTCCTCGTTCCATCACATAGCTCCCGTCAGCCGCAGGCGCTACCCCGAGCAACTCGGTAAGCTTACCCTCCCCATCCCTGCTGTAGAGCGTCAGCCGCCGCCCGCGTCTCACTGCAATCGGGTCGCAGCGCTTTCCCGATACATAACGGCTCGTCTGCATTCTTGCCAGAGCCCCGTCGCAATCGTCGACGATACGGGCAGGCCTCATCCATCCGCTCATCCTCACCGACACCGGCCTGACGCACTCGGCCGGAAGCTCCACCTCCACGCTGCCGTCGCCATTATCCCTCACCTCAGCCTCCCCGGCGAAATCGCGTTGAGGCAGAAACTCCACAGGCTCCGTAGCCAGCAGGCGGGCATACCAGTCATCGATATCGGCCATAAGCATCTCGTCCACTGTTTCATTGTCGAGGCGCCTGACCTGTAGCGTCGACGTCGACACCGGCATCATACCCTTGCGCCGCTTCCACTCCGTCAGCATCTCCTCCCTGCTTAGTCTTATCATCATAATCATCTCTTTTATTAAAAATACCACCCTCCCGCCCCTGTCTCTTATACACATAA
>CAMWJS010000047.1 GCA_947174635.1 uncultured Muribaculaceae bacterium
TGCGGACGCACGAGCCGTGCGTCCCTACGTTTTGGAGTTCTGCAACACCCCCAATATTATTGTTACTTATTATTTTTTATTTAAAGCTTTCACGCGCTCCTTGAACTGGCGGCCGCGGTCTTCGTAGCTCTTGAACAGGTCGAAGCTCGCGCAGCAGGGAGAGAGCAGCACAGTGTCGCCGTCGACGGCTATGTCGCGGCAGGCGGCCACAGCCTCGTCGATGGAATGGGTGTCGATGACCTTGACGCCGCGCTGTCCGAAAAAGTCGACAATCTTGGCGTTGTCCTTGCCCATTGCCACGATGGCTTTCACCTTGTCGTCGACAAGCTCGGCTATCTCGCTGTAATCGTTGCCTTTGTCCTTGCCTCCGAGTATGAGCACCGTGTTCTTGCCCATGCTTTCGAGCGCATACCAGCATGAGTTGACGTTGGTTGCCTTGGAGTCGTTGATATAGCGCACGCCGTCGATGGTGTCGACATATTCCAGACGGTGCTCGACTCCCTCGAAGTCGCTCAGCGAACGGCGTATGTCATCTTTCTTTATATCGAGCAGGCAGGCCGACAGTCCGGCAGCCATCGAGTTGAAGAGGTTGTGCAGTCCGTTGAGGGCGAGGTCGGCGCGGGGCATCGACATCTTTTCGTCGGGAGTGTCGAGTATGAGCCGGTCGTCGGCATCGATATACGATGCGCTTCCCTCCTCCTGGTGTTCCGAGAAGGGGAAGATGCGGGCCTCGGTCGCCACGTGTCTGAGCTGGGCCTTGATGACGGGGTCGTCTTCCCAGAATATGAATGCGTCGGCGTCGGTAAGGTTCTGCAGGATGCGGAACTTTGCGTCGACATAGTTCTGGAACTTATAGTCGTAGCGGTCGAGATGGTCGGGGGTGATATTCATGATTACCGCGATGTTGGCGTGGAAGCGGTACATGTTCTCGAGCTGGAACGAGCTCAGCTCAATCACATAGACATCATGCTTGTCGTTGGCCACCTGAAGGGCGAGGCTTTGTCCGACATTGCCGGCGAGGCCCACGTTGATGCCTGCGTTCTTGAGTATGTGGTAGGTGAGCAGGGTGGTGGTTGTCTTTCCGTTTGAACCGGTGATACACACCATCTTGGCGTCGGTGTAGCGTCCGGCAAACTCGATTTCCGAGATGACGGGGATGTTTTTGGAGACTATCTTCCTGACAATCGGTGCGGTAGGGGGAATGCCCGGGCTTTTGACAACTTCGTCGGCATTTATGATGAGTGATTCGGTGTGGCCGCCGCTCTCAAACGGAATGCCGTTTTCTCTGAGCATATCCTCGTATTTCGGCGCGATGCTTCCCGAGTCGCTCAGAAAAACGTCCATGCCGAGTTTTTTACCGAGGATTGCAGCTCCGACGCCGCTTTCTCCTCCTCCAAGTATTACCAGTCTCATATATGATATGTTTTAGTTGTTTTCAATCTATTGTGTGTTATCGCAGTTTGAGCGACACGAACGTCAGCGCCGCCAGTATGATGCATATAATCCAGAAGCGCACCACAATTTTCGATTCCGGCACCGCGGCGTGCGGACGCTGTATGATGGCGTCGATGCTTCCGTCGCCCGGTTTCTGGAAATGGTGGTGGAGCGGAGTCATCTTGAACATGCGGCGTGTCTTGCCGGTGCGGCGCCGAGTGATTTTGCAAGTGAGCACCTGCACTATCACCGAGAGGTCCTCGATATAGAAAAGCAGGCAGAGGAGCGGGAGCAGGAACTCCTTGTGTATGAGGATGGCGAACACGGCTATGATGCCGCCAAGCGTCAGGCTGCCCGTATCGCCCATGAACACCTGCGCCGGGAAGGCATTGTACCACAGGAAGCCGATGAGCGCCCCGATAAATGCCGACATGTAGACCACCATCTCCTCCGAGCCCGGGATATACATGATGTTGAGGTAGGAGGAATATACCACGCTGCCTCCGAGATAGGCCATCGCCGCGAGCGCCACGCCTATGATTGCCGAGCATCCCGTGGTCAGACCGTCGAGCCCGTCCATGAGGTTTGCCCCGTTTGATGTGGCCGTGATTATGAATATTGTGACGAGGATGAAAAGTATCCATCCGCCGGTCTCGGCATTGTCGCCGAGCCATTGTGTCAGGTCGCTGTACTCGAAGTTGTGCTCCTTGACAAACGGTATTGTGGTCTGGGTCGACTTGATGTCGCTGCCTTCGTAGCTGATTTCCACTATATGGTTGGAGTCGAGGCTGCGCACTTCATGGTTCTCGCGAATGACGATGTCGGGGCTGAGATACATTGTCAAGCCGACAATCAGTCCGAGTCCCACCTGGCCTACAATCTTGAATTTTCCCTGAAGGCCGTCCTTGTTGTGCTTCTTGATTTTCATGTAGTCGTCAAGAAATCCGATGGCACCGAGCCACATGGTGGCTCCGATGAGCAGCAGCATGTAGATGTTTGACAGGTTGCCCACGAGCAGACACGGAATGAGGATGGCGACAATTATTATGATGCCGCCCATGGTGGGTGTCCCGGTCTTTTTCATCTGTCCCTCAAGGCCGAGGTTGCGTACGATTTCGCCCACCTGCATCAGCTGCAGGCGGTTGATGATTTTTCGCCCTATCACAGTGGCGATGAAAAGTGACAGCACCATTGCTATCACCGAACGGAATGTGATATAGTCCATCAGTCGTGCTCCCGGCACGTTGGCATCCTGTAATTTCTCAAAAATAAAATATAGCATGGCGGTAATTGCTCAGTTGTATGTGGCAGTTTCCTTTTGTTCTTAGTTACTATTGACGGTGGTCCCGGTTGATTGTATCAGCCGAGTTGAAAAATCTCCTTTACTACCTCGCGGTCGTCGAAATGGTGCTTCACGCCTTTGATTTCCTGATAGTCCTCGTGGCCTTTGCCGGCAATGAGTATTACATCCCCCTTGACGGCGAGAGCGGCGGCCATGCGTATTGCCTCGCGGCGGTCGGCGTTGACAAGCGTGCGGGCCGCAAGTTCGGGGTCGGCTACGCCTTCGCGCATGTCGGCGAGAATGTCGTCGGGCTCCTCGAAGCGCGGGTTGTCGGATGTGAGTATGAGACGGTCGCTGCGCAGGGCGGCCTCGCGTGCCATTATGGGGCGTTTGCCTTTGTCGCGGTTGCCGCCGGCGCCCACTACGGTGATGATGTTGCCCGAAGTGCCTATTACCTCGCGGATGGCTTCAAGCACGTTGACTACGGCGTCGGGAGTGTGGGCATAGTCGACTATGGCAGTAACGCCCGAGGGGGAGTGTATGGTCTGGAACCGTCCGGCCACCGGCACAAGCATGCTCATGCGCCGGAGCACCGACTCCTTGTCCCATCCCAGCATTATCGACGCTCCGTAGACGGCGGTGAGGTTGTAGGCATTGAAGCGTCCGGTGAAAAGCACATGCACTTCGTCGCCGTTGAAGCTCATCAGCGTGCCGTCGAGATGGCTCTCGATGATGCGTCCGCGGAAATCGGCCATCGACCTGAGCGAGTACGACATTTTCTTGGCACGAGTGTTCTGGAGCATCACTTCGCCGACTTTGTCGTCGATATTGGTGATTGCGAACGCATCGGCGGGCAGCATGTCGAAAAACGATTTCTTGGCTGCGAGGTAAGCGTCAAATGTCTTGTGGTAGTCGAGGTGGTCGCGTGTGAGGTTAGTGAATACGCCTCCGGCGAAAGTCAGTCCGGCGATGCGGTGCTGGTCGGCGGCGTGCGAGCTTACCTCCATGGCGGCGTATCCGCATCCTTCCTCCACCATTTCGTGGAGCAGCATGTTGATGGTGAGCGGGTCGGGGGTGGTCTGTCGGGCCGGGACGGCGCGGGTGTCGACGTAGTTGCATACGGTGGAGAGGAGTCCGGCCTTGTGTCCGCCGAGGCGCGCCATCTCGTAGATGAGCGTCGCGGTGGTGGTCTTTCCGTTGGTGCCGGTCACACCCACAAGCTTGAGCTTGCGCGAAGGGTTGTCGTACCATTGCGATGCGAGGCATCCGAGGGCTATGGCGCTGTCGGGTACCTGTATGTAGGTGACGCCGTCGAAAAGCGTGTCGGGCATGGTCTCTACGACTATGGCTGCGGGATGCCTGTCGGCGAGCGATGGTATGAAACTGTGGCCGTCGACGGTGACGCCGCGTACGGCTACAAACATGGCGCCTTCGGTCACTTTGCGTGAATCATCGGTCAGGAGTGAGACGGTGCGGTCGGCAGGGCCGATTACCTTTACGGGATTTACCGCATCGAGCAGGTGTTGGAGGTTATGCTGCATATTTATGTTGTTCTGTTTTGTGTTGTTGTTGATATGGGCCGTCGCCGGCGGGATTATATCTCTAAGAATTTGACAATGTCAGTAATACGTTCTTTTCGTCGACCAGCTGCTGGCCTTTGACGCGGCCGGTGCCTTTGAACGTCACGCTGTAGCCTGCTTTCTCAAGAGTGGAGAGGGCGTCGCGGAAACTCAGATTAAGCACCGAAGGCATGCCGGAGTCGCCGTATGTGCCTTGCGGTGTGGTTATGACGCGGGGTTTCAGCCGGTGCGACAGCATGGTCCTGAGCAGGTTGAAGGCGCCAGGCGCGGCGGGAGCGTTGATGACCGGGGGCGCGGGAGCGTCGGGAGCATCGGCGCGGAAGTCGGAGGTGTTGCCGAGCAGTCCGCGTGAATACATCTTTTCGGCCACATTCTGCATCACGGTGCCTGAGCTTGATGCTGCGCCCAAGAGGTTCTTGCGCGGATGGAATGTCAGCACGAACATGGAGTAGCGGGGATTGTCGGCAGGGAAAAATCCGCAGAACGCAAGGCGTTTCTTCGCATGGTCATACTGCTTGGTGACGGTGTCGAGATGGTAGCACGTACCGGTCTTTCCGGCAAGAGGCACCTTGCAGTGTTTCAGGCGTCGGCCGGTGCCTCGGCTTCCGTCGACGACGCGGCGCAGCATGGTGCGCAGTTTGGCGGCGTTCTCTTCCGAGCAGATGCGGTCGCGGATGTAGGAGACCGGCACCACCGAGTCGATGCCTTCGCGTCTGAGCCCTTTGACGAGCCGTGGGCGCACGTAGCGGCCGTTGTTGGCTATGGCGTTGTAGACCGACAGGGTGTAGAGCGGCGGTATGGCGGTGGCGTAGCCGAAACACATGCGCGACATGTCGAGGCGGCTGGGGTTGCGGTGGATACGCGGACGTTCCTCCTCGAAAATGCCAGAGTGCATCTTTTCAAAGAAACCGATGTCCTCGAAGCGTTTCACGAAGCCGGCGGGGTCTTTGTCATAGCCGCGCGCTATGATGCGGGCCATGCCTATGTTTGACGACTCCTCGATGACTCCGGCTACGGTGAGCTGCGAGTTGAAATGCGAGTCGGTGATGGGGCGTCCGCCTCCGTAGGGGAATGTCGCCCCGATGGGTATCACTTCGTCGATGTTGTCTACGAGGCCGTCCTCAAGGGCGAACATCATCGATATCGGTTTCACCACCGAGCCGGGCTCATAGGCTGTCACCGCACGGTTGTAGGCCTCGATGTATTTTCCGTCTTTGTCGCGCTCGAGGTTGGAGATTGCCTTGATGTCGCCGGTGGCTACTTCCATCAGCACTGCCGAGCCCCATTCGGCCTGGCAGCTGTCGAGCACTGTGTTGAGTTCCTGCTCGAGTATGTCCTGCAGGGTGATGTCGATTGTGGTGGTCACGTCCCAGCCGTCGACTGCCGGAACGTCGGTCCAGTTGCCTATGCGGTTGGTGAATGCCACGCGTTTGTAGGTGCCCGGAATGCCGTAGAGCAGCGAGTCGAGGGCTTTTTCGAGGCCGGAGATGCCGTGTATTTCCTTGCACTCCTTGGTCTGGCCGACACGTCCGATGCTTCGGCGGGCCATGTCGCCGTAAGGGCAGTCGCGTTTTTTGTAGGGCTCTTCGATAAGTCCGGTCTTGTTCTTGTTCTTAATGTTGAAGAAGGGGAATGCGCGCACACGTTCAAGGTCGGCGTATGAGATGCGGCTCAGAAGTCTGTAGCTGTGCGATTTCTTTTCGGCGTTGTACTGCTTCTGCAGGCTTTCGCGCCATCCGTCCTTGTCGCGGGTGGGGAAATATTTGGCGAGGCTGTCGCACAACGGCTCGAGGTTTTCGACAAATTCCTTTTTCGCAAATGCTTCCGACCCGAAGTCGACGCGCACGTCGTAGTATTGCAGGTTGGTCACAAGTATTGTGCCGTCGGATGCCAGTATATCGCCTCTGACGGGCGCTATGGTGTCGGTGCGCTGCAGCTCGATATTGGCCTTGGCGTTCCATTTGTCGGCGTCGATGACTGTGGTGGAGAAAAGTTTGTAGGCGATTGCACCGGAGAATAACATGAAGCCAAGTGTAATCAGTACGTATCTGAACATGATGTGTGAAAGGTTGTTGCTGCCTTTCTTCTGTGTGGCGGCGTTGCTGTTGCGCGGCTGCCGTCGGTCGGTTGATGCGTTTTTCTTCATTTTGTTATTCTGAGTTTATAGGGTGGCTGGTCGCGGTGCGTGAGGTCGAGTCCGGCCTCGCGTATGCTCTGCTGCATTGTCTTTTCACGTATGGCGTTCATGTATGCGCTTTTCTGTCGTATGCGTTCCGACTTAACCACCTCGAGTTCCTTGTTGAGCTTCTGGATGTTTTCCATCGCAGTGAGGCACTGGTAGCGGTTGGTGATGTATATCATCACGAGCACCAGAAGGGCGAGTATGATGCCCCAGTGGCGGCTGAAAAAACGCGTCGACAGCCAGCGGCCTCGCACTGCGCTGGTTATCACGGAACTTTTTTTCTTTTTCGGGGTATTTGTCGCCATTGGGGTGATGTGGTGGTTTGACTGTTGTTGTTTTGGTGTGGGCTCAGAGTTTCATCGCTACGCGCAGTTTTGCGCTACGCGACCGCGGGTTGCGCTCGATTTCTTCTTCATCGGGCACGATGGGCTTGGATGTGAGCAGCTTGAACGGGGAAAGGCTGCGTCCGAAGAAATCTTTGTTCTCGCGGCCCTCGAAGTTGCCGGTGCGGAAAAAGTTCTTTACGAGCCGGTCCTCAAGCGAGTGGTAGGTTATCACGGCGATGCGCCCTCCGGGTCTGAGCAGTCTCAGTGCTCCCTGCAGGAGGTCTTCGAGGGCGTCGAGTTCGTGGTTTACCTCGATGCGCAGTGCCTGGAAAAGCTTTGCAAGCTCCTTTTTGTGGCGTGCGGGGTCGATGAGCGGGTTGACAACTGCGAGCAGCTGCTCTATGGTGTCGATGCTTGAGGTGCTCCGTGCCTTTACGATGGCCGCGGCCAGGCGGCGCGCGTTCTTGAGTTCGCCGAGCAGATAGAAGATGTCGGCGAGCCGTTCTTCGGGATAGGTGTTTACCATCTGGGCAGCGGTCAGGCGGCTGCTGCGGTTCATGCGCATGTCGAGCGGGCCGTCCCATCGGAATGAAAATCCGCGTTCAGGGTCGTCGAAATGGTGGAACGATACTCCGAGGTCGGCGAGGATGCCGTCGACGGAGTCGACTTTGTAGTATCGCATGAAGTTGACGATAAATCTGAAGTTGGAGTGCACGATGGTGAAGCGGCTGTCGGTCATGGCACGGCTCACTGCATCCATGTCCTGGTCGAACCCGTACAGGTGTCCTTCTGGCGATAGCCTGCTGACGATGGCGCGAGAATGTCCGCCGCCGCCGTAGGTGACGTCGATGTATGTGCCGTCGGGGCGTATGTCGAGCGCCTCGATTGTCTGGGGCAGAAGTGCGGGTATATGGTAAACGTCTTCGGGCATGTAAGTGATGTTTTTTATTGCTGTCGGGAGTGTTTTGCCGACGTTTGCGGCGAGGCTCCTTTAGGGGTGTAAAGTTACTAAAAAGTTATTGTAATTTACGAAAATAAACAGTGATTTTTTTCAACAATTTT
Source organism: uncultured Muribaculaceae bacterium (assembly GCA_947174635.1). Taxonomy (GTDB): domain Bacteria; phylum Bacteroidota; class Bacteroidia; order Bacteroidales; family Muribaculaceae; genus JAGBWK01. Next base: position 7,867 of record CAMWJS010000047.1, read on the forward strand.
GCGATTTTTTTTTACACTGTTTCGCGGAGTGGCGGCGGGTTGAGGTAATATGTTGTGCAGTACGGATTTGTGTGGTTGTGTCTGCGGGGAGGATTATGCTGCCGTGCGGATGATGTGCAGGGGCGCGGGGCGACGGTTTGTTTGCAATTGTAAATGACATTGGCCGTTAATTTTATTTTTGCTATCTTTGTGGCCTGAATTTATTGTCAAGCAATCAATTATCGCTTATGTCACAATCGGTTATCGACGCACGTATGCTTACCAGAAGAGGACGGTATCTTGCCATACTCAGGCTCGGCCTGCCCATACTTGTAGGGCAGGTGGGACAGATTGTGGTAGGATTTGCCGATTCGGCAATGGTGGGTCACTATTCTACCGATGCCCTTGCGGCGGCATCGTTTGTCAACAATATTTTCAATATCGCGATACTGATGTGTCTGGGCTTCACCTACGGACTGACACCGCTAATCGGTGCACTGTATTCGGCGTCGCGCAACGAGGATATCGGCGCAACGCTTCATCGCGGCATACGCCTGAATTTCATGTTCTCGATGGTGATAACGGTCATGATGGGGGTGCTCTATCTCAATGTCGACAAGCTCGGGCAGCCTGAGCATCTGCTCCCTCTCATACGTCCTTATTTCCTTATCTATCTGGGAACTGTGGCCGCCGTGTCGCTTTTTCAGACATTCGCCCAGACTTCCTATGCCGTCAATGCGTCGATGATGCCGATGTGGGTGGTGCTCATGTGCAATGTCGCCAACATAGGCGGCAACTGGCTGCTTATTTACGGCAATATGGGTTTTCCGGAACTGGGGCTTACGGGAGCCGGTATCTCCACATTCGTGTCGCGGTGGGCGGCGGTAGTGATAATAGTATTGATATTTGCCGTGGCGAAGCGTTATCGGCCGTATCGTCCGACGGCGTTGCGTCCGGGCAGCTACGGGCATCGCGCGGTGATGATATTCCGCACTTCGATGCCGGTGAGTCTGCAGATGGGGCTGGAGACGGCATCCTTTTCCGTGGCGGCCGTGATGGCCGGATGGCTTGGCCGGAATCAGCTGGCTGCCTTTCAGATATTTGTGACGATAGGTTCGCTTGGGTTTGTCATTTATTACGGCATGGCCGCGGCGATGTCAGCGCTGGTGGCAAATGCTTCGTCGTGCCGCGATGCGGAGCGTCACATGCGGGCCATTGCGGGTTCGGGCTATGTGATTATTCTTGCGCTTGCCGCCGTGGCCTGTGCGGTTTTCCTGTGGGCCGGCTCGCATCTGATATCTGTGTTTACTGACGACAAGGCTGTCATAGCCATGACGGCGTCAATGATAGTGCCTCTTGTGATGTATCAGCTTGGCGATGCCACTCAGATAAATTTTGCCAATGCGTTGCGTGGCACGGCCAATGTCATGCCGATGGTATGGATTGCGTTTTTCTCATATGTGGTTATCGGCATTCCGACCACCTATGTGATGGCGTTTGTATTCGGCTGGGGCATAGTGGGCATAGCGTTCAGTTTCTCGGTGTCGTTGTTCACGGCGGGAGCCTTGTTTCTCTACACTTTTATGCGTACCACGCGTCGGCGTGGCTGACCCTGCATTGTTTTCCGTCTGATGCCCTTCCGCTTTACTTTGTTGAGAAAAATCGGCTGAATGATTGAATTTCACAAAAGTTTTGTTATTTTTGCGTTTAGGTAGTTCTATGCTTTTATGGCTACAATGATTGTTAACTGAGTGAAATCGCTCAACAATAACCTTTTATATATGACTTTTGCTGAGAATTGCAATGCGGTGTTTGACCGTTCGACATCTGATTATCACATTAATGACGATGTTGACTTTGTTGCTGTCAATCCGTTTCCTTCCGATACCATCGACCACGTGCTCTATGCCAAAAACTGGATTGACGCCGTGCAGTGGCATCTCGAAGATATAATCCGTGACCCCAATATCGATCCGGTTGACGCTCTTGCGCTCAAACGTCGTATCGACCGCTCGAACCAGGACCGTACGGACATGGTAGAGGAAATCGATACATATTTCCGTGAACTTTATGCCGGAGTGAAAGTGGCCGACGATGCCACAATCAACACCGAGAGCCCGGCGTGGGCGCTCGACCGCCTATCTATTCTCGCTCTCAAAATTTATCACATGAAGGCTGAGGTGGAACGCGGGGATGCGTCGCCCGAGCATATCGCCCGATGCAAAGCCAAGCTCGACGTGCTGCTTGAGCAGCGTGCCGACCTGACTTCGGCTATCGACTGTCTGCTCGACGATATCGCTGCCGGACGCAAATATATGAAGGTGTACCGTCAGATGAAGATGTACAACGACCCGGCCACCAATCCGGTACTTTATGGCAAAGGGGAAGGAAAATAAAACGCACGGGTTGTCCAATGTGCTGGTGCTGAGGTTTTCGGCCATCGGCGATGTCGCCATGACCGTTCCGGCGCTATATGGCGCATGCCATGCCCATCCCGATGTGCGTTTTGTTTTTGTCACCCGCGAGTCGATGGCTTCGATATTTCTTAATGCTCCGGCCAATCTTGTGGTTGTCGGTGTCGATCTCAAGACGAAGTACAAGGGGCTCGGCGGAATGCGCAGGCTTTTCGGAGAGTTGCGACGGATCTACTCAATCGATGCCGTGGTCGACCTGCATGATGTGATACGTACAAAATACATACGTCTGCTTGCCTCGCTGAAAGGCCTCAAAGTTAGCCGTATACACAAAGGACGCAAGGGTAAGCACGCTCTGACGCGCAGAAACAACAAGGTGATGCTTCCGCTCGAGTCCTCGCGCTCGCGTTACCGTGCCACTTTCTCGCGGCTCGGTCTGGCTCCCGACGAGTCTTTTACCGGACTGTTTGGCGAGGGGAAAGCTCCGGCCGATGATTTTAAGGCTATTACACCGCCGCGTGGCGAAGGAGAGCACTGGGTGGGTATAGCGCCGTTTGCCAAGCATCAGGGCAAGATTTATCCGCCTGAACTGATGGAGGAGGTGGTGTCGCGTCTCAGCGGTGTCGAGGGGATGCGCATATTCCTTTTCGGTGGCGGCGAGCACGAGCGGCGTGTGTTCAGCTCGTGGCAGGATAAATACCGCGGAGTGAAGTCGCTTGCCGATGGACGCTACGGATTTGCCACCGAGCTTGCGCTGCTGAGCAATCTTGACTGCATGGTGTCGATGGATTCCGCCAACATGCATCTGGCGTCGCTTGTCGATATCCCGGTCGTGAGCCTGTGGGGAGCGACACATCCTTACTGCGGCTTTAAAGGGTGGCGGCAGGATGAGGATAATATCATACAGCTGCCTCTGACATGCCGTCCCTGCTCGGTGTTCGGCGATCGTCCTTGCTATCGGGGTGACTACTTGTGCCTTAACGGCATCAAGCCTGCTGTAGTGGCCGACAAGGTCCTTTCAATTCTGGAGATTACCAGAGACTTGACAAAACAATAACGGTTAAAAAGCGTTGATATATGTGGCGATGTATTAATTTATGTTGTCATAGCGTTTCAATTATTATTTTTTATAATATAGAGTATTACCGATGAAAAAACTTTACAGTCTGCTGTCTGTTGTCATAGTGGCAATGATAATGCCCGTGAATAGCATCTGTGCCGTGCCCGCGAACTATTACAATTCGATAAACGGGTTGGCCGACCGTGACCTTAAAAATGCTCTTCACAAGCTCATATATAACCATACGGAAGTAAAATCGTATAACGCTCTTCCGGAGTATTTCCGTACGACCGACAATTTCCCCGGCACCGACTATTGGTGGGATATGTATTCTGATATGGAAGTGTCGATGTACATAACATTCGGTACTTATATGAACCGCGAGCACTGTTTCCCTAAAAGCTGGTGGGGCGGAAGCACAAGCACCCCGGCTTATGTCGACCTGTTTCATCTATATCCGTCGGAGGCTGCGGCCAATCAGGCAAAGAGCAATTATCCGCTTGGCGAAGTGGTGACATCCACATTCGACAACGGTGTCGTAAAGGTGGGATATGCCAAGACCGGACAGGGTGGCGGCTCTTCAAAGGTGTTTGAACCCAATGAACAATATATCGGCGACTTTGCACGTACATATTTTTATGTGGTGACATGTTATCAAAACCTGACATGGGCATCCAAAAATATGTATATGCTTGAGCAGAATACATATCCGACTCTGAAACCGTGGGCTGTGGACCTGTTGCTTAAATGGCACCGTGCCGACCCTGTCAGCCAGAAGGAGGTTGACCGCAACGAGGCTGTGTATGGCTTCCAGGGCAACCGCAACCCGTTTATCGACCATCCCGAGCTGGTGGAATACATCTGGGGAAATAAAGTTGGTCAGAAATATACTGTCGGAGGCTCTCAGCCAGTTGGTGACCCTGAGCTGACTACGCCTGTGCAGGATATGGCGCTTGACTTCGAGCAGATTGCCATAGGCAAGTCGGAGACAAGGCAGCTGGCGTTTCTGGGTCACAATCTGACCGGACGACTCGAGCTGGTGATAACCGGCGCTGACAAGAGCATGTTCTCGCTTGACACAAAGACTATAGAGTCATCGCTGGTAAATGCAGATGGCGGTTATTTCCTTCCGGTGACATACAAGCCTACGTCGCTCGGTGTCCACTCTGCCAAGCTGATAATCTCTGTGGGTGACATTCCCGGCTCGCGCGGTGTTGCCCTGATGGGTGAATGTCTTGCAGTGCCTACGCTTACGGCGCCTGTCGCCACTGCGGCTTCCGATATAACCGACGACAGCTACATCGCCAACTGGGAGGTGCCGTCTGAAGTGGTTGACTACTATATTGTGACACGCACCCGCTATATCAACGGCAATTCATCGTCGGAGGAAATCATGGCTGAGGAAAATTCGTTGCTGATCGATGACTTCTCAAGCTCTACGTCAGAAAGCTACAATGTGCGCTCGGTGCGCCTCGGATATGAGTCGCCCGTATCCAATGAGATATTTGTATATCATGCCGGTGTCGACGGAGTGGAGATGGATTCTCCACTGGGATATGCCTACTGGCCGGGCGGTCTGCGCATAGTGTGCGGCGACATCCAGCATAATCTTGAGGTGTATGATATAGCCGGACGCAGAGTGATGACGATTGCCGAAGTAGCCAACAACGATATCATCGAGTTGCCCTTCGGAGTATATTTCATCGCCACCGACGAGTGCCGCACTCCGTTGCGTGTGATTGTTAAATAATATAATATGATATAATCAGCCGGTATGGGCGCGATATGTGGCGCCTGTACCGGCTGATGCTTTTACTGCTGTGTAAGAAATGAAGAAAAAAACAATCTGGGATTTAAACCGTGTGTCGCTCGACGAATACCGTCAGTCGCAGAAGATACCGCTGACTGTGGTGCTCGACAATGTGAGGTCGTTGAATAACATAGGTTCGATATTCCGTACGTCTGACGCTTTTGCTGTGGAACGCATACTGCTGTGCGGCATCACTGCGACTCCTCCTTCGGCCGAAATACATAAGACTGCGCTCGGAGCGGAGGACTCGGTGCAGTGGATTTATTTCGAGAACACTCTCGATGCTGTCAATATGCTTAAAAATGAGGGCTATACTGTCTGTGCGCTTGAGCAGGTGGAGGGTAGTGTGTCGCTTGAGCAATTTGAGGCTGACAGTGCGGGCCGATATGCTTTCATTGCAGGAAACGAGGTCGACGGTGTCGACCAGGATGTTGTCAACATGTGTGATGTCTCGCTTGAAATCCCGCAGGTTGGCACCAAGCATTCGCTGAATGTGGCGGTCTCTACGGCTCTTACTATCTGGCATTTCTTCCTGAAGCTACGTTGACTGCGGTGCGGCTGCGGGTTGTTGCGGTCCGGCACTTGGGCCGATGTATATTTTTCCGCATCCGCAGTTGAGGGCCTCTTCTGTCAGCAATTGTTCGGCTTTCTCTGCAATATCATGGTTGCGGAACGGTTTGCGCAGATATATCTCGGTGAGGCAGGCGCATTTGCCTGACGGATTGTCGAATGAAGGCAATCCGTCGAAAAGTCGTATGCTTCCGTATCCGTATTCTTCGCCGTTTTCTGTAATCGCGAAAACTTTGTGGCTGCCGTCAGATATGTGTTTGCGGTAATATATGCGGTTGGCGACAAGCAGCCGTGGGGAGGGGGAGTGCTCCGTCGTGTCGCGGAGTGCTTCTATTCTCCAGCGCATGACTGAGGGCAATGCGTATATTTCATGTAGTTCGATCATAGGTCTCTTTGCTGTGTTATTTCTTGCCGAGCAGCCGTTTCCATCGGCGGTGGCGGCGTTTTGTTGCCTGATAGCTGTCGAGCGAGGCGATGGCTTCTGCCACAACTTCTTCAGGATTGTCGCCCGACGCTTTGGCGTAGGCGCGTGCGAGGCGTGCGGTATCGGCTGCGTCAAGGGATATGCTGCGGAACATCGATAAGAGCTTGCTGCGGTTCTTGATTCCGAAATTCATGCGGTTGATATCGACAAGATAGAAACGGTAGCCGTCGGAGCCGAGTCGTTCGACGAGAATGTTGCCCGGCGAGAAATCGCGGTGATAGACGCCGGCGCGGTGTAGGTCGACCATAAATTTGCCCAAGGCGTCAATCAGTCTGTCGGCATCAGGCATTTTGCCCCAGTCGCGTATGTTGGGTAGGTCGAGGTATTCACATATATAATATGAGTCAAGCAGCTTGATGCCATTGCGGCGCTCGCTCCATGCTATGGGCTGCGGAGTATGAAATCCGAGCGACAGCAGGTGTCCGGCATGCTCGAATGAGCGTCGAGCCTTGCTGTGGCGCAGTGTTGTATATATATATGAATTGGGAAATTTGGCCTTTCTGAAATGTTTTACACATAGATGGCGGCCGTTTCGGGCGGCTACGTCATAGAGCGTGTTGCGTGCGCCACGGTAAATCTGGCGTGCGTCGCTGTCGGTGCCGGAATTGAATATTTCAGTGCACGCAGTGCGGGTGGAGGTGTCGTCGGAGGCGATGTCGTAGAGCAGTCGTGGTTTCATTACAAGCTTTTGTTGGCTGTCATTTTTTTGTGGCTGTTCCCTTCTCGAGGTAACTTATGGCTTCGTAGGATGCTTTGCGGAAGAATTTGCCTGATGCGATGTCGGCAGCGACTCTGTCGACATTCCTGCGCATGCGCGCGTATTCTTCAGGGGTTACTGATTTGACCCGCCCGTTGATTTCATCGAGGGTGTCGACTGTAAAGCCTATGCCGTTGCGCGTCACGAAATCTGCCATTGCGGCTCCGCTCCATATTATTATTGGAAGGCGGGCACGCAGATACAGGGATACTTTATGCGGAGTGTTGAGGGCGAGGTAGCTGCCGAAGTCGCCTTCGCAACTGTCGAGCGAGTGGCCGTCCCAGACAAGTCCGTAGTCGCTGGTCATTCCTGCTATTATGTTTTCGGCGGGCACGAATCCGTGGCTGAAAAATTTCTCGGGGACGTCGACTTCGTCCATTCTGAAGCCTGAGCCGTAGATGTCGACCACGTAGTCGCGTATCACATTGCCCCAGTTCCAGAGGAATGCGTTTTTCCGCCGGTTGACCGAACCGGCGTATGCTATGCGTATTTCACCCTCGTTGACGCGTGATGGTATCGGGTCGGTGACGGTAAGGTAGTCCCAGGCGTCGAGGCTTCCCATAGGTTTGTCGAGGCCGACGTTGCGCAGGTGTTCGGCCATCACGCTGTTGGTGGCTATGATATAGTCGGCGTTGCCAAGGCGTTTGAGTTCTTTCTTGACAGATATCGCCTTGCGGCGGAAGCTCCCCAGGTCGTGTATGAGCACCACTACTTTTGCTCCGTGGAGATGTGCAGCCTTGCAGATGTATGTGAAGTATTTTTTTAGCGGATATTGCAGGAACAGGATGTCGCCGCGCCGCAGCTGTGTCGTGGCTTTGAGTATTCCGGCCAGGTTGAACAGGAAATGAGCTGTCTTCGACGGGTGTTCGGTGCGCGTCAGTCCTATGTTTCTGAAGCCTTCCTCGAGCATGATATGTTCTACGTCGCTTTTGGCTTTGTTGCCTGCGCTCGTATGGTTGCGGTAGTTGTGGGAGATATATTTATAGCTCATGGCGGCGTTGTTTTTTAGGTTGAAAATGATTACTGTTGATAATTGAGGTCATTTGACCGGCGGCAATGTGTGGTTTTGCCCGAGATGGCTGATGTAGTAACGCAACGATGCCCATAGATGTTTGACTTTTAGCTCGAAACGGCGTCCGAACTTGCGCTTGCGCCACGAGCCGTAGATGCGGTGCTGTGCAAATGCGTCGGGGTGTATCTCCACTCCTCGGTTGCATGGAGTCACGAGGTGCCCGGGATATATGACTGTGTTGTTGTCAAGTATCTGCATGCGGTCCTCTTCTTTCCAGCCCAGTTTTCGTGCTGTCTCTTTCATCACTACGGGCGATATGGTCTCGTCATAGCTGCCGTCGCGCTTTTTGAAGTGGCGGTCGTCGTAGTAGGCGAACATCTCCCGGCAGAAGGCGTTGCCCTTTTCGCCGATGAAAAAAGCTGCCTGCAGCTGAATTTTCTCGCCAATGTGTTCGTGGACGGTGGCAAACCCACGCTCCGGAATGTAGCGGTCGAAGCGTTTGGTAAGAAATATGTCGGAATCCATGTAGATGCCCCCTTCTTTCCATATCGCGTAGAAACGTACGGCGTCGGCTGCAAAAGCCCATTTCCTGGCGTCAAGCGCTTCGTCGATGTATTGGCATCCTATGGCACGCGCGTCGCGCGCGTTCCAAAGTCTGATATCGTAGTCAGGTAGTATCTTTGCCCAGCTTTCAAGGCATACTTTGATTTCTACGGGGAAGCTGCCTCCGCCAAACCAGCATAAATGTATTATTTTAGGTATCATCGTCAATCTGTTTCTGCTTGTCTGACAAAAATACGAACTTTATCCGATACGGCAAAACTTTTACGGGACAGTGACGACGGTCATTTATTATTGAACGGCAGAAGAATGCGGTGTGGAATTTGTAGCGGCTGATGGATGTGTGTCGAAAAAGTGTAGCTAAAAGTGGCTATTTGCTTATGAAATGAAACTAAATAAAGCAAAAAGAAATTATAAAATAAGTATTAATAGAAAAATGCCATGAAAATTTGTAAAATAAAAACAAATTGCATACTTTTGTGGCATAAAGCTGTCACGCAGGCCTGCAATTGACGGTGCAGATATGGTTTAAAATAGGGAAAAGGTAATTTCTATGAAAAAGATTGTTTTGTCAATGCTTGCATTATTGCAGGCAATGTGGGCGGTGGCTGATGACGGTGCGGCCGGTCCGGAGGAAAAAGGCATGAGTTATATGCCTCAGGTGCACGGGGTGATACGTTCGCGCTGGGAGATGGAGACGGAAACGGGCGACAACCGTTTTGAAGTGCGCAATGCCCGTCTCGCACTCAGTGGAAATGTCATTCCGGCAATCGATTATCTTGTTCAGACCGATCTGTGTGAGCAGGGGAAGATAAAGATACTTGATGCCTGGGGCGGTGTGAAGTTGGCCGAGGGTCTGAAAATAAGGGCCGGTCAGTTTCTTATGCCGATAGGTATCGAGCCGCTCAGGGCTCCGGCGGCCTATATATTTGCCAACCGTGCGTTTATCGGGAAGCAGATGTGTGCAGCGCGCGGAGTCGGTGCCGAAGTGGCGTATGTTGTTCCGTCGGCATTGCCTGTTACGGTGAAGGGGGCGGTGTTTAATCCGTCGTCGGTCGCTGATCATGATGTCTGGAGCCATTCGCCGGCATTCTCAGCGTCGGCTCTATGGCAGATCAGGTCGGTGGGGCTTAACGTTGGTTACCAGTCGGCTGTTCCGGAGGCAGGCCGCACGAATATTGCCGATGCGGCTGTGATTTTCAAGTCGGGCCGGTGGAATGTTGAGGCTGAATATATGTATAAACATTACACGCATGGCTACAGCCGGCCGGCTCACGGATATTCGGTGTTTGGAAACTATTGGTTGCCGCTGCGGGCCGGTGAACTTAACCGGCTGTCGTTTCAGGGACGTTTTGACGGCATGACCGCGCATTGTGCCGGCGAACTTGAGTCTGACGGCAGTCTTGCCGTGTCGCAACCGGCGCGCAACCGTATCACTGTGGGCGCGACGATCGGGTGTTTCAGGCAAAAAGTGCATGCCGACCTGAGGCTTGACTATGAGAAGTATTTTTATCATCATGACGCTGTGGCTGCTGCAGGGCAGGGTGATAAGGTTGTGGTAGAGTTTGTAGTGAGCTTCTGATTGCATGGCGTCAGACAGGTCATGGCGTGAATGAATTTTATTGTATTAATTTAATTATAAACTGATTATGAAAAAGTTATTTGCTTTTATCGCAGTGCTGTTGCTGTCGGTTTCGGCTGCAGTGGCTTCGGAGGGAACGGAAAAGGCTGGCAAGGCTATTATAGTGATTGACATGCAGAATGACTTCGTAGAGCCGGAAGGGGTGCTCTGCGTGGCCGGTGCGAAACCGACAATTCCGGCAATCCGGGAGTTGCTTGACTATGGTCGAGCCAATGGTTGGAAAGTGGTGTATATCGTGCGTGAGCATCGTCCGTCGGGTCTCGATGTCGATGAGCCGCGAGTGCCGCTGTTTACCGACGGCAAGCCGGGATATTGTGTTCCGGGCACGTGGGGCGCCGAGATTGTCGACGGCATAAAGCCCGCGGAAGGTGACCTCATTGTGGCGAAATTCCGTAACAGCGCGTTCTTCAATACTCAGCTCGACCTTATATTACGCCGGCTCGGTGTCAGTACGGTTATTCTTGCCGGAACGCAATATCCCAATTGCGTGCGCGGCACGGCCAATGATGCGATGAGTTATAATTATGAGACGGTGGTCTGCACGGATGCGTGCTCGGCAAAGACTCCCGAAGTGGCGGAAGCGAATATATTCGATATGCGCAATATGGGAATTAAATGCATAAGCCTCGAAGAAGTGAAGGAAAAATATAAATGATTTATAATAGGTGGGTCATAAAAAATCACCCACTGATTATAAAATAATTTTCACGACGTATTTATAAAAAGAGTTTTGACGAAACTTTTTTGCCGTTAGGTTTATTGAAAAATGTTGGATGGACACGTGTCGTTTTATAATTTGGCGGCGCGTGTCTTTCTTTTGTTGTGATTGCGTATGTTGGTGCTGCAGCAAGGAACGGGCTGTTTTCTCCAAAAAAAAGTTTCAGCTGTAGTCGGTTGATTATTAGATTTGTAGTTGTTTTGGCGTAAAAATTGTTTGAAAAAAGTTGCTGAAATATTTGGTGGTTTCAAATTAATGCTATACCTTTGCACTCGCTTTCGGGGAACAGCGGTTCTCAACAAAACAAACGATAAAAAGTTTGATGCGAAAAGCGAAAAAATAAAAAAAGTTGAACGAAAATTTGGTAGTTTCAAAAATTCGACTTAACTTTGCAAAGAATTTCCGCCACAAACTTAGCGGAGGTCAAAAATAGAACATTGAAAGATTTACAATAGACAATAGTAAGTACAAGAGCTATTAATGAGTTGTCTCTTCGGAGACAATGTCAATTCCTGAATCAACCCTCTTCTCATTGAGAAGATTTGAGGTTAATCTCTATATTGTATTGTTTGCCTTTTCAACAGAGAAAAAATAAACAAGATATAACAACGAAGAGTTTGATCCTGGCTCAG
>CAMWJS010000048.1 GCA_947174635.1 uncultured Muribaculaceae bacterium
GCCACAAAAAAAAATTTCACCGGACTGTCCGCAACGGAGCCACAAATGCATCCTCCGACACTCGATTCATATAAAGGCGCACCCGGCAAGCCAAATATACGAGCAACATCCAACGGCAATATGATTTGTTTATAAATAATTTTTCGCGTTGTTGGGACAATGAAATATAATTTGTAATTTTGGGAAATAGTTTGACATATCTCCGGCGCAGGTTCAAACCGAAGCAGCTTCACATTATTATATATAAAGAGCCTCAATTCTATAAGGAACATCAATTCTATAAAGAGACTCATTAAGCAGAACTTCATATAATAGTAAAAAAGCATCTTTACCTATGCGCCGAAATCTCCTCACCTTAATAAAAACGTATAAGGACAAGAACATATATGGAACCATTCATACATCTACATGTACACTCCCAATACTCCGTGCTTGACGGCCAGGCCTCAATAAATGCTTTGGTCGACAAAGCCATGGCCGACGGCATGCAGGGACTTGCGCTGACCGACCACGGCAATATGTTCGGCGTAAAGGAGATGTTCAATTATATAAAAAAGAAAAAGGGGAAACTCAAAGGCGAGCTCGACAAGCTACAGAAGCAACTTGATGAAGCCAATGCAGCCGCCGACACCGAAAAAATCGCGGCATTGGAAAAAGATATCGCCAAAACCCGAAAAAAAATAAATTTCAAGCCTATATTCGGCTGCGAGATGTACGTGGCAAATACACGTCTGACCGAGCGCACCGATAAGCGCGACACCGGCCGCCACCTCGTAGTGCTCGCAAAAAACGCCAAAGGTTACCACAATCTCATCAAACTCGTATCAAAAGCCTGGACCGAGGGGTTCTATTCACACCCACGTACCGACAAACACGAACTGGAAAAATACCACGAAGGGCTGATAGTGTGTTCGGCCTGCCTTGGCGGCGAGCTGCCCCGCCTTATCCAGGCCGGAGAACTTGAAGAAGCCGAACGCCAGGCCGCATGGTTCAAAAGCGTTTTCGGCGAGGACTACTATATCGAATTGCAACGACACAAAGCCACCGTGCCGCGAGCCAACCATGCCGTGTTTGAACTTCAGGAACGCGTCAATCCCGAACTGATACGCATCGCACAAAAACTTGACATAAAAGTCGTGTGCACCAACGACGTCCATTTTGTCAACGAAAACGATGCCGAAGCCCACGAACGACTGATATGCGTATCTACGGGCAAAAAACTTTCAGACGAAGGCCGAATGCTCTATTCAAAACAGGAATGGATGAAAACCCAGGCTGAAATGAACGAGCTATTCAAGGACGTGCCCGAATCGCTGTCGAACACACTCGAAATTTTAGAAAAAGTCGAGACCTACGACATCGACCACTCCCCTATCATGCCATTCTTCGAGATACCGGAAGAATTCGGCACCGAGGAAGAATACCGCAGCCGTCTATCCGAGCAGGACCTTTTCGACGAATTCACGCGCGACGAGAACGGCAACGTCATCCTGTCGCAGGAGGAGGCCGAAAAGAAAATCAAGAAACTCGGAGGCTACGACAAACTCTACCGTATAAAATTTGAAGCAGACTACCTTGCAAAACTTGCCTACGAAGGAGCAGAACGCCGCTACGGCAAAGACCTCAGCGACGAACTCAAGGAGCGCATCAAATTCGAGCTGCACATCATGAAAACGATGGGCTTCCCCGGCTACTTCCTCATAGTGCAGGACTTCATCAACGTAGCGCGCGCCAAACTCGACGTCAGCGTAGGCCCCGGCCGTGGTTCCGCCGCCGGTTCGGCAGTGGCCTACTGTCTCGGCATCACGCAGATCGACCCCGTGAAATACGACCTGCTGTTCGAGCGTTTCCTTAACCCCGACCGTATCTCACTACCCGATATCGATATCGACTTTGACGACGACGGCCGCGCACGCGTATTAAAATATGTGACCGAAAAATATGGCGAGGAAAAAGTGGCCCACATCATCACTTATGGAACGATGGCTGCCAAATCGGCTATAAAGGATGTGGCACGAGTCGAGGACCTTCCGCTCTCCGAAAGCGACCGCCTGACAAAACTTATACCGCGCCACATGCCCGAAGTCAACGGCAAAGAACTGTCGGCCACCCTTAAAAACTGCTATGAGCACGTGTCCGAATTCAAGACCGAGCTGCAAAACGGCAACGAAACCATCAAAGAGACCCTTCTCTACGCCGAGCAGCTTGAAGGCAACGTGCGCAACACCGGCGTGCATGCCTGCGGCGTAATCATCTGCCGCGACGACGTCACAGACTGGGTGCCGGTGAGCACCGCCATCGACAAGACCGACGGACGTGTGCTTGTCACCCAATACGAGGGACGCGTCATCGAAGAGACAGGCCTCATCAAAATGGACTTCCTCGGACTCAAGACCCTCTCCATAATAAAAGATGCCGTCAAGAACGTAAAACTCACACGCGGCATCGACCTCGACATCGACAACGCCCCCATCGACGACCCGAAGACCTACCAGCTTTACTGCGAAGGACGCACCACCGGCACATTCCAGTTCGAGTCGGCCGGCATGCAGAAATACCTGCGCGAGCTACAGCCCTCCACATTCGAGGACCTCATTGCGATGAATGCCCTTTACCGCCCGGGGCCTATGGACTACATCCCCGACTTCATTGCCCGCAAACATGGCAAATCGCCCATCACCTACGACATTCCGGTGATGGAGAAATACCTCAAGGACACCTATGGAGTCACCGTCTATCAGGAACAGGTCATGCTTCTGTCGCGTCTGCTCGCCAACTTCACGCGCGGAGAGAGCGACACCCTGCGAAAAGCGATGGGAAAGAAGCTTATCGACAAGATGAACGAGCTGAAAGGCAAATTTCTCGAAGGAGGCACCGCCAACGGCCACAGCGAGGACGTGCTCAAAAAGATATGGGCCGACTGGGAGAAATTCGCATCATACGCATTCAACAAGAGCCACGCCACATGCTACAGCTGGGTAGCCTTCCAGACTGCATACCTCAAGGCCAACTACCCCGCCGAATATATGGCCGCCGTACTCAGCCGCAACCGCAACGACATCACCAAACTCACCAACTTCATGGACGAATGCAAATCGCTCCACATCCAGGTAAAGGGTCCCGACGTCAATGAAAGTTTCGGCGACTTCGGTGTGAATGCCAAAGGCGATATACGTTTCGGACTCGCCGCCATCAAGGGCGTTGGAGAAAACGTCGCCGAAGTCATCATCGCCACCCGCGAACAGGGCGGACCGTTCTCCTCGATTTACGATTTTGTCGAACGCGTGCCGCTGGCGACACTCAACCGCCGCACATTCGAATCGCTCGCCCTTGCAGGAGCATTCGACTGCTTCGACGGCCTCCAGCGCGAAGACTTCTTTGAAAAAAACAACAAAGACGAGAGCCTTTCCGAGCAGTTGCTCCGCTACGGACAGCTGTTCCAGAAAGCGAGCCAGGAGCAGACAGCCTCGCTGTTCGGCGACGAAGACATCTCGCTCAACACCGCAGGACGTCCGGCAATCCACCCCGCCGTACCATGGTTTGACGTAGTCAGACTCGAAAAAGAGCGCGACCTGGTAGGCATGTATCTGTCGGCCCATCCGCTCGACCCCTACTACATGGAGCTAACCCACGGATGCAGCACCAGCCTGAAAGACTTTGCCGAAAAGACCGATGCCGTGGAAGACCGCGACATAACTTTCGGCGGCATGGTGGTATCATTCGAGGAGCGCCCGTCGAAAAAAGGGGACATGTACGGCCGACTGAAAATCGAGGACTACACCGGCTCGGCCGAACTCATGCTGTTCGGCCCCGACTATATCAAATTTGCCAACTTCGGCAAAATCGGCACCCCCATCTACGTCACAGGCCGCTACACCAAAGGATATAACGGAGAGCTTCGATTCAAAATCGCCGACATCAGGCTTCTCTCCGAGATGAAAGGACAGCTCATCAGCTCAGTCACAATCACCCTCGACAAATCAGATGTCAACGAAGCCCTCATCGACACCCTCCTTGAGCATCTCAACGACTCAACGACCAATCGGGGCACACTGAATTTCAGACTGTTTGACGGCGAGGCCAACCGCTCCATCATGATGACATCCGACAAGCGCATACCCATCAACCGCAAGCTCGCCACCATCCTTGACGACATGAACATAGAATACAAGTTTAACTAAAATAAAACATATATCAATTATGGCATTTAAATTTACTGACAGCAATGTCGAAGAGACAATCGCATCGGGCAAACCCGTAGTTATTGATTTTTGGGCCACATGGTGCGGCCCGTGCGTAGCCATGGCTCCCGTAGTCGATGAGCTGGCCGAAGAATACGCCGACAAAGTGGTAATCGGAAAATACAACGTCGACGAAGAAGGCGAGTTCGCATCGTCCAACCGTGTCATGTCCCTCCCCACCATCCTTTTCTATAAAAATGGCGAGAAGACAGCACTCCGCCTTGTCGGCTCACAGACAAAAGACAACCTGAAAAGCAAAATAGAGGAACTTCTGGCATTGTAATATCCATAAGACTTAAAACATTGGCCGGGAAGATGTGACTACCGAGAGCGTCACACTCTTCCCGGCCGTTTTTTTCACCTTTAAAATTTGGAAAATTGCCGTTATTTCTATGCCAATAGATAGAAATACGTCAAAAAAATTGCAGAATTTAAGAAAATTTCATACTTTTGAGCCAATTTTGCGCGTATTTACAAGCATCACATTTCATGAGGTAAGACTTTAGGTATTAGGCAAATATAGTAACATTAAAATAAACTATTATGAAGTTAATTTATGGCGTGTTGTCGTCAGCACTCGCTATTGCAGCATGCAGTAGCTGTAGCGACGACTACAATCCGGGCGGAGGCACTTCGGGTAAAATCAACCCGCAGCTCGACCTCGATGCGAACGCGATAACTTCGCGCTCCACGGCTACCGGCAGAGACGCACAATCCGTCTCGGTGAACGATTTAAAGCTTCGGCTCAGCTCTGCCGACGGATCATTTGCGAAAGAATGGAATTCAATCTCCGACTTTGACAACAACGAACTCTTCAAGGTCGGCGCCTACACCATCGAAGCCGTCTATGGCGACATCGAAGATGAAGGCTTTGAAAAACCGTACTACTATGCGTCGGCTCAACTGACAGTCAAAGAGAACAAAGTCACTCCGGTGTCATTGAATGCCCGATTGTCCAATTCAATGGTTAGCATCGCAACAACCGATGCATTCAAATCCTATTTCACCAACTACTCATTTCAGGCACACGCCGAAGGTGGCGACTACGTCAACTACACATCGACGGAAACACGTCCCGGCTACCTGCGTCCCGGCAAAGTGACCGTGACAGCCGATGTCACCAAACCCAACGGACTGAGCGCCACACTCGAGGCCGCCACATTTGTTGCCGAACCGCAGCACCACTACACCGTCACCATCGACGTCAACAACGGACAGGCAGGCGACGCTCAGCTCGTCATCACCTACGACGACATGCTCAGCCAGGAAGATGTCTACATCGACCTTAGCGACGACATTCTCAGCGCACCCGCGCCTACGGTTGTCGCTCAGGGATTTGAGCCTCAGACCGCAGCTATCGTCATTGAAGGCTCCACCGGCATTGTTTCGCCGTCATTCTTCATCAACGCCGAAGGCGGCATCAAGTCGGTGACTCTCACCACCCAGTCCGCTTCACTTATCGAGCAGGGATGGTACAACGAAATTGACCTCGCGGCCGCCACTCCCGCACAGCAGTCGAAGCTGAAATCATTCGGCCTCGATGTCAAAGGCCTTTTCGGCAACATCGACCGCATGGCAATGGTTGACCTCTCCGGCGTAATTGCCAATATTAAATATATCGAGAACGGCAACAACGAGTCATCGTTCACCGTAGTCGCAAAAGACAACTACGGCAAAGTGAGCGAACCTGTCACATTCTCAGTCAAAGTAGAACCGATAATTATCGGCCTGGCAGAAGATGTCACTCCGAGTGTCGGCTCTTCATCTATGTCGGTCAGCCTCACCTACAACGGAACGAATGTAGCCGACAACGTTAAAATCCAGTACAAGAACATCCGCGGCACATGGTCCGATGTCACCATAAGCAATGTCAAACAAGTTTCAGAAAACAGCTATATAGTTGACATCGAGGGCATCCCCGCCGATGACACTACGGTTACATTGCGCGCCGTATGCGGAAATAAAGAGAGTGATGAAATTACAATCACAAAAGGGGGCTTCACCATATCATCAACCGCCAACGACATGTTCGCGACCCGTGCACGCATCGAATCCACATATTACGATGATGAGATTGAAGCTAATGCAGCATCAGTGAAATACGAAATTTCAGAGGATGGCTCAAACTTCACTCCCGCGAGTCATACAATTACCGACGACGGTTCCACCTGGTTATACGATCTTCCCTCAGGCAAAGATTTAACGGTTAGAGCTACTATTAACGGGAATATAGCCAAAACCGAAATCACTACCGAAGTTGCAGCTCAGCTCCCCAACTCCGACATGGAAGGCTGGTGGCAAGCCCGTAGCGGCGGCAACTGGCAATTCTACTACCCGTATGCAGAAGGCACTGAGCAAGCTCTGCAGGCTTGGGATACAATGAATGAAGAGACGACATCCGAACCGGGAAGCGGCGCATTCGGCGGAGCGGCATACAGAGCCAACTCAGGCACAAAACCGGAAGCTTCCGGACATAACGGACAATGCGCTTTGATCCGCACCGTCGGTTGGGGAGCAGGGAACACCGCCGGAGGAAATTTGAGTGTAGTCAACAATGTTTCTGCCGGGCAATTATACTTAGGAAAATTCACAGGCGTGGGACAGACACCTGACTACGGTTATAACTTCACATCCCGCCCCGGCGCTCTCTCTTTCTGGGCAAAATATCAAGCTCAGAAATCAGATGATTTCGGAAGTGCGGAGATCCGCGTTTTGGATGCATCAGGCAATGAAATATGCCGCAACTCCATTGAAATAGGCACAGACAGAAGCGATTGGGAAATGTTCACAGTACCTGTTAAGTATCCTGCCAACGCAGCTAAAGCAGCTTCAATTGTGGTTATATTCAAATCTACCGCACACAGCAGTGGCACGACCAAGGACTATCTCAAGCTACCTACATTTGCCGCAGGCAAAGGTACTGAGGTGCTCGGTGGCCAGCTCTACATCGATGACATCAAGTTAAACTATTAAACAGATAATACCGAATATGAAATATAAGATATTTTCAACTTTAGCAGTTGCGACTGTCCTCATGTCATCGTGTCATGACAACTGGACACCCGCAGCCGACGATGACGGCGAGGGTCAATTGCGCATGGAGGCCATTGACGTCACCAACGCCGAGAATGTGATAAAGAGAGCCGGCGTCGATGTCAGCAACTTTATCGTGACGGTCAACAACTCCGAGGGCAAACAGGTGCAGCAGTGGACATATTCACAGATGCCCGAAATCGTCACCCTCCCCGTTGGCGAAGGCTATACAATCGATGTAATCTCTCACAATCAGGAGAAAGCGGCATGGGACGCGCCCTATTTCAAAGGCACTTCCGACAAATTCAACATCGTCAAGAACCAGCTCACCAATGCCGGAACTGTAACCTGCAAGCTTTCCAACATCAAAGTATCAATCAGATTTTCAGAAGACCTGAAAAAAATAATGGAAGATGACTGCAAGGTGACTGTTATAGCCAACGACGAGGGCCGTCTCGAATTCGGACCCGAGGAAACCCGCTCAGGCTATTTCCAGGCACTTGAAGGCAGCTCCACTCTGATTGCCACTTTCTCAGGCACAATACGCGGCAACTATGAGGAAATCCGAAAAGTGTACACCGACGTAGAGGCCGGACAGCACCGCATCATCACCTACAGCATCAAAGGCGGCGACCCGACAATACCTGATGAAGAAGGCGGTATCGACATCTCCGAAGGCATCACCATCGACATGTCGACAATCGACGAGAGCATCGAAGGGAACGTCGCTCCCGGCGAAGATGTCATCGAGGGCGACCGTCCCGGACAGGAAGAACCCGAAGAACCTGAAAATCCTGACACCCCCGACAATCCTGACGACCCCAAGGATGAATTTTTCAAATTCGAGACAGCCATATCGCTTGACAAAGTCAACGAAGCTGTCGAGGGCAATGACTACAGCATAGTCATCACATCTGTCAACCCGCTGACAAACCTCAAGGTCAAAATCGAATCAGGCTACCTGACCGAAGACTTCCTCGGCTCCATAGGCCTTGTCCCCGAATTCGACCTTGCCGACCTGCCCGCCGACCTCGAGCAGACACTCGGCGACCCTGAAGGCTTCAACTTCCCCGTCGGTGACAACGTGAGAGGTCAGAAAGAAGTTCCATTCAACCTCACTCCGTTCATTCCCTTGCTCAATCTCAGCCCAACTCCTAACGACATCCACAAATTCCATCTCACGGTAGTCGACGATAAGGGTAATGAAGAAACTGTAATATTAACCTTTATTTCAGGAGTAGAATAACGATGAAAAAATTATATATGACAGGAGCGGTCGTAGCAGGACTCATGCTCGCCACCGCATGCTCCGACAATCACGACTACGCTCTGGACGGCGAGGGAAAGCTGATGCTGACCGCCTCGTTCAGCAATGACGTTAAAATTGCATCGCGCGCCACTCTCGAGGAAGAGCTTTCCTCATCGACCATCGTATGGATTTCAAGCTCAAAAGGGCTCGTGCGCAAATATGAAGGACTGCAGAACCTTCCCGCCGAGGGCATAAAACTCCTCGGAGGCAACTATGTGGCCGAAGCATGGGCCGGCGACAGCGTTTCGGCTTCGTTTGACGCCAAATACTACAAAGGACGCGCGCCGTTCACCATTACATCGGGCACCACCCGCGTGGAGCTCCCCTGCCGCATCGCCAACGTAGTGACTTCGGTCGACTATGCCGACGACCTTGACGGTGTACTGAGCGACTACACGCTGACAGTAGGCCACGGCCGCGGTTCGCTCGACTTCGTCGGCAAAGAGACCCGCAAAGGTTACTTCATGATGCCTACCGGCTCAAAGAACCTCAACTGGACACTCAGCGGCAAGCTCGCCGACGGCTCGGTATTCACCAAAGAGGGCGTCATCGAGAACGTAGAGCCCGCCACCGAGTATATCATGCATGTCACCTACACTCCGTCGAGCACTGACAATGGCGGCGCGTTCATCGACATCGTCATCGACGAGACCACAATCGACTCCGAAGATGAAATTCTGATTACCGTGGCTCCCGACATCGTGGGCACATCGTTCGATATCAAACAGGGCATCACCGGCCAGCCCGGCATGTTCGAGAAAAAATCGGTCTACATCACGGCGTCTGCCGCGCTTAAAAATGTAGTGCTCGAATGCCCGCTCTTTGCCGAAGCTATCGGCGGCACAGACATCGACCTGATGACAGCCGAACAGAGTGTATGCGGCGCTCTCAATGCCGCCGGCATTGACTGGATCTACGCATACAACGAGACCGACGATATCTCAAACCTTAAGATTAACTTCAACGAAGATTGGCTCAACACCATCCCCGCCGGAGAATATCAGGTGAGCATATCGGCTACCGACGCTCTCGGCAAGAAGTCGACGGTATCGATGCCCCTCAATGTCACCAACGCCAAAGCTGAAGCTGTCGACATTGCCGACGACGCAGCCACCACATGGGCCACATCGGCCATGATCTACGGCCGCATACTCGACAGTTCGGCCACCGGAAGTCGCCTTGAATACCGCAAAGCCGGCGACTCTCAGTGGACTGCAGCCAACACCGTGACCGACGGCACCTCTCTATCTGCCGAAATCACAGGCCTCACACCGGGCACAGTCTATGAATACCGCGCCGTATGCGATGACTTCGAGAGCGCACCGAAAAGCATCACGACAGAAAGCAATCTCCAGCTCCCCAATGCAGGATTTGAGGATTGGCAGGTGAAATCAGGAAAAAATGCCACACTTATCTATGCAGAAGGCTCTGAAATGTTCTGGGACTCCGGCAATCACGGCTCGGCAACACTTTCGAAACAGGTAACGACTCCTGACGGCACCTACCGTCACTCCGGCAATTACTCGGCTATGCTCTCATCACAGAGGGTGACACTGTTCGGCATAGGACGTTTTGCCGCAGGCAATATATTCATCGGCCAGTATCTCAAAACCGACGGCACTGACGGTATCCTCGGCTGGGGCCGCCCGTTTGCATCACGCCCTAAAGCGCTGAAAGGATATGTCCGCTACGAACCCGGTACAATCAGCTATAATGACTGCGACAAAAAAAGTCTTCCCGAGAAATACCAGGAAATGGAGGCGCATAAAGGTCAGATGGACCAAGGCATCATCTATATTGCAATCCTTGACGACAGCAACAAGATGACTGCAAGCAGCGCTGATAATGGAAAGGAAAAGACATGGCCTATTGTTGTCGAGACGAAAAAAGGACAGGTATTCGATGTCAACCGCCCCAACGTCATCGGCCACGGACAGCTTATAGTCGAAGCCACACAGGCCGATGGGTTGATTGAATTCGAGATACCCATCGAATATTTCCGCAACGATGTCAAGGGCGCCAATATCGCCATCACCTGCTCTGCATCGCGCTACGGCGACTACTTCTGCGGAGGCGACTCGAAAATGTGGATTGACGATTTCGAACTCGTCTATTGATACATCGGCTATCAGGCCGGCATATTCCGTACTACGGGGAGACTTTTGCGGTCTCCCCGTTTTTTTACGTTCCAAATTTCATAACGATTAATTTTGTATACCTGCCTAAAATGCGTAAATTTGCATCTGGATTTTTTAGAGACCTCTTAGTTTTCAATAGATGTACCGACCCAAGCGACTATATACGTTCATGTTGCAGACATTCCTTCCGGTGTTTGTAATGACGTTTTTCATCTGCTTGTTCATAGTGCTGATGCAGTTTCTTTGGCGCTATATCGACGACCTTGTCGGCAAAGGGCTTGAAATCACCGCTATCGGCGAGCTCTTTTTCTATGCAGCCCTCACAATGGTGCCGATGGCGTTGCCGCTTGCAATTCTGCTTGCCTCGCTGATGACATTCGGCAATCTCGGCGAGAAGTTTGAGCTCACGGCCATGAAGGCTTCGGGTGTATCGCTTCTCAAGGCTATGCGCCCGCTCATCATATTCATCCTTCTCATAGCGGGCGGAGCATTCTTCTTCCAGAACAACATACTGCCGGTGGCCCAGGTGAAAATGTACACCCTGCTCTACTCCATGAAGCAGAAATCGCCCGAGATGGAAATCCCGGAGAAAGCATTCTACGACCAGATTCCCGGCATCAACATCTATGTCGAGGAGAAGGACAAAGAGACCGGAGTTCTGCGCGAACTCATGATCTACGACATGAGCGGCGGCACCGACAACACGCGCATCATCGTGGCCGATTCAGGCAAAATATCGTTGACACCCGACAAGACAAAATTGTTGCTCAACATATATCAGGGCGAGCAGTTCGAGAACCTGCGCTCAACCACGGCCGGAGTCCAGTCAAACAATCTCCCCTACCGCCGCGAGACATTCGCACAGAAAGATATTCTCATCGCCTTTGATGCCAATTTCAACCGCATGGATGAGTCGGCCATGCGCAAACAATATGTAGGCAAGAACATCACCGAGCTGCACGCCACAATCGACTCCCTGCAGGCACGTGTAGACAGCACCGGCCTGGTCTATGCCTCCGAGCTCAAAGAAAAGCCGTATTTCAATCTGCAATATTACCGTACGCTCAACACTCCCGACGGAACAGTACGCACCACACAGAGTGAAGTCGCACTCGACAAACCGCTCGACACCGATTCGCTCTTCCACGACAACAGCGGCCTCGACGAAGCCACAATCATCAACCAGGCCCTCTACAAGGCCCGCAATGTCAAGATGGACTACGAATACAAGAGCAAGCTGATGGAGGAAGACCGCAAGCAGATACGCCGCCACGGCATAGAGCTTCACAAGAAATTCACGCTCTCGTTCGCCTGCATCATCTTTTTCTTCATCGGAGCGCCGCTCGGTGCCATCATACGCAAAGGCGGCATAGGCCTGCCGCTCGTTGTATCCGTAATTCTGTTCATAATCTATTACATTATCGACAACACCGGCTACAAGATGGCCAAGGATGGCCGTGTCAGCATAATAGAGGGTATGTGGTTAAGCTCGGCCGTGCTCCTGCCGCTCGGCATTTTCTTCACATACAAAGCGGTACACGACTCCGGCGTATTCAACATCGATGCCTACAAAGCGTTCTGGGTCAAACTGCGGGGTAAACACAAACGCACTCTCGAGCCCAAGGAATTCACCCTTGACGAAGTCACTCCCGAAGGAGCTCTGTCGGTAATAAATGCGTTTGACTCCGACCTTCAGGCTCTACGCGAGTCTTACAGGCGCATGTTCTTTCTGCATAAACTCTACGCACGCCTGTTCGGCACAAAACAATCGACCGAATGCATGCGTTCAATGAATGTGCTTATCGATTATCTCGCCAACTCACGCAGGCATCAGGTGATAGCGGTATTGAACAGATACCCCTACAAGATTACACCGCGCGACTTCAACCTGCTTGCCGACAACAACGAGCAGCTGCGCCAATGGTTTGAGAATGAAGCCGGGAAAGACCCGGATAACGAATGACACGAAAGCGTGAACATCATTACAGAACACAATATCAGATATGGAAGATATAAAATTAGATAAGATTGAAGATGCCATCGCCGACTTCGCCGAAGGCAAGATGGTAATCGTAGTCGATGACGAAGACCGCGAGAACGAGGGCGACCTTATCGTAGCGGCTGAAAAGATAACACCCGAGCAGGTCAATTTCATGCTTAAGAACGCACGCGGCGTGCTCTGCGTGCCCATGACGATTTCACGCTGCAAGGAACTTGACCTCCCCCATCAGGTCGACGACAACACTTCGGTGCTCGGCACTCCGTTCACCATCACCGTCGACAAACTCGAAGGGTGCAGCACAGGCGTGTCAATCGATGACCGGTGCGCCACTATCAGGGCGCTTGCCGACCCGGCATCCACTCCGGCTACGTTCGGACGCCCCGGCCATATAAATCCTCTCTATGCCCAGGATGCAGGCGTGCTGCGCCGCTCGGGACACACCGAGGCGGCCGTAGACCTTGCACGTCTGGCAGGGCTCCAGCCTGTAGCCGCCCTCATGGAAATCATGAGCGACGACGGCTCAATGGCCCGCCTGCCCGAACTCAAGAAGCGCTCTGCCGAGTGGGATCTCAAACTGATATCCATCAAAGACCTCATCGCTTACCGCAACGCCCGTGAAAGCCTTGTCGAGAGAGGCGTAGAGGTGGATATGCCCACACGCTACGGACACTTCCGCCTTATTCCTTTCCGTCAGAAAAACAACGGCATGGAACATATAGCCATAATCAAAGGCGACGTATCGACTCCGGAGCCCGTACTCGTCAGGGTGCACTCGTCATGCGCCACCGGCGACATATTCGGCTCAAAACGCTGCGACTGCGGCGAACAGCTCCACAAAGCCCTTGAAATGATAGAAAAAGAGGGACGCGGTGCCGTAGTATATCTCAATCAGGAGGGGCGCGGCATCGGTCTGATGGACAAGATACAAGCCTACAAGCTTCAGGAAGAAGGCCACGACACCGTGGAGGCCAACATTATGCTCGGGCACAAAGCCGACGAGCGCGACTACGGCGTGGGCGCCCAGATACTGCGTAGCCTCGGGGTCTCGGAAATGCGCCTGATGACAAACAATCCGGTGAAACGCATAGGGCTCGAAGGATATGGCCTGGCGGTAGTCGAAAACGTTCCCATTGAAATCGAACCCAACAGCTATAACTTCGACTACATGACCGCAAAAAAGAACCTGATGGGTCATGACCTCCACAAACTGTGATTAACCGGCCTATATGCCAAAACAATAGCTGCATCAGCAGCCAACGACTGAAGTTCGGCATAAGCAATCGATTGACATTGATCAGATTGCTTATGCCGAACTTCCGTTATGCCAAAAGCGTCAGGCGCAGAAACGCCCCGCTATAAATTTCAGCGCCTAAGATTTACAGAAGTGTCTTGTTGCGGAAGTCGCGCGGCGACATCCCGACATGGCTTTTGAAATACTTACCGAAAAACGACTGATTGACGAAATTGAGTTTGCAGCTGATTTCCTGTATCGACAGGTCGGTAGAGGTCAGCAATCGCTTTATTTCATTGACCACGTAATAGTCAATCCACTCGCCGGCTGTGCGGCTGCTCACCTCTTTCACGACAGCCGAAAGATGCTTGGGCGACACGCAGAGACGGTCGGCATAATGGCTCACCGAACGCTCCTGCTTGAAATTATTCTCTACCTCGACGATAAATTTATAGAACAACGCATCGCCGCGGCTGCACTGGGCATTGATTTCGCCATGTATGCGCTTTGAGTAGTTGTTGAGCGTCTCGCAGAAAATGCCCTCGCAAAGCTTATTGATTACCAGAAAATCAAAATGGTCCTTCGACCTAAGCAGCTTGTGCTTGAGCAGGTCTCTGAACAGCACCTGATTGACGAACTCCTCTTCGTCGAGCTGTATGGTAGGATTTTCCTTGTAATGGAGCGAGCATACCAATATGCGCGACATCATCGGCAACATATTGGCAAGATTGGAAATAGCCGACGAAATCATGAAGCCCTCGAAATCGTCCGACGGCCTGTATTTACGTATCAGATGACCCGGCAGGAGCACCATTATGGAGCGCTCAACCAACTCTACCGACGTCAGGTCATAGCCTAATTCAAGTGTTCCCCTGATACAGACAATCAGCAGCACAGTGCGGTTTTTAAGCGGAAGTGTAAACTCTGCATTCAATTTTTCCACCGAGTCTATAACTGTCAGGTACGAATTGTTCCACTCGGCGAAATCTCCGTTCAGAGGCAATATTTCAGGGCGTGGCAGCGAATTGGTTTCCATTAATTCAATAATAATAAAAATAAACAATAGCTATGCGAAGTTACTCATTATAGTTCAATTCTCCTAAAATATGCCGAGTTTTTAATACCTCATACGGGGCTACCGGCAATACAAAAGATTTATTCCGATTATTATGCATATATTATATTTTTTTGCTACATTTGTTCATTGGTAAAATTTATCTTAATGAACCGACTGTTAATCTCATTATTCCTGCTTTGTATGTGCACGGCCAGCGGCCTTGGCGTGACGATAACCAATACGGAAGTGGAAAAAGCTCTTAATCAGCTTGACAAAGAAATAGCCATGCGCTCCGAATACATCCACACACGGGAGCTGCGCATAGACTCGATCAGAAACAGACTTTCAGACAATATTCCGGCATCACGCATGCTTGAGCTTACGATGCAGCTCGGCGACCTTTACAGTTCGTTCAATAATGATTCCGCACTGATATACTACTCCCGTGGCATTGACAAAGCGACAGAAATCGGAGATTCAATCAATGCTTTCCGCTTTCGGGCAAAACGCGCCACAATAATGCCGCTGTCGGGATTTGTCATGGATGCAATCAGTGAATATGAAGCTATTGATGCCTCAAGACTTCCACCGCAGGAGATACCTTTCTACCACACCGCAGGCCGTCAGATGTATTCCTATATCTCGTCGTTTTTCATCAACTATCCCGAAACCCGCGATTACTGGAACAAAAAAGTAATTGCCCACCGCGATTCGCTGCTTCAGGTTCTTGACCACAAATCACTGACCTACGACCTCAATTTCGGCGAAGACCTGATCGAAAAAGGAAATTTAAAGAAAGCGAAAGTGGTTCTGCTCGAACTGCTTGACCACATCACACCCAACAGCAACCTGTATGCCCGCGCGTGCCACATGCTGGCAACAATCGCACGCGAAAAAGGCAACAAAGAAGAGGTTGCCTACTACCTCGCGCTATCGGCTATAGCCGACATCAAGGGGGCGGTAAGGGAAGTGATGTCATTGCAGGAATTAGGCGTCATGATGTCGGATAACGATGACATCGACAGGGCTTACGACTACCTGTCGGTGGCGCTTACCAATGCCGTGGAGTGCAACGCCACAATGCGCATCGTGCAGTCGTCGGAAGCTCTCCCCTTCATACAGAAGGCCCATTCCGCCCAGGTAGAAGCATGGCGTTACCGCATATATATGGTAATCGGCTGCATCATAGTAATTCTTATCGTGCTTGTCATCGCCCTGCTGGCGTTGCGCAAACAGATGCTCAAGCAGAACCGACTCAAAATCAAGCTCCAGGGAGCCAACCATGTAAAGGAAGTCTACATCAGCCAGTTCTTCCGCCTGTGCTCGATTTACATCGACAAGCTCAACCAGTTCTGCAAAATAGCCAACCGTAAGATATCTTCGGGCCAGGTCGACGACCTTTATAAAATCACCAAGTCGGGCAAACTCGTCGAAGAACAGAGCGAGGAGTTCTACAAGCTTTTTGACGACGCGTTCCTGCACATCTACCCCACTTTCGTCGATGATGTCAATGATTTGCTCAGAGAAAAAATTGTGCTTAAGGATGGCGAGCTGCTCAACAACGACCTCCGCATCCTGGCATTCATGCGCCTCGGACTTGAGGACACAAACCAGGTGGCGCTGATACTCAATTATTCGGTCAACACAATCTATGCCTACCGCAACAAACTGCGCAACCGCGCCTATGACCGCGAGAATTTCGAGCAGAACATCATGGCTATCGGCGCCATCAACGAGTAGTCATCAAAACAACTCCTGTCTCTCGTACTCATGTTCTCTTGTACTATTGTTCGAATAATGTATCCTTGAACAAAAGCACAAAAGAACAAGACGATTGTGTGCTGTATATTTCTAAAACAGGCTTTTGATTTCGGCGACTGATATTTCAGCCAACACTTTGTTGCCGTCGGGCGTATATGCCGGAGTGGCAAGGCTGAACAGGCTGCTCAGCAGATGCTCCACCTCGCTTTCCGACAGCTGGCGGTTGGCATTGACGGCAGCCGCCTTGGCCAAATGGAGGGCTATCGACTGTCTGACGCTTCGCTGCGTGATATCCGTACCCATCTGCAGGTCGTCGAGCAAAGATGTAAGCAACTGCACGTTATCGCTGTCGGCAATACCGGCAGGAATGCCGTTTATGACCCACGTATCGGAAGTCATTGCTTCCAGATCAAATCCCATGTTGATGATGTCGGCCTTGTATTCGTTGAGTATGGCGATGCGGGCCGGCGTAAGATTTACCGCCTCGGGAAACATCACTTTCTGCGAAGGGATGGGAGCGTTTTCACAGTTTCCGGAATATGACTCGTAGAGCACTCTGACGTGCGCCCGGTGCTTGTCGACAACAAGCAGCCCGGTAGCCGTAGGCGTGATGATGTATCTGTCATTGAGCTGTATGGTCGACTTCGGCGCAGACCGCCCGGCAACGGCGTCATCTGCCGGCAACGGTTCGCCGATATCACTGCTGTTGATACGGCTTGGCACCACATCACGGTCTTCGCCATTAGCGCGGCTCTCAACAAACAGGCTGTCGCTGTCGGGGTGCACGTTTACCTCCGGAGTATTCTCAAACGACCGGAAAAGCTTCTCCCAGTCGTCGACGGCATGACTCGCGCTGCGTTGCCACGACGACGGTGACGCCGATACCCGGCTATCGCTCTCCGCAAAAGGATTGTAGTCGGCGGAATCCGTAAAATCAGGCATCGCGCCGGCATCGGGAACAAAGGCAGGAATTTCAGGCAGGTCATCCTCGCGGTCGAAATCAATCGACGGCACGGCATTGAATTTGCCGAGCGACTCGCGCACCGCAGCATTGAGTATCTGCCATATAGCCTGCTCGTTCTCGAATTTTATTTCGTTTTTCGTCGGGTGGATATTGACGTCGATAGTCGAGGGGTCCACCTCAAAACTGACGAAATAATTGGGCTGCTCCTCGGGGCGTATAAGTTGCTCGTAGCAGTTGAGGATGGCCTTGTGGAAATATGGGTGGCGCATGTTGCGTCCGTTGACAAAAAGATACTGCAAAGCTCCGCGTTTACGCGCATTTTCGGGCAATCCGACAAATCCCGACAGCTTTACAATCGACGTTTCCGTTTCAATCGGTATTAGCTGACGTTCGATTGACTTGCCGAACAGGTTGCCGATGCGCTGTTTGAGCGGAGCATGACGCAACTGGTGGAGCGTCACGTCGTTGTGGATTATCGTCAGGTCTACATCCGGATTTACGAGTGCCAGACGTTCGAACTCATGGAGGATATTATTAAGCTCAACGGAGTCTTTTTTCAGGAATTTACGGCGAGCCGGCACATTGAAAAAGATATTCTTGACCATGATATTCGTACCCGGTGCGGCGGCGACAGGCTGCTGCGACTCGACTTTGGAGCCGGAGATAAATATCTGCGTGCCCACGGTGTCGTCCCGGCGCATCGATATGAGCTCCACTTGGGCGATAGCGGCGATTGACGCCAGTGCCTCCCCTCGGAAACCCATTGTATGGAGTTCGAAAAGATCGTTGGCTACCGTGATTTTCGACGTGGCATGCCGCTCAAACGCCATGCGGGCATCGGTCGGCGACATGCCGCTGCCGTTATCCACCACCTGAATAAGCGTGCGGCCAGCATCCTTAAGCACGATAGTGATATCGGTGGCTTTGGCATCTATAGCATTTTCCACCAATTCCTTGACCACTGAAGCCGGGCGCTGTATCACTTCTCCGGCAGCAATCTGATTAGCCACTGAGTCTGGCAACAGTTTGATTATATCGCTCATAGACTTATCGGTTGAACATGTTTGCGGTGAAACTTCTTCTCGTCTTTTCCACCTGTTACTCAATAAGCAAAATTAATCATTTGCCGACAAAGGCTGCAACACCTGTTGATAAGTGGTATATAATGTTGAAAATTTGCTAAATTCCAAGGGGATTATTCCACATTGAATTGCCATTGGAGGCATATTGACGACATCTATTTACAGACAAAAAATATAATAGCACAAGCGATAAGCGCAATAGATGTAATAATTATCAATATCCGGCGCTTTGTTTCGGGCTTGCAGTCGTCAAAGACCCACAATCTGCCGTTGTTCTGCCAATTTAGCGCCCATTTCCGCCTCAACAGTAGTCCTATAAGCAGCAACATTAAGAGCCGGTTCGACAATAAATGTTAAACGCAGAGCCGCATATCATGGAGTG
>CAMWJS010000049.1 GCA_947174635.1 uncultured Muribaculaceae bacterium
TCGTGGTCGAACACCTGAAAGCCGATGATCGAGGCGTATTCATCGCCGCGCTCATGGGCGACATTGAGACAGAGGTCGACACGGTCAAATTCGCCATTGAATGTGTCGGCGATTGAGCGGATCGTGGCAGCTGAGGCACGTTCCGCGGAGGCAAGACGAATGAAATATCCGTCGGGGTGCTGCTCGATGACGGAGAACCCGGCAGGGATTGACACGGTAGCGACGGCTGCATGATGCTGAGCCGATGAGCCGGAAAGCTCGTTGTTAGGCTGAGAGCAGCCAACAAGAGCGAGGGCAAGTAGAATGGAAAGTTTGTAAACCATATTTTGGGGAATTAGAATAGTTCTGCTTGAAGGAGCGACGCTTCGCCATTGTGGAGGCGGGCTCGTGTTTCTATGAGGAAATAATCGAGATATAGGAACATGAAGCCGATTGCATATAATTTGGCTTCGCGTTGAGAGCGGAAGCGGCCGAGGGCGGCGGTAGGCTGCCTCACAGATGTACGACCGTTGGCCCAGTGGACGACATAGCCATAGACCCAATAACCATCAGGTAGAGGCGATGTAGATATTTTGATGATTTCGTCTCGCTCCTCGGTAACGCACCATGTCGATTGAGCCTCGACAGGCTCGACGTCTTCGAGACAATCGATTTTAAGAGACTCGTAACGATTTTTGGTGTTCATACATTTCGGAGATTTTGTTATACTTTTCCCGGAATAATTTGGAAAGCCGGAGGGAGTCATTGGCGTTGTGTCTTGATTTGAGAATGGCACACCGGCCGCGGTTCAACATCCACGAGATAGTCTCGTCGGTAGCCCCGTCACGAGCGAGCAGCAGAATAACGAGTTGCCGGGCTTCTACGGCAGGCCACTTTCGCGTCCGGGAAAGGATTGTTGATTTTGCCACGCCGGTAACTTTACTGACCACAGAGATAGCGATATCTTTGTTATCCATATACAGGTAAATTAAAATGGTTTGAGTTCTTTTTCTTTTGCTGGAGAGTAGATTTTGAAATATTCGGCACCTCCGGATTTATCGTCGGAGCCGATAAATGATTCCTCTGGGTGCAGCGGTTTCCAATCGGAGTAATAAGCCTTTTCGGCATTAGGTCTATCGATATTGAAATCGTAGCCCTTGAATTTGCAATATGCCTGAATCTTGCCTTTGAAATTGGTACGAGTGACGCCATGCCCGGCAGGGCCGCCGGCATACTCGAAGAAAGAGGCGACGAGGTCAGCACGTTTAATACGGTCGTTGAGATGAGTGCCTGACGGGTCGAAATATTCCTCTGCCCACTGATAGAGGACTTCCGACATTTCCTGTCGGAGAGTGCGCAGCTCGATATTTTTCATTGGCGGAGGAACAGCACCGGCACCCTCACGCGACCAACAGTTCTCAAATGAGCGGAAATAGAACATGACACACTCGGCCATCAGATTGTCAAAAAGATTCCATTGTTCTTCGTCCCAATCGTCAAAGAACATGTGGTGGAAATCATCGACGAGTGTGTGTTCCGGATTATACCAGGTTGAAAACTCCATGTAAATGATACGGCGCTTTGTGGCCGCTTCATTTGCCTTGTTGATTGCGTGGTTGGTTGTAATCAATATTTTTGGAGAGTCCTCAAGCGGTATGCAATATCGGTCTTTGCCTTTGGGATTGACATACATTGGGCCGGTGACCATCGCAAAAAGGTTTTCAAAGGCAAAGTTTGTCTTAACGTCATCGAGGAAGATATTGCGAGTGGCTTTTGTTACGCCGGACAGAAGGAACTCGTCATCACGTTTCATCTGCTTTCCGTCGATGAAGAACTGCGAGACAACATGGCCGATAGCGTTTCCGACTATCGACTTACCGGCGCCGCCGTGGCTCTGGCCGACCTCCGACATGAGGTGATCCTGAATAATCACGGCCTTTCGTTCTGATGCATATTTGTAATCACAGAGCAAGAAGCCGAGCGTCGTGATTTTATTGACGATGTGATGTATCCACTCGAAGGCTTCATCGTCTGAAAGCTCACGAGGCGCGTCATGGGAGAAAAAATTATTTGAGGTGTTGATGATGAACGACAGGAACTCGCATTTAGCGGCCTCCGGGGTATATTCGATATAGAATTTGTCGCCTATCTTTTGGATATCCTTAATGATTGGCACTCGACGGAAACGGCGGGGGACAATTCGGCTTCGCCACACTTGGCTGATCGGCTTGTTGGGTGTGATGTCATTGGCGGTAATCTCAACCTGGCCGTTGTTGTAGTAAGTCCGTTGAACGCCCGACGTGAAATTGTTGAAATCATCGGAGATGATTGCAAGATTTTCAAGCTGCTTGTCGGCCATGATAGTTGACAGGCGCTTGGCGAAGAACTGCAGCACAATGTCGGATTTGCAATTGGCATTGATGTAGTCGCGGATAAAGTCGCGCACCTCATAGGGCGCGACGCGGTCAATAATGCCGTCATCAATACGAATAAAATCATAGCCGGTAGCCGCTTCTTCGCTATTACGCAGACGGTGGAAGCCATTGGCTGCAAGGAATCGGAAGGCCTCGACATCGTTAAACTCAACTTTGTCCTCACCTTTGGAGGTCTGAGTGATGGAATAAATATCCGAGGAGGAAGAATAACGACTGACAGGCACGAGAGTGCCGTTTTCAGCCTTATAACGGATATTACCGATTTTGAAGGTGTCGATCCCGGTCAATCGGGCTTTGTGGATTTCATAGAACGCCTGAACGTCGTTCAGCGACCAGAAATCACGTATTTTAGTGTCGGATTCCTCGGTGATTTTGTGGATATTTAGCCACGTTCCTCTGCCGTCGTGAGAGTTCATCGTGCGCTCGATATCCTCCATTAGCTCTCCCTCTCGACCGAGCAGAGAACCGCAAAGGAGGTCATCAACCCCTTTGTCGCCGTGTTCGTTCTCGTTTACATGGCCCCACCAGATATTTACCGACAAGCCGATGATGTTAAATGTCTTCATGTACTGGCGGTACTTGATGACGGCCTTAGAGAATGAATTAGGGCGTTTGTCGGCACTGTCGCCGACGATTATTTCCCGATGGAGGTCGTTCCAGTCCGAGTCCATGACGAGAACGATATTCGCTATCGAGCAAACTTTGGCGAGGTCTTGAATGTCTTGCAAAAGACCTTCCTGCTGAGAACCGAAGTTATTTATGCCCTGAATGCCGATAGAAAGCATGCCGTGTTTACATGCTTTCTCGGCTTTCTTTTCGCCCTCTTGCAGAAAGAGGGTGTCGATATGAGTCCGGTTTTTATAAAGACGGCGAATTTTCTCAGGGATATAGACACGGCAGGAGGCTCCCGCGGGAGTCTGATATTTCATTTCCTTGCCGCTCTTATCTCTATGGAGAGCGGGGTTAGACCAACGGACACGCACATATTGGCGAGGTTTAGACGAGCCTTTTTGCGTGAACATCATCGGTCGCCCGGTCAGATCATAGTAGTAAATCAGCATTTCATCTCCGGCCTCGTCCGGAACGAAAGCCTCGTTTACTTTGCCCTTGCGGAAAGGCGCGCGGAACACCTCCTGTCCGCCTTCGACAATCGAGGCCATAACATCAGCCTCGGAGAGACCCGACGCTTCGAGCTGCTGTCGAAGAAATGAAGATTTATTTGACTTGACAGCGGCCTCGATAGACTGCTCGCGCTGTCGCTCCTGCGGAGTAATTACGATACCACCCTGCCGAGCAGTTTCTTCGAGAGCATGTAGGAAGTCGGTGTCAATATTTATGCCCGAGTAGTAGGCCACGGCTGCAATGGGGCCGGAAAAACCTTCGCCGCATACCCAGCACTTGGCGCTATTGAAGCCTTTTTTGCGGCTGACGTTAAATTTCATCTTACCGCAGAAGGGGCACTCTACATCTTGCGAGGCTTTATGAATGTTACAGCCGGGGATAAACTGGCGAATGTCGAGAGCTTTGACACGGTCGACCTCAAATCTACTGTATTTATGATTGTCAGAATTCATGAGAACAGATTGGTTTGAGAGGCATACCGAACAAATTCAGCTCGGGAGTGAATGTTGAGACGTTGATACGCATGACGAATGTGATTGTGGATTGTATGGGGAGAGAGGCACAAACGGTCTGCGATATCATTAATAGAGAGACCGTTGAACCATAACTGTAGCACAGGCATTTCAGCCGCCGAGAGTTTGTGGTCGAATTCAGGCCGACATATTACCCTCTCATGGCGACACTCGCCACGGAGGGGGCATGGGACAAACTCAAACGAGCACCGGCAAGAGTCGGAGAAGTCAGGGATATTATCGAGCTGCGCGAAGTTGCAGCGGATAAAACGACAGGCGAGTCTGTATCGGTAATAAGACCGGTTAAGAGCGCACCCTTTATATTCGGTACATAGAGCCTCGTATGCCTTTGGATAGAAAGTAGAGATGTGATCAATCAGCTCGTCGAGGATTTCTGAATCCGACTCACGCAGCTGGTCGATAGAGGTATCGGGCCGCCGATACCACACTTCACCCTCATAGGCGAAAAATTCTGTATTAGTTAATAGCCTATCCATGTCAATTTAATCAATTTGTGACATTTTCAAAGATGTTTTCGCCGACAACTTCCTTAATTTTGTCACGAAATAAACAAGGAATTTGAGTGCGGCCACGTCGCCAATCGCTAAGAACGAATCTCGAAATTTGGCAGAATGCGCGAATATCGCGCGATTTAGCCACTCGTTCAGTTGATTCGAGTGTGCTGAGGTACTTGTCAAGGGCGTGATTTGCGGTCATCTTCTTGTTTGGGTTTAGATTTTGTCGTACATTTACGACAACAAAGTAACAGGAAATAATTTAAACTTAAACTATTCGAGAATGTTATTCTTAATTAGTTTAATATTATTTAACAATTGCAGAACATGGAGCATCTCGGCCACTTACTCAAAAAACATATAGAAACCAACAACTTAAAAAAGCGCGACATTGCTGTTGCTGCGGGCATTTCGTACAACTATTTGTCAACGCTATTTAACAAAGAGACAATGGATTGTTCATTGTGGGAAAAACTATGTATCGGAGCAGGACTGAACCCCGCCGCAGCGTTCGACATACCAATCGGAGGCAACAAAAACTACTCCGATATACAAGCGCACACAGTAGTCGGCCCGGCCACCGTTATGATTGGAGCGGAACAAAAAACACTCCTCGACCTACTTGCGGAAAAGGAGCGATTGATTCAGGTTTTGATTGCCGCGTCCGGATTGAATATCGGAACAAAATCAGAACAAGGCAAATAAAAAAAGAACGTATAACAACCCTTTAAACAGGCCGAAAAGTGTTACTATGAGATGTCTTTCCGTCCTGTCACCCCGACAAAAAAAATCTTGCAACCCGAAGTTGTAAGATTTTTTTTATTGCATTACGTTAATGTCTTCACTATTAATGCGTGTAAATGGGTTCAACAGAGCGAATGCTGCTGTCTGACAAACCAAGTTTGAACTGCACCCCCTCTTTAACACTCAGTAAAAGAGCGTTATTTTAAATTTACGTGAGTTGGGGGGACTCCATCAAGTTTAAAGAAAATGATGACAGAGCAGAAATCGCATGTATCGTTATAACTAAATGCTAAATCCCTGCCACCAAGATATGCGTCAAATTGCCGTTTCTCCCTAAGCAGTCGCAGCAGATTAGAACCCAGGTCTGGAACAAAATCTGTAATATACTCCCCAAAAGCCAAGATATCGACACATGCACTGCAGCCTCTTTTCAAGCGAAGTTCAACTTTACTCCCAGGAGACAATAGTCTGAAGGTTTCAACCCGTCTCCGTCCAAAAACAGATATATCAAAAACTTCTGCCGAGTATCCTTCATGAGCAGCCACGACTTTTTCCATAGCCAAGACATTTGATTTTTCCTCGGGAGTAGGAGTCGACAAAGTCTCACTACATTTACGCGCCGGAGTTCTGTGCTTATACAGATAAATAAAAAATCCGGCGATAGCGAATATCATGAGTGGGAGTGGTGCTGGTCCGTAATACATTGTAATAAGATTTTAATAAAATTACAATTAAGTCATTTTTCAGTATCAAACCAAATATGACATCTATTTTTTATAGAGTGCAGTGTAACTTTTTCCGCAAAATCGCGAGTTTATTTTTTTAAAAGCTACCGTTATTTATTCAGATCTGGAGAACTGCAATACTTATTCCGGCAGCAGATAATTGGCGCTTCGTCCACCCTCACCGCTATTGCGCAGCATACCCTTGCCTATGAGGTCATTGATGTCGCGCAGCGCCGTATCCTGAGAGCATCCACACATTTTCGCCCACTTCGATGTGGTCAGTTTACCTTCAAATCCATCCCAAAGCCTGTTTATTACCTTACGTTGCCGTTCATTCACCTCAACATCTCGATAGCATTCCCAATATGAAGCCTTGCGCAAAGTTCTGTCCACAGCACCTACAGCTCTGTCAATTGCCCCTTCAAGACAAGAGAAGAACCACAGCAGCCACTCCGTAATATCAAGCGACCCTTTCTGCGTCCGCTCAAGCACTTCATAATACGCTTTTTTATTACGGTTTATCTCAGCTGACACACTATAAAATCTCATCGGCTCATCGTCCACTCGTGCGAGAATCATATCAGCCAAAGTTCTGCTTATTCGGCCGTTACCGTCATCAAAAGGATGTATCGTCAGAAACCACAGATGCGCTATGGCCGACATCACAAACGGTGACATCTCATTAGCATTCACCCACCCTATCAGCGCTTCCATCTCCGATGCCACAGCCGCCGACGGAGGCGCCTCGTAATGCACCCTCTCGCGCCCCATCGCTCCCGACACCACCTGCATCGCCTCATCGCCACGACGCCATCCCGCAACTGTTATCCTGTGCATCCCGCTGCGCCCTGTCGGGAAAAGCGCGGCATGCCAGTCAAACAGCCTTTCGCTCGAAAGCGGCTCCCGGCAATTACGTATCGCATCAATCATCACATCCACGAGTCCCTCCACATAATGGTCCTCCGAAAGCAAGCCGTCCGACTCCACCCCAAGCCTGCGTGCAATGCTGCTCCGCACCGATGCCGGATTTAGCGACACGCCCTCTATCTCTGAAGAGCCGATAAGCTCGTCAGACATTGCCGACACAAGCGCACTGCTCTTATCCCTGAATCCGAGCATCGACATTCGCCCGTTCAGAAGCCCATGCCGTCGGCTCAATCTGCTCAGCGGCTCAAGCAACGCCTCAGCGTCCCATCTGAACCTCGGCCAATCACCTCGCTGCCAGATATATTCCATATATTCAGAATTCCTTCTCATGACAGCAAAAATAACAATTTGCGGCGAAAACCACAAATATTCACCGCAAAATATGCGGCGAATATCTCCATTTTCCACCGCATATCATATAGCCGAAGTATATTTTTCCCTCGTAATTATTGTCAATAAACAGAAATAGCGCGCCACAGATACGGCGCGCCATTCTTATCGTAGTTATAAAATCCGAAATCAGTTCTGATTGTCGGTCTTGGCCCGGTATGACAGGCTTGCGGTAATCAGATTGTCGGCAGTCTGTATGCGCAACATGGTCGACGAGTCATAACGCGAGTCAACGCTTATGGCTTTGGCTACGAACGGAGTGGCAGTAGAGCTGAGCTGCTTGGCTGTGATGTCACCCTCGACATTGATTTCTATGCCATTGCCGGTAAGCTTGTAGGGCAGATTCTCGAATGCGAGCTGGGGATAAATCTTCTCTTTGTCATCAAGATTGTAGACAGTAACTGTTGCGGTCGACTTGTCGCGGTCAAGCACATAGCTGTAGTACGGACGGTTGCTGCTGTTGACAACGCTTCCGTCGGAATTGCGCGTGATTATAGTAGAACCGGGGAGGAACGCAGAGCGCGGCACGGCCACCACCTTGTATTGATTGTCGAGTTCAAACGACACTCCATAATATATGGCGGTCTGACCGATTGCTGAGATGTAGGCCATCGACTGTGACAGTTTGAAGTTACTGATATTATGCGATGTGCCACCGGATACGGATACTGCATTTGGCACGTTGACTACAATAGCACCGGTATCCTTGTCCTGGCCGTAAGCTGCCTGCTCAATGCTCAGAGATATAGGCGAACCGCCTACAGTCAGACGCAGATTGGTAATATTGATGTCTGCCTTGCCTGCAATCAGATCGAATTTCATGATATAATATGCGCCTTCGGTCGATACAGCCGTGTTCGTTGTCATATCAGCGACATAGGTTATGTTGTTGTCATAGCCGTATTGCACCGTCTGCTGGGGGTCGCCGGATGAGCATGACGACAGCGCCGCAGCAGCAACAAGAGTCAATAAAGAGGATTTGATGATTTTCATGTCGATTAATAAAATTAATTTGTGTAAATAAATTAGATAGCTATAAAATATACATGTAGGTAGATAACGTGTATTGTCGATTATTATTGTACCTGACAGGCTACATTGCGAAATCAAAACGGAATGTCACGCCGAAACGTCGCGGATTGCCACGCTGCACGAATTTGTTGCCGATTGATTCGAAATAGAACGTCGAATACTTCGTCTTGGTGATATTCTCACCCCACAGCTCGACATCGGCAACCGGAGTGCGCAGATTGACTGACAGCCCCGCAAGCGCATAGAACGGCTGCTTCGCCGTGTTCTCCTCGTCCCAGTATATCTGACCGATGCCGCGGCAGTTGGCATTTACCTCCACTCCTTTCAGCCACTGCGTGTTGATATCCGTAGAGTAGGTCACAGCGGCAAACAGCGTGTTTATCGGCGCATACGGCACATGGTTTCCCTTGCAGTCCACAAGCCCGTTGTCGAAGCGTCGGAAACGCGCGTCGGCATGACCGTAAGAAGCGTTGACCGTGAAATGGCGGTCAGGACGCCAAGTTGCCGTTATCTCTACACCCTTGGAGTGCGTGCGCCCCGCATTGGCCATCACGCGGCCGGTCGTGGTGCCTTCCGGAAACATCGTCATCTGCTGGTCGCGCGTGTCGATAAAGAACAGCGTGGCGTCCAAATCAAGCGTATTATTGAAAAGCGACGTCTTGCCGTTTATCTCATAGCTCCAGCTCTTCTCCGGATCATACGAGATAATCTCATCCACGTCATATTTCTGCTCGCCACCCATCATCCCCATCAGGCTCTGCTGAAGTATGTCCGAAAACATCTGCGTGTTGTATCCGCCGGCCTTGTAGCCTTTCGACACCACGACGCCCACCGCAGTGCGCTCATTGAAATTATACGACACCTTGAATTCCGGCAGCAACTGAAGCGAAGTCATATGCAGGCGGTCGGCAAGATCGAGATTGACAGGAATCTGACGTATCGGTATCAGCATCGGTCCCTGTTGGCGATAAAGCGTAAGCCCCGTGTTGACATAGCTGTGATAGTCTATCGAACTGCGCTCGAAAGCCAGGCGCAGGCCCACCGACGCCGTCAACCGTCCCCACTCGTATTCACTCTTGTGATAGGCGGCCACGCCCCAGTTGGGCGTCATGAAATCCGACGCCAGCCTCATCGTGCGCTCGTCCCATTTTATCTGCATCGGCGAACCGGGAGTGTTGGCATTGTCTTCGATAAGCGTCTTGATGCCATAGTCCTTGAACGTCACCGGCGCCGACATGTTGCCACGCTTGTAAAAGCCGAACAGGCCGCCCAGATATTTGTACGCTCCCGCCGCACCCTTCACGATGAAATCCTGCGTCAGCGTCCACTCGTGGCGCTTCTGCGTCAGCGTGAAGTAGTCCTGCGGCAGAAAATCCTGGTCGAGGGTCATATTGTCGTTGATATACTGGAACGCCGTGATTGACGACACCGACACATTCTCGCCGAAATAACGCACCGTCAGACCGTCGATGACCGATGTGCGGTTGTAGAAACACGTATCGTTGTGGTTTATCTCTCCCGAAGCAAGCGACTGGTAGGGATAGCCTCCCTGACGCGTACCTGACACCCACGCGCTGTTCTCAAGCAGCACCGACCCCGACGGACGCCATGCCAGCTTAGTGCGGGCCGTCCAGTTGCGCTCCGTGTCCACTTTCTTGCCTGTGTACAGATTGCGAAAAAATCCGTCGGTCGAGTTATAGGCCCCGCCTACAGCCAGGCCGAGAGTCGGTGACAGCTTCTTGTAGGCCGACAACGCGGCTCGCCACGTATTGCCGGAACCATATTCAGCCATCGCCCTCACTCCCTGGTAACGCAGCGGTGATAGAGTCGACATATTTATGACACCTCCTATGGAATTGCGCCCATAGAGAATGCTCTGCGGACCGCGCACCACCTCTATCTTGTCCAGATCAGCGAACGAAAAGTCATAATTATCCTTGTTGAGCAGAGGCACATTGTCGATATTCAGAGCCACTATAGGCTGGTCGATACGTGTGCCCAGACCGCGCACATAAATCGACGATGTCATTCGCGAACCATACTGCGGCATATAGAAATTAGGTGCGATTTCGCTCACACCCTTCACCCCGTCGATATCATAGCGCTCTATCATGTCGCGCTCGACTGTAGTCACCGACGACGGAAACATCACCGACGACGTCGATTTTATAACCGAAACCGACACCTCATTCAGGCCGATGACCGAATCACTATACTCCGACACTCCGGCTACCGGCTCTGCCGACACGGTTGTCGCAACCAGCACCGACATAAATCCGAATACACGTAACGAAATCTTTTTCACCTCTAAGAAAATTTAAAATACAAAATTAGTCATTATTGCGTAATAAAAAAAATTTGATTAACTTTACGCTTCTAAAAATCAATCAGCCATGTCAAAAGAACCGGTAAAAGATACTCCCGAGCTTATCGAGCGTCTGCGCGACGCGTCGACAGCCCGCAGCGCGTTCACCGAAGTGATTGCCGCATACACCGAGCCGTTGTACTGGCAGATACGACGTCTTGTCGAAAATCACGATGACGCCAACGACATCCTGCAGGACACCTTCATCAAGGCATGGACTTCGCTCGGACACTTCCGCGGCGATGCCAAACTATCCACTTGGCTCTACAAAATAGCTGTCAACGAAAGTCTGACTTTTCTTGCCCGGGAACGCCGGCGCAACAATATATCTATCGACGACGAAGCCTCGATGCTCATCAACGCCATCGAAGCCGACACAAACGTCGACGGCGACGCTCTCGCCATCGAACTACGAAAAGCCATCGCAACACTCCCCGAAAAGCAGCGGCTCGTATTCAACATGCGTTACTACGACGAAATGAAATATGAGCAGATGGCCGAAATTCTCGGCACTTCGGTCGGCGCCCTCAAAAGCTCCTACCACCTCGCCGTCAAGAAAATCGAACAATATTTTTCCGACTTCGATTAAACTTTTCGGCCCACCGGAAGTCTAATCGGTAAACAATAATACAAGCAAAAACGCTCGCAAGCAATATCAACCTGACAATCAGTCAACTGCGAGAAAAAACAGAATGTTTCAAAAACGCCATCTCTCTATGAAAGAAACAAACGACATACTTGACAAAATAGGACGCCGC
The DNA here is from genome assembly GCA_947174635.1 of uncultured Muribaculaceae bacterium. Classification (GTDB taxonomy): domain Bacteria; phylum Bacteroidota; class Bacteroidia; order Bacteroidales; family Muribaculaceae; genus JAGBWK01. The sequence continues at coordinate 11,505 of CAMWJS010000049.1, forward strand.
TCGGGCATGACAGTGCCCGAAGGATACTTCGACAGTTTTGTCGCGAAAATGTCGGACTCTCTGCCCGAAGCACATCCCGACACAACGCCGGCGTTGGAACCAAAACGCTCATTCTGGCACAAAGTACGCCCCTACGCCTACATGGCCGCCATGTTTGCCGGAATATGGTGCATGATGAAAATGTTCGGACTCCTTTCCGGCCCCGGTCCCGACCTTACCGACATCAACAACTACCCCGGCGTGCTTACAGCCCTCAACGACGTCACTTTCGTCAACGACTACATCTACCCCGCCGTCGACAGCTACGAACTGATGGAAGACATCTACATGCAGTCCGACAGCACAACCGCCACCGACTCCGCCATGCTGATCGACAGTTTTGACATATTCGGCGACTCCATCGACTAATCCACGGTAATACCCCTCAAAAAAATATATTGATGAAACGCTTCCCGACAATATTAATGCTTGTAGCCGCTCTCTGCATCACATCGATTGCAGCATCGGCGCAAAACCGCGACCGCAAGCAATTCCGCGACGACATTCGCGAATACAAGCACAACTACTTCAAGCAGAAACTCGACCTGTCGCGCGAGCAGGCCGCTTCATTCTTCGATATCTACGACCAGATGGACGACGCCGTGACCGAACTCAACGACGAAGCCCGCACCGTGGAGACAAAAATCTATGAAGCGCCCGACGGCACCATTACCGACATCGAGTACGAAATCGCCACACGCACCCTCCTCGAAGTAAAGGAAAAGGAAGCCGCCATCGAAAAGGAATATTACGAAAAATTCAAGGAGATACTCAACAAAAAGCAGCTGTTCGAGCTCCGCAAAGTAGAGCGCGATTTCACCTTGCAGCTGCTTAAATACCACCACAAAAACGGCAAAAAGAAATAACGTTTTCCACCAACCGACAAACAGACAGAGCCGAGGCAATATCACATGCCACGGCTCTGTCTGTTTACACCCCGGCGACATTGCAGCCCGGAGTCCGTTAAAAGCCTGCGAGGAGACAGAGACATTCAACTCCCTGCGGCATCTTCATCACGCCTTACCCTGCGGTCGCCCACAGCATCGACAATGATTTCATCAGCCGCCACACGGCCATGTCCGCGTTTGACAGCGAGTTCATCAGCCTCACGCACATCAGCGCTGTCTACCACAATCTCATCTTTTACAGTCTCCGCCTTTACGGAAGAGGTGCTTTTCGTTTTCATAGTCACAAATCTGCTTTACTTTAATCCTTGGAAAGATAATCTCCACCAATCCAAACAAACATCCTCGGAAAAAGTTCACCACCCACCCAAAAAAAATTGCAGGGACGTCATTTAATTCATATAAGCAACTGTTCAAAATTATTTTGATATTATGGCGGCAGAAAAGACTCCCACAGAATATTAAAATAATGAGATGACCCAAACATTCCGCGCGGCACAGATTGCCGCGGCGAGGGAGACGCCTCCACCCCACTCCGCCTCACCCCGGCTACGCAAAACTAACGCATTATACCGGAGAGAAAATCGTGGAGGTCAGTGTCGGGACTTATCGCGAGTTTGGCCCTGAGACGCTGGCGGGTCTTCTTCACTGAGTCAGGAGCTATCGACAGCAGACGTGCTATGTGCTTCGTGTCCAGTCCGAGATAGACCAGACATGCCAGCCTCACCTCCGATGGCGTGAGCACCGGGTAGCTTCGCCGAAGCCTATCGACAAACTCGGGGTTTATCTCGTCAAACAGCAGTTTCACTTTCTGCCAGTCAGAATCGGGAGTGAGATTTGCCTTTATGCGGGCTATAAGCGGCTTGAACTCATCACTCTCCGACCGCACGCTTTCCACTATCTCGGCCAGGGCTCTCTCCTTTTCGGCCGCCCTTACCTCCGAAATCGCCGCACGTCGTTGCTCGGCAACCAGCCTGCTCCTCTGCCTGCGCTTTCGCTTGACCAATATCCATATAGTCAGTCCGCTTATGCACAGCAGAATGGCGGAGACCGACAGCACCACGCTGACCGTCTTATTTTTCTCCGACTCCAGCCTTGCCAGATTCTGTTCCATGTCAGACAACGTACTGCTGACTATATCCGACTCTATCTGGGACCCTAATTTGAAGTCCGACCGCTCCTTCTCGCACTTCTCGATATAAGGTCTGAACAAAGCAGCCGAATCCGGCTTACCCTCCGACTCATATACCTTTATAAGATTTGCATAGACAATATGTTTGGTCAGAGGCTTGTTGATATTCTCTTCGTTAAGCCGGTTCTTGAAATACAACACCGAATCAGGCATCCCCTTATCAATATAATGGGCAGCAAGTGTCGACACTACGCAACCCTGCATTGCCGCCGGTCTCCTTAACGAGTCACAACGTTGCAAGGCATCGTAAAGATAACCCGCATCATTATCTTTCTCATATTGCATGATATCCACCATCAGCACAAGCCTGTTATACTTATGCAGCTCCGGATTTTGCCTGAGGCTGTCCAACATTGCGAAAGCTCGTTCATACTGAAATGTATCGTACAGCATCACCGCTATATTATAGTCGACCGAGAGCGCAAACACGTTAGCATTTATATTATGCAACGTCCGAGACACCGACCACCCCATCTCAAGTGCTTTCTCATGACTGTACCTGTCCACATAGTGGACCATCAGGGCCTTGGTGGAGGCGTAGTACGCACTGTCGCCGCACTCCTTGAACAGCTCCACGGCCTTCTGATAACTCATAGCACGTTCGGGTGTCAGCACCGGCACACTCGGCCGCTCTATTATCATACGCGCATGGTCATACGGATATGCAACCGAGTCACAAAGCGAAATCGCCCGCTCCAGATCAGCGACAAGAGCACTGTCCAGTCCGTACCTCGACCTGGTCATAATGTTCCAGAAAAGTGCTCTTGCGCGCAACTGCGGCAATTGCTTCACCCGGCCTATGGAGTCAATGCGGTTGGCCAGCACCGTGTCGCCCGGCTCATAGATGGCGTGGACGGCCTTGGAGTTAAGTATGGCCACGAGCGAATCCGCCTCCTCTTCCACCGGAGGCCAGAAACTACGGTCAATGTCGTAAGTCTCCTTATGATCACGACAACCGACTGCAATCACAAATATCACCAGATATAAAAGTAGTGATTTCATGATGCAAAAATAACCAAAAATAATTGATTGTATCCCATTTAATGCCTCAATTACATCTGTCTACACGGATTGTACCCCGTTTATACCCCCTTCTTTTATCGAAACTACGCCTATCGGCAATATCTTTGCACATACCTTGACATCGTTGCATCGGACACTTTTCAACTCCCCGACGCGCAATTCATCTCAATGCAGAATCAGATAATAAATCCATATACCATACTAAATACCTATCTATATCATTTTTATGAAAAATTTATTCCTTGGAATAATCGGGAGATCACTGTTCTCCGCATTGTTCTTGCTTACTGCATCTGCACAGCTACAGGCCGTATCTTACAAATGGTGGTCGGACAATGATCCGCGCGGCCACACCGTCTATTTCTACGACAAAGAGATGCGCAACGGCGTCGTTACAACACACCTGTGGCACCGCGACCCCGTCTACGGCGATGACGGCACAACAGTGACCGGCGCAAAAGACTCCCCGTTCTACGAATGGGAAAACAGAAAACCTATGGAATTCACCGGAAAGAAAATCGAGATTGACGGCGAATATTATCCTGTCTACCGTCAGAATTTCTATTGCAACAGCTATACGGCCGATAATTATTCAGCAGACTGGAACACACAATGGGAAGCACCGACACACATACTGTTACGTCATGATGAGTCAGACGCATCGAAATGCGAAACCACTGCCGATTTCGAATTTGTCGACAACGCCCTCTACGGTTTCGACGGAGTGAGGATAGAAAACTTCGACGAATCTGCCCTTGTCGACGTCACGGATGACGACTATAGTAAATATGTGATATATGTAACCGGAGAGCCAAATAAATTTTCCAATATCATCAACAGTCTCATCGACTACATTACAGTGCACGTGTGGGGGCCGGACGGCGACCTCTCGCCCTGGACATTCAACGGTTCGTGCTCGTTTATCGAGGATAATCCGGCAACCAGCTATACTGACTATCAGGCATGGACCGACGACTACGGCTACAGCCCCGTTGTAAAATATGAATTTTATTATCGCGGCGAGACCCCGACAAATATCATAATAAAATACCGGCGCATGGCAGATGACTGGGACCGACAGACAGCTGACCTGACATTCGTCAATGGCGCGCTTTACACTATCGATGAAGTCAACCACTACTGCGAACCGATTGAAAACCCTGAGATTTCCAATAGATTACCTACATTGACCGGTGACTTCTATATGATTGACACCGACAGCTTCTACGACTACGAATATAACGATGCCACAGGGAAATATCGTCTGACAACAAAGGTATACAGCGTGCCAACGTTTGAACGTTCACCCGCCGTGGGTTACACGAATTACATTGACACTACAATTGAAACAGAAGAAGCCGATGTGAAATTCACCAAACTCGGCAACCGCTACTATCCTGTGATCAAAGTCACTCTCGGCACGCCTTACAACAGTGTGCAGGGAAAGATATCCAAAATCAGGCTCAACGTAGGCCGCGACTACTACTCCAACCGGGCAACAGGCTGGATGGATTTCGAACCGGGAAATGTCTATTATTTCGCCGGCAGCGGTGTCGTGCACCCGACGCTGAAATACGATGATCTTGAATTGCTTGACAGCATGCCCGCTCAAGAACCGCAAAAAAAGACAATCTACGTGCATTTGGGTGCAAACCAGCTCATGGAGAAAGAGTTGTGGAAAACGCCCTATTTCATTCCTTTCAAACGCGTTGCCGGCACCAATCCGGCCGAGCCGATCTATAGCGACAACCCGTATCTGGTAATGTATCCGCCTGTAAAGTTTCCGGATTATATCGACCCGACTTCAGAAGCATATACCGGCAGCGAGCTCGAAAAGTGCGAGATGACCTGCGTGTCGCCGGGTCTCTACAAATATGAATTCACCGACGACGGCTCATACGATGATTTCGTATGTTTCTTCTGGGCCAACGAACGCATCGTCACCAAATATGTGTATCTGTCGAGCGAGGAATATTGGAGAGACTACGAAAAATATATCGCACTGGGAGCCGAATGGTACAGCTCCACACAATACCGCTACCCGGTGGAATGGGGATTGGGGGAGACAATGGCCATGACCGAGATGACGGCGTCTCGAAGCATTTACTTCGACCCTGTGCACTGGGCCGACTATGTCTACGACATCGGTGTCGACTGCTTCCACCAGTCATATCTGACTCCCGAAGAATATTTCGCCGTGGAGGATATGATAAAAGATAACAATGTCAAGGCACTCTATCTTGTCGGCAACGAGCCGATTTCAGGCGCACAGATGTCTGACCCGTCGACATCACGCGAGATTGCCGAAGACCACGGCTGCTTCTTCTTTGACTTTGATGTGACCGAAGAGCTGCCGGCATCGTTCAAGGCTTCGGTAGTCAATGTGCCGGCGATAATCGAAGGCATGTACACCGGGGCATACGCGCCACAGCGCGGATGGGCATCGTTCAATCTTGGTCTGATCGGTCCGCACAAAGATACAGATGACGAGGACTACGACGAATGGTATGAGTCGCATGTGACACATGGCGGCAAATCACGCGAAGTATGCATCCGCACCAACGAGACCTACGACTTCGACAACTACACCCAGTATCACTGGCGCATCGAAGCCAATCAGGAGCACGGCATGGGGCCCGGCCGTTACTACATGGTGTTCGACCTCCTCGAAGAAGACCACACCGTGACTGTCCTCGACTTCGACCCGCACCCCCACTGCTACGTCAACGACATCGACATCCGCATCCTCGACATAAACAGCGACCAGGCCGAACTGCTCCACGACGGCAAATATCTTGACGGCAGCAGCCACAGCGGCAAAGTCCTGTTCGACAAGGTCAACGTCGCATCAGGCACCATCAATGTCGGCGACACCGACAACACTCTCATCTGTCGCGAGGGCTACGAAGTCGTTTACACCATCTACGTCGACGACCGCCTCGCCTTCTATCAGGACAAAATGACAGTCGACGGACGTCCCGAAGCCATCGTCGCCGACTTCCTCGACCTCTCAGCCGACGTGCGCTACGCCGTGCGCGGACGCTATCACGACCTCAAGACCGACCGCTATTTCGCCTCGAAACAGGAGGAGGAAGGCATCAATGCACTCATCGAACAGTTGCCGGCTCCGTCGGTAAGCGTTATCGACAAGTCGTTGATGTTCTACATGTCGGGCGACAACTACAAAGATGTGACTCTTGGCGCGGCCGCCAACATGTCGTACTATGTCGACAGCCCCGCCGATTTCGATCTGGAATACCTCCCCGACTACGAAGTGACAGGCACCTCGCTCGACGGCAACTCCCTCGACAACATCTCGGCTCCTCTCATTCACAACAGGCACTGGATAGTGACCCACGGAAACAACCCCTGGCAGAGCTACCTCGGCACCCCCGAAAATCCCTGGCAGATACATGACGGCGAATCGGCTTTTACCGAAGCCAACAACTGGTCGCTCCACATCAAGAACACCAGCCAGCTCCCCGTGCTCATCGACCGCATGCGCCTCTACGACCAAAACATCGTACCGAAGGCATCAGCTGCCGCCGACTACTCCATCCACGCCGTCTACCCCTTCCTTGCCACCGATTTCGAAGCCAAAGTAGTCATCGTCCCCGACAAGGACAGCAGCAAGCACGGAGCAGCAGCTCAGGCAACCGGCAACGACGGTCTCTCCTCATCAGTACCCGAACCGCTCAGCCAATACAAGCTCGTCAGAGTGAAACGCACCACCCCTATCCACGTCGAATTTGACAACGATGTGGTCACAGGCGTAGAAAACGTCTCCGGCGACAACGACGATGTGCCCGCCGAATACTTCAATCTCCAGGGCATGCGTATCGACGCCGCCAACCTTACGCCCGGCATATATATCCAACGCAACGGATCCAAAACAAGAAAAATCCTTGTCAACTAATCCCCACCCTCTCTCTCCCCCCCACTCTCTCTCCCTCTCTCTCCCTCACCCC
>CAMWJS010000050.1 GCA_947174635.1 uncultured Muribaculaceae bacterium
CTTCTTCCTCAATAAAAATCGGCTAAAAAATCCTTCCGCCATAATATCAAAATAATTTTGAACAGTTACTTAGGAACTTTTATATTAAAATATAAACATGTCAGATTAACAAATTAGGCAACCGTCCGGTTCATGCGCGGCTTGCCGTTGCTGACAGGAGTGCGGCGAGGCACGGACTGCCCGTGCCTTGCCGTTGTTGTCAATATCCTACGTAGGTCGAGGGGGAGAGGCTGTGGAGTTCGGCCTTCACCTCATCGCTGACGTTAAGGGTCTCGATGAACGCGGCTATGCTCTCTGCCGTGACGGTAGAGTTGACGCGCGTAAGCTCCTTGAGGGTCTCGTAGGGCTTCGGATATCCCTCGCGGCGGAGTATTGTCTGGATGCCTTCGGCCACCACATTCCACATCGCCGAGAGGTCGTTGTCGATTGCCTCGCGGTTGAGGATGAGTTTGTTGAGGCCTTTGAGCGTGCTCGCGAGCGCTATGAGCATGTGGCCCATCGGCACACCGACGTTGCGCAGTACGGTCGAGTCGGTCAGGTCGCGCTGCAGGCGTGATACCGGCAACTTCGATGCCAGGTGCGAGAGTATGGCGTCGGCGATGCCGAGATTGCCCTCGGAGTTCTCGAAGTCGATGGGGTTGACCTTGTGGGGCATGGCCGACGATCCCACTTCGCCCGCTTTGATGCGCTGCTTGAAGTATTCCATCGATATGTACATCCACATGTCGCGGTCAAGGTCAAGGATTATGGTGTTGATACGTCGCATGGCGTCGAAAAGGGCGGCCATGTTGTCGTAGTTCGATATCTGTGTGGTGAACTGCTCGCGCTCTATGCCCAGGCTGTCGCGCAGGAATCCGATGGCGAACGCCTGCCAGTTGATTGTGGGATAGGCGGCGAGGTGGGCGTTGAAGTTACCGGTGGCTCCTCCGAACTTGCCGCTGATTTTCACGTTGTCGAGTGCGTCGAGCTGGCAGCGCAGACGGTAGCTGAACACGCGTATCTCCTTGCCCAGACGAGTGGGCGACGCAGGCTGTCCGTGGGTCTTGGCAAGCATCGGTATCTCGCTCCATTCGTCGGCGAGAGAGTCAAGCTTGGCTATGAGCTCGGAAAGCATCGGACGGTATACGTCGCTGATAGCTTCCTTGATCGACATCGGCACCGAGGTGTTGTTGATATCCTGCGATGTGAGCCCGAAATGGATGAATTCCTTGTAGGCCTCGAGTCCGAGACGGTCGAACTGCTCCTTGATGAAATACTCCACTGCCTTGACATCGTGGTTGGTAACCGACTCTATTTCCTTGATGCGCTCCGCATCGGCAACGCTGAAATCGTTGTAGATGGCGCGCAGCTTGGGGAAGACCTCGTGGTCAACACCGGCAAGTGCCGGCAACGGTATGCGGCAGAGCGCGATGAAATATTCAATCTCTACGCGCACTCTGTAGCGTATGAGGGCGTATTCAGAGAAATACTTGTCGAGAGCTTCGGTCTTCGAGCGATAGCGGCCGTCGATGGGAGAAACTGCGGTTAATGGGCTCAGTGTCATTGAAACGTATCTTTAAAACCTAAAATTATGATTGCTTTTTCCTGCGATAAAAATTACCGGTAAAGTCAATTGCCTGCATCGCTGCCGGCTTTCAGACATTTATACCCTGCAAAGGTAAGAATTTTTTTAATCCCAACTACTATAATTATAGAAATATTTGGATTAAAGTATATTACATAAATCGATGATGACCTTATTTCATAATTCCGGCCCGTAGACTGTCAGTTAAACGGTTATAGCCAACACCCTGATACACCTCCCGGCTCCCGCCATCAATAGCCATTTGCCCCGACCATTATCCCCCTCCCCTGCGGTTTGACAGTCAATATGTCAAATCAGGTCTTGGAATATCATTGATAATTAACAGAGTTTATATCATTATACGGCTCATAATATTCATCATGAAACATCTCAATTATCCATTCGTCAGGTCTATACCAACGATGGAGATATTCAATTTTAAAAATATCTTGTTCCATTTTGTCGGTGATTGCATATATTAGTGGTAATAATTTTTCAACCTGAGGATGCCACGGTTTCTTAAAGGTAAGTCCATAACCTAATAAATCAACGGATTCTTTTATTCTTTTACCTTTCATATTCATTACTATATTCCATTCCGGTTTATACCCCGTTATGCCGTGTGTCTCATTGATATATTGGTCTTTTATAACGGAGTTCTGCTCTGAATAAATATCATAGAGTAATGATTTGATGCAATCGGCAATCGGTTTGGTTAATGTAACCTGACATTGTTCATAATAGGTCTGCCCCCGGAATATCGCAATAGTGTCATTTATTAAAATTTGGCATTTTTTAATACAATCCCCCCCTGCGGTATAATTTCTGTCTATCCGGCAACTAAATCCGGAGCTGTCATAATTGACAATCTCAATTGTTTTGTCGCTATTGACAGATGCATTGTCATTACCGCAAGCGATTAAAAACAATAAACATATAAACGGAAGAGCCAATCTATATTTTATCATAATATTGCACATGTTATATCCGTTTTTATATTTCAGTTATAATTGCGATTTTAATATTTATAGCCTGCTTCTGAGATTAACCGGCATTGAAATGCATTTTGAATAAGCGACATCATTAGATTGCCGTTCAATCCATTTGTCAATATCCGTCGTCTTTGAAATAGATGGTCTTGAATTTGGGCCTGAGCACTGGAGTAATTATTTTTTGATTACTTTATATGGGCCATATAAATCACCGTATTTTTGTTTTAAACTATTGAGACGATCCATTTTGACCTTCTCACTTTTTATGTTTTTATCTTTATATAGCTCAAATTCAAAGCGTTCGGCTATTTCGAAAATAAACTTGCATAGATTATAGAATTGACTATTAAACACGTTCTGAACTCCTCGAAACTCAATATGTGGTAATAATGGGATCATTTCGTCTATTTGTTGCCCGTTTAATGTTAATTTTATATGCCAATATGACATCCTATCATGATATTGAAAATTTCTGTATTTATCTATAATACTATCATTGATTGCAGAATTATGATTAGAATACAAGTCATATAACAAAGACTTGACAAGCGTAAGTGCGTGGGTGTTTAATTTAACTTCGGTATACTCGTTTAGTTTTCTTTGTTCAAAAGTTTGTGCTATGAATATTGCGGTGGAATCATTAAAGGCCAAACGGCATTTATCAATGTTGTAAACAGAGAAACTGTAATGTTCAATCGTACAATTTTTGATTTCATAGTCGTGATTATTTGAATCAATATTATTCTCCTGCATATCGGCATTTGACATAGGACCGAAATTTATGTCGTTGCCTGATATATTAGCATTGATTAGCATTCCTGCTATTATAATTATAATATTACGTAAAATTTTATTTCGCATACATTTTAGTTATTAATTCAAATAGGTTATCAACTAAATTATTATAAAAAATTGAATTATTTTGCCCAAAACTAAGCATCGTTAATAAATTATTCAATACAAACTTTTTATACTTTTTCGATGTATTATTCCAAAAAGGACTATTACATACATTCAAATAAGCTTGTTTATGATATATTTCGTCTCTCTCAATATGCATTATTCCATGAGAATACCATTCATGTACCAATGCTGTTGAGATTATATTTTCAACTGTAGCGTCATAAACAGAAGTAAAATCATTTACCCAATATATTTTGGGCGGATCGATTATTTCGCCATCTTCATATTTAAATGCAGTTGCCCAAAGTATGGCTTTATTATCGTGCTTAAGGTGCTGTATTTTCCCGCCTTTCATTCTTGAAGTATCAAACGTTTCTCCAAATATGACAGTGCCGTTAAAGTGACCCACAACATGATTGATTATAGACAACATTGCATTAATCGACAACTGGGCGGATACCTCTCCTAATCTCTTTACTAATCCTAATTGCGTTAATTCAGACGCGGAATACCTTGAGAAGTCGATATATTCTTTCCCATCATAAATTAGGACTTCGCCAGTATACCCTTCTTTTGATTCGCCAAGATAGTTTCCATCCCAGTCAAAAATTGGATTAAGCCCGCTCGGGTCAGAATAATTTATCGGATTTGCGGCGCAATATAGATATGGCGACAGGTGAGGATAGTTGAAATTCAGCGGGTCGGGTGATGTGAAGCGGCAAAGTGCCGGGTCATATTGTCGGGCGATGAAGTCGTAGAGGTTGAGGCCGAATGCCGGTTGCCACTCTTTTGCGGAATACTTGTATGGGTTTGTTGAGACAGGGTGTCGGTTGCCGCGTGCCACCGCCTTTACATATTCCGTCGATGCAGATTCGCCGAGCAATGCTCCGTAGGGGTAGTAGTGGTTGTCCTGCACTGTCTTGGCCGTGGTGGCGTTCCATATCTGGCGGATATTGCCCTGGAGGTCGGTGATGTTGAAATATACACTGTCGCCCTCGATGTATCCTCCGGGGATACGTGTGCGGCTGGGCTTTCCGTTGACATACTCCCACGGCCCGCAGTAGTCGGTGACGCGGATATAATTCCCCTCGCTGTCGATGGAGTCGGCGGGGAAGAAACCGCCGATTGTCGGTATCCCCTCCGCCTTCTGGCGCAGGCGCCGCTGCCGCAGCGAGCCGTCGGCGTCATACAGGTTTTCAACAAACGAACCGCTGCCGATTTCCACCCTGACAGGCTGGTTGATGCGGTTGTACACCACCCCCATGATCTTTCGGTTGAAGTCAAGCGTCATATTTCCGTTGGCGTCATATTCATATTCCACCTCCCTGTAATTGTTGTCACCGAAGTCTGACGCACCTGTATATGACGTATTAGACGCAGAGTCGGAAACCTTAGTGACCTGATTGCCCGAATATTTGAGAGTCAGATTGTCGACAGTTCCGAACCTCGCGAGAAGATGCGAGCTTCCCGACCCCATGACCTCGGTAAGCCCCTTTCTGACTACCGACAGCGGATTGCCGTTGAGGTCATAGCTGTAGGTGCAGGAATAATCTGGCGAGCCCTGTTGCAGCAGATGGCTGTAAGTCGGCCTGCCGCTCTCGGCATATTGTGCCGCTACAAGTCGGTTGAGGCCGTCGTAGCTGTAGGTGTAGGAGCGCTGTACCTTGTCCGCACCTTTCCATTCCATACCTGAGATATTTCCTGAATAGGACGGCGCTGCGCCCGACGCGTAGTGCAGCGTCATCGCCATCGAGCCCGAGGACGTTGCGATTGACTTCACGGCTCCGTTGGTGATATATGAATACCCCACAGTCTGCCCTGTCTCCGAACGCATATCCCTCATAGTGACCGCCGCGGTCCGTCCCACGGCATCATAGCTTGTGGCGCTCACAGCCATCTCCACACCATTGACCGAAGTCGTAACCGAAGTCTGTCGGTCGAAATCATCGTAAGCGTAGACAAAGCCCAATTCCTCGATGTCGCCGTCGGGCGCGCGTCTGACAGTATTGGTGGTAAGCGGCAATCCTGACGACGAATAAGTTGAGTTCTCCCTGACGGCCACTCCCTGCGGGTCGACACTGACATTCTCGGCCACCCGCTCCCGGCTGTCATAACCGAACGCCTCAGCGATATAATTTCCCGAAGCCCCGGATACAATAACCGACCCGTCGAAATCGGCCGCCGAGTTAATCCGTGTGATACTGCCCGTAAGCAGCCCGCGGTTGTTGCTCCGCTTCACAGTCAGCGGCTTCACTGACAGCACCGAGTCAATCCCCGCGCAATCTCCTGCCAATATGTCGATCAGGTCTTGGAATATCATTGATAATTAACAGAGTTTATATCATTATACGGCTCATAATATTCACCATGGAACAGATTTTTTATCCAATATTCAGGTTCATAATTATATTCCATTTTGACGTAGCACTCGAGATGCCGTAATTTGCATTGATATATTGGTCTTTAACAGTAGACCTGTTTTCGGCATAAATGTCGAACAGCAATGATTTAATGAAATCTGAAACCGAGTTGTTTAGTGTAACTTGTAATTGTTGAATTTGGCTATGCCCCCTGAATAGCGCAATTGTATCATTTAGTAATATTTGGCAATTTTTTAAACCAGCTCCTTCTGAATTATAAATTCTCTCCATCCGGCAACTAAATTCCAAGTTATTATAATTTACAATTTCAATTGTACTATTGCTATTTATAGATATTTTATCATTATTGCACGCTGTTAAAAATGATAAAATTATATAAGCGAATACCAATCTGTATTTTTTTATTATATTCCACATATTACATATTCTTAAAAATTTTTGCTATAATTAAGGTTATGATATTGTTAGGCTTTGTTTCTGTAAACATTAAATTAAGTAGTTCTCTAAATACAAAGCGTTTATAATTGTCTGTTGTATTATTCCATAGAGGTTCCCATTTAATCGCATTTATATATGCAAGGCTATGATTATTATAGATTTCGCTATAATGTATAATTCCGTGGGAATACCATTCGTGAACTAAGACTGTAGAACCAATATTTTCATAGCGTCGTTATTTGTATCTGTAAAGTCATGGAGGAGATTTTTTTAGTGAAAGTCGTCTTTCCCAAATATAGTGAATTTTTTTGCGTATTGCAAGCTTTTTTAACAGATTTTTACGGGCGGTCGACAGCTTTTTTATGGTAAGTAGCATATCAAAATAAATTTGAACAGTTGCTTATTGCTCAGTAATTGCGATAATTGTGTGTCGGACTGAGTGAAAATCGTAATATTGTCCATCGATTTACAGGAAATATCCATTTTCAATATCGGTGTTGAGGGCTAATTTTGCGGTATATATTTTACAAACCTAAGTAACTGTTCAAAATTATTTTGATATTATGACGGAAGTATTTTTTTCAGGCGCTTTTCATTGAGGACGAAGGAGTGTAGCGAGCTACATGACTGATGACAAGATGAAAAGCGACAAAAAAGACTCCGACAGAATATTAAAATAAAGAGAATGGTTAGTATGAAATAATTTTAAACAGTTACTTACCATTAGCTTATTTCTCATGAAAAAACTATTGTGCATGCTGCCGGCGCTCATGCTGCCGCTTATGACGCTGTCAGCCAAGACCTACGTCGTAAAGTCGCCCGACAAAGCCTATGCTCTTAAGGTGACGGCCGGCGAAGGCTCGACTTCCTATTCGCTCGGTTACAAGGGCAAAACAGTGATAAACGACTCCAATATTGGTATTAATATTTCCGATGGACGCCTGATAGGGGACGGCTCTGTCTCTTCTGCCGAAAAATCGTCGCACAAAGGCAAGGTCGATGTCGTAGTGGGTAAAAACAGCACGCTCGACGACAATTACAATCAGCTCACTCTCATCTATGACGGCGGTGACTACAGTCTCTCGCTGCGTGCCTACAACGAGGGTGTGGCCTATCAGTGGACTCTCTGTTATCCCGGTGAACTGACTGTGACCGACGAAATTTTTGAGGCCGATTTCGGCAATCAGCCTGTAAAGGTGCATTTCCCTCAGTGCGAGACGCGTACATGGACGGAGTGGGACCTCAGCCATCAGCCGCACGAAATCAACCAGGCCTACCGCAACTTCGAACGTGAATATGTCGCCTATGACCGTATTTCCGCCATCCCCGACAGCGCTATCAGCACAAGCCCGGCGCTCTTCACACTCCCCGGCGGAAAGGTGCGTGTGGCTCTCACCGAGGCCAATGTCTATGACTACCCCGGTCTCTACCTTCAGCGCGCTGCTGAAGGGGAGAAGATGCGCGGCCACTGGGCGGCCTTCCCGAAAACGGTGCTCGACGGCGACACTGTCAACGGCAAGCAGTTCTATTCCACCCACTTGGTGGAGACGCGCGAGGATTTCATAGCGCGTATCAACGGCAAGCGCTCGCTCCCCTGGCGCGTCATCATTGCCGCCGACCGCGACGCCGACCTGCTAAACAACGAGCTTGTCTATCTCCTTGCCGACCCCTGCGAAATCGACGACACTTCGTGGATCGAACCGGGCGCAAGTGCCTGGGAGTGGTGGCACAAGGCGGTGCTCGACGGCGTTGATTTTCCCTCCGGCAATAAAAACCTGTCGCTTGAACTTTACAAATATTACGTCGACTGGGCTTCGGAGCATGGTGTCAGATATATGACGCTTGATGCCGGCTGGTCGGAAAGCTATATTGCCGAACTGTGTGACTACGCGGCCAAAAAAGGTGTCGGCATATTCGTATGGACATGGGCGAGCTGTCCGCTCGAGGCTCCGGGCGACTGGATTAAAAAGATGAAAGCCTATGGTGTGACCGGTGCGAAAATCGACTTCTTCGAACGCAACGACCAGATAGCCATGCGCTGGCAGCGTCAGCTCGCGCGCCGCTGTGCCGACGAAAAGATGCTTGTGCTGTTCCACGGCTGTCCCGTACCGTCGGGTCTTGGCCGCACGTTCCCCAACGTTCTCGGCTATGAAGCCAACCGCGGACAGGAATGCAACTTCTGGGACCACACTATTTCGCCCCGCCATCACTGCACATTCCCCTTTATCCGCCTGCTCGTGGGCCCTACCGACTTCACTCCCGGCTCGCTCCGTCAGGCCACCGACGCCGACTTCCGTCCGCAGGATATCGACAACACTCCGCCGATGTCGCAGGGCACCGTGGCTCATGAAATGGCTCTCTTCGTAGTTCTCGACCAGTGGATTGCCACAATCTGCGACTCTCCGACCGAGTACGCCAAATATCCCGAACTCGAACGCTTCGTGACCCAAGTGCCCGTGACATGGGACGAGACGCTTCCGCTCGACGGCGAAGTGGGCGAACATATCATCATGGCCAAACGCAACGGCGACCAATGGTACATCGGGGCCATGACCTCCGACTCCCCCCGCAGCTACGACGTGAAACTCGATTTCCTTCCCAAAGGTAAAATTTTCGACGTCGAAATCATAACCGACAGCGCCGACTCCGAAGCCCATCCGCGCCATTACGACATAGTCAAACGCACGGCTCGCCGCGGCGACACCCTCTCTCTCGCCCTCGTAAAAGGCGGAGGTGCCGCAATCCGTCTCACTCCCCGCAAATAGGCAGTACGTCTGTAGGGATACAATTTATCGCGTCCGCATACTCATCGGTAATTTATTGGATACCACGGTGTATGCGGACGTGATTTTTGAGTTCCCTGCAAGTTGGGTTTTAGAGCTCTCAGTCGAGGTTGAGGGGTGTATAGGGCATATCCCAGGCTTCGGCTACGGCCTCGAAAGTGATTTTGCCGTCGACGATGTTGACACCTTCGGCAAGTCCTTTGTCGGCCTTGCAAGCCTCGCGCCAGCCTTTGTCGGCCAGACGGAGCGCGTAGGGCAGTGTGGCGTTGGTAAGCGCAAGTGTCGAGGTATAAGGCACCGCGCCGGGTATGTTGGCTACGGCGTAGTGTACGATACCGTCCACTTCATATACCGGAGCGGAATGGGTCGTGGCATGCGACGTCTCGAAGCATCCGCCCTGGTCGATAGCCACGTCGACCATAACCGAGCCTTTGCGCATCAGCGGCAGCATGTCGGCGGTAATCAGTTTGGGCGCTTTGGCTCCAGGTATCAGCACCGATCCGATTACGAGGTCGGTTTGCGGCAGTTCCTGTTCGATATTGTGGCGCGACGAGAAGAGCGTCTTTACATTTTTCGGCATGACATCCGCCAGATGGCGCAGCGTGGGCAGAGAGATGTCGGTGATGGTGACATCGGCACCCAATCCGGCAGCCATAAGCGCGGCATTACGTCCTACGACGCCTCCGCCGAGCACCAGCACTTTGGCCGGTTTCACACCGGGCACGCCGCCCAGAAGCACACCGCGTCCGCCCTGCGGTTTTTCAAGAAAACGGCATCCTTCCTGCACCGACATTCGCCCTGCCACTTCGCTCATAGGTATGAGCAACGGCAATCCGCCCTGCGGCCCTACAACAGTCTCGTAGGCGATGCATGTGGCGCCCGACTCCACCATAGCCACGGTGAGCTCGCGGTCGCACGCAAAATGGAAATAGGTGAAGACTACCTGCCCCTTTTTTACCAGTTTGTATTCCGGCTCTATCGGTTCCTTCACTTTTACAATCATCTCGGCCGCGTTGTATGTTGCCTCGATTGTCGGCAAAATTTCGGCGCCTGCCTTGATATATTCGTCATCGGCAAATCCGGAGCCTTCTCCGGCTGTATGCTGCACGTAAACTTTGTGTCCGTGCTTTACAAGTTCCTTCACTCCCGAGGGTGTCATGCCCACTCGGTTCTCGTTGTTCTTAATCTCTTTGGGAATACCGATAATCATGGGTAAAATGGATTTAAGGTGTTACATAGGTGAAATAAATCTCCAATTCCCAAATATACACCAAATCCATTATTCCGCAAATATTCTCCCCCAAAAAAATAGACGGAATCATGCGTATACAACAATATTTCATATTTTTGAAAAATCCTGCACTCGGCATCCCCGGAAATAAGAAAAAGATTTCGTCAACAAATGTAGAGCTGCACCCCGGAGCAGCCGATTGCAACGTATATGTATCAACCATTTGACCGAGGGTGTTGCAAAACTCATTCTTATCTTTCCGCGGTTGAAAACCGCGGCTACTATGCTACTGATTGTCAGGACGCTGCGCTTAGTAGCCGCGGTTTCTTTGCAGAGCAAAGCGCCAAAGGCGATAATCAACCGCGGAAAGTTTAGTTCTGCAACACCCTCCCGACAAGTGGATGTCAAATCGTATGTATATGCCCCGTGCAGTATCTTTTTGTGCCTTTGTGGTGCTAATTCTTTACTTCTCACCGAGGGCTTTGGCGAGGGTGGAGGGGGAGATGCGTCTGTAGCCGGAGGGGGTGCGCCAGCGGGCGCTTGACGGGACTTCCCATTTCACTTTGTTGAAGTCGAATGTGATGGCGGCGTCAATGGCGGTTTTGCCTACTTTTGTGGCTATGGCTATGCGTTCCATGAAGTGCGAGCCGTCGATTTCGGCAGGGTCGGAGTAGGTGCAGCCATAAAGCTTGGTCCCTGATTTGAATATCAGTGACATGAGCGTATTTGACTCCTTTGAGAATTTGAACTGATATTCTATGTTGCCGTTGATTTTTGTACGGGGAGTGACACTCCACTGGTTGTCGGGTGAGTCGGTGAGGATGACCTTGCCGAGCATCTGCGGGGTCAGAGTTCCCCGGCTGTTGACGAAAGCCCTTCCGAGCAGAGCGTCCTGAATGTCGCCTATGGAGAGTGATGCTCCGGCAAAAATATCCTTTATAGGTTCGGCGATGTAGCATTTGTGCAGTTTGTCGGCGGCAAATACCGAGTCGGAGTTGACATACATGTTGGCTACCTCCATGCCGAGCACACGCAGGGTGATGTAAATGTCGTGGTCGCGCCGCATATATATACGTCCGCTCACCGAGAGTTTCTGAGGCGATTTTACTGCCACTTTAACCGGCAGATTGAGCTGCGTCCACGGCAGGTATCCGTCGGCAACGTAGCGTGCGCGTTGCGTAAGCGACATGGCGGCAGTTCCCGGGTAGTCGCCCGAGGCCGCCGAGTTCTTCCCCGTGCGGCATCCTGTAAATGCAAAGAGCAGTGTCACCGCCATTATGACTGACACTGTCGCTATGTTGCGGCTCAGGCGTTTCATTCGTGGAAATATGTTTTGTATTTCACTTTGCGGGCGAGCAGCTCGTTGTCAGGGTCAAGCTCGAGCGCTTTCTTCCAGAATTCGACAGCCTCGTCGGGCATCTGATTCCAGAAGTAGATGTCGCCGGCATGGGTATAATATTCGGCCGAGAGGTTCTCCTCGGTGCTGTTGGCGAGGGCGCGGTCGATATAGTCCTTGGCTCTTTTGTAATCTTTCTGCTTGAAGAGAATCCAGGCGTAGGTGTCGATATAGATGGGGTTGTCGGGCTCTTCGGCCAGTGTGGCGAAACTCAGTTCATTGGCGCGGTCGAGGAGCTCGGGGTCATCCGAAGCCGAGAGGTGGTATGCGAAATTGTTGCACGCAAGGGTGTTGCGCGGGTTTATCTCGATGGCTTTCGCATAATATACCGCGGCGCTGTCGGTCTGCTCGTCGCCTGAATAGAAGTCGGCGATATTGGAAAGATACTCTGAGCGGCTGACGATGTTGGAGGAGTCGGTCAGCTCGTAGGCGCGGTGCATTTCTTCAATAGCCCGGCCGGTGTTTTTGTCTTTATCGGCGAGATACAGGGTTGAGGAGAGAATGCGATGTATGTCAGCCTCGCTGTCGTGGTATTTGAGCGCACGCACCAGGGTCGACTCAGCCCGGGCGTAATTGTCATCCTGCAGATACAGTATGCCGGCGCGTATCCAGTTGTCCTTGTCGTCGGGCTGGAGGTCGAGCACCGGTTCCATCTGTTCGGCCGCCCCCTTGTAGTCCTCCTGTACCGACAGGAAGTCGGCGTAAAGGCTGCGTATCGACGGTTCCTGCGGGTTCTTTTCGATGACACGGTTGAACAGGGCGTTGACGTGCGGCAGATATGTAGAGTCGTTGATAAGGTCGCGGGTGTAGCTGAGAAGTATCTCATGCTTGTCGTCGATGTCGAGGTCGGTCTCAAGCAGTGCGCGGTCGATTTCGCGCGAATAGCCGATGGTGTCGCCGCTGTTTTTGTAATACTGCGCGAGTATAAAGGCCGCCGAACCGCTTTCGGGGCTTACTTCGCATGCTTTCTGATAGTAGACGAGCGCCGAGTCAAGTTTACCCTGCACTTCAAAGTAGCGTCCGGCAAAACTGTAACATTCCGGATTGAGGGGAGAGGAGGCAATTGCCCCGTGTATCTCGCGGAGAGCGCTTGCCGAGTCGTTGAGAAACGCATATATCGCTGTTTTACGGCGAGTCAGTTCCATGCTTTTGCCTGCGGTAACCTCAAGTTTTTCAAGGCGGTCGACAGCCCGGCGTACCATAACGGAGTCTTCGCTTGAAAGGAGAGCGTCGATATATGACAGCGCTATGTCGGACCGCGTGGGATTGAGCGAGTCGACCACGTGCAGCACTTCGATCTGTCGGGCCGTATTGCCGGTGTTGCCCATCATCTGGCTGTAATAATAGGCGTTGGTGTAGTCGGTCGGGTCGGCCTCGAATTTCTTGCGCAGCAGGTCGATAGCCTCCAGCATCAGCGGCTCGTCGCGTTTCACCATCATGATGTAGTTGAGGCCGAGCTCGGAGTAGTAATCTGAATTGGTCGAGTCGAGCTCGTAGGCACGCCGGTAGAGTTCATAGGTGCCACCGCCGTTGCCGAGCGCGTTCTGACGCTGGGCCTCGCCGTAGATATATTCGGCTTTGCGCCGTTGTGACTCATTGTCCCATCTTCCGTTGTCGCGTGCAAAGATGGAAAAGCCTATTGTCAGAGCCGCAGTCGCGACAGTCATGTTTCTTAAGAGTGATTTCATTTCGGATGTATTCGGTTAACAGATGGCCGACATGTCGGCGGGCGGTCATTCGGTTCCGGAGTGGCCGAAGCCTCCGTCGCCGCGTTCAGTCTCGTCGATGTGTTCCACCTGTTCCCATTCCACGCGGTCATATCGGGCGATGACCATCTGGCAGATGCGTTCGCCGTCGTTGATTACAAAAGGCTCTTTCGAGAGGTTGATTACGATAATGCCCACTTCGCCGCGGTAGTCGGAGTCGACAGTGCCGGGAGAGTTTGCGATGGTGATGCCGTGCTTCAGGGCCAGTCCCGAACGCGGGCGTATCTGGCACTCGTAGCCGCGCGGCAGCTGCAGATACAGACCCGTGGGCACGAGCACACGCTCAAGCGGCTGAAGCACAATCGGATGTTTTACAAATGCGCGTACGTCCATCCCCGACGACCCCGGTGTGGCATAAGCCGGCAGGGGGTGGTGTGAACGGTTGATTATTTTGACTTTAAGTGTATCCATTTTTTGAGATTTAGTTATATATTCGCGTTGTTATTATGTGTAACGCAAAAATAGTTAAAATATCGCGAGTATTAGATTTTTTTTAATTAAAATTACATAACGGCTGATATTGATAAGTAACTGTTTAAAATTATTTTATACTAACCATTCTCATTATTTTAATATTCTGTCGGAGTCTTTTTTGCCGCTTCCTGTCTCTTCATCAGTCATGTAGCTCGCTACACTCCTTGTTCCTCAATAAAAATCGGCTAAAAAATCCTTCCGCCACAATATCAAAATAATTTTGAATAGTTACTTAACACAAATTAACCTATCTTTGTTGTCACAATCGGCCGGCGTATGCGTATTATATATGATTGCCTCTCTCCGACTCACATTTCAACCGGTTTTATTTAACAGTTTCTATTTTATTATTACGATGATTACATCTCTACGCGCTATTTTCTCGTTCGTATCAATCAACTGTATCATTGCGGCGTCGGCATTCTCAATCAAAGGCCGTGTGACGGATACGCAGGATTTCCCCGAAGCCTATGCCACAGTAAGGATTTTCAATATAACCGATACAGTGCACGCTGCGGCTCTCGGAGTGACAGGCGACGACGGAGCGTTCACGCTTCCGCTGAAATCGGCCGGAGAGTATGACGTCATCATATCGTCGGTGGGAAAAAAGACTATCGACAGCAGGGTGAAGCTTACGTCATCCGCTCCCGATGCCGATCTCGGCACAATGGTCATGGCCGACAATGCCGCCGAACTCGGCGAAGTCGAGGTCGTGGCGAGCAAGCCGCTTGTGGTGAAAGAGATTGACCGCATAGGATATGACGTGCAGGCCGACGAGGATGCAAAGACATCGACCGTGCAGGACGTGCTGCGCAAAGTGCCAATGGTGACAGTCGACGCCGACGGCACAATCAAGGTCAAAGGCTCGACCAATTTCAAGGTCTACAAAGACGGACGCCCCAACAACGCATTCACCACCAACGCCAAGGATATCTTCGCCGCAATCCCCGCCTCAATGATAAAAAGGATTGAGGTCATCACCGACCCCGGAGCGAAAGAGGATGCCGAGGGGGTGGGAGCAATCCTCAATATCGTCACCAACGAGAACACTTCGATGAACGGAGTCATGGGCAATGCCGGACTCTCATTCAGCACCCGCAACAAGGCGCCTATGCCCAATATCTGGCTTGCCGGAAATATCGGCAAGGTGGCACTGTCGATGTATGGCGGATTTCACCATCAGGACTACAATGATGGCAAGAGCAGCGACAAATCACAATACACCTACGTCGAGTCGGGCAATACGCAAAGCAGAAGCGGCAGCAGTAAGACAATGGGCAACGCAGCCTACTGGGGCATCGACGGCTCCTACGAGCTCGATTCGCTAAATCTCTTCACGCTTGAATTCGGCGGCTTCTACTACAACGCCAAGAACAGCAATGACGCTCTCGCCGCCATGTATGACCCTGCCGGCAACACCCTCTACAGCTACCGCACACACGCGTGGACTCCACGCACCCGCTATCTCGATTTCCACGGCAGCTTCAACTATCAGCACTCTACCCGCCGCAAGGGCGAGGTGATAACGCTCTCCTATCAGGTGTCGCACAATAACAACAAGACACTTTCAGAGAGCGAGTATCTCGACATGTATAATTTCCCGGCGCCCTACACCGGCATCAACTCCGACGCCAATCTCAATTTCCTCGAGAACACGGGACAGATTGACTGGACACGTCCGTTTGGCGAGCACCACAAAGTGTCGGTCGGCGCGAAGGTAATAGCCCGAAAAAACAGTTCGCAGACCGAAAACGAATATGTCGGTGTGGGAACCGACAATACCGACTTCGACCACAACACCACCGTCGGCGCCGGATATTTCGACTATCGCTACAGCGTAGGGCTGTGGAGCGCGCGTGCGGGGCTCCGTTATGAATACTCTCGTCTGTCGGCCAAGTTCAAGGACGGAAGCAATCCCGACTTCGGTTCATCGCTCAACGACTGGGTGCCCAATGCCTCGGTGATGTATAATGTCAACGACGCGTCAACACTTAAATTCTCTTACGCCACGCGCATCAACCGTCCCGGCATCAGTTTCCTCAATCCGGCCGAAACCTACACGCCGACATCGCTTTCCTACGGAAATCCAGATCTCGAGAGTGTGCATTACAACACCCTGTCGCTCAATTATTCGCTCATAAAACAGAAATTCAATATCGACGCCACGCTGTCATACGATTTCGCCAACAACACCATCACTTCGCTGACATCGGTCGACAGCAACGACTTCTCGACATCGACATTCGCCAATATCGGCCGCAGCCGCAACGTCGAGCTGTCGCTGTTCGGACAATGGAGCATCACGCCCAAAACCTCCGTTATGCTCAACGGCTCGGTATTCTATAACAAACTGAGCATACCCGGAGTGAGCAACGGCCGCTGGGGCACCAACTTCTTCTTCCGTGCCTCTCAGCAGTTGCCGTGGAAGCTGCGCGTCGAGGGATTTCTTTTCTACGACCGCGGACGACTGGAGAGTGTCTACACGTTCAATGCCAACACCATCAAATCGATGTTTCATGCGTTGTCGCTCCAGCGCAACTTCCTCAAGGAGGATCGCCTGACAGTGAAACTGCAATATGTCAATCCGTTCTCGTTCCACGGCATGGGACAGCGCTCGATTACCAACCGCGGCGACTACAGAGGCTGGTCGGTGTCGGAATTCAACAGCGCCCGCGGAGCCCGTCTGTCGATAAGCTATCGCTTCGGATCGGTGAATGCGACTGTCAAGAAATCCACCGCATCGATTGTCAATGACGACCTGCAGGGAGGCAACAGCGCTCCTTCTACCGGCGGACAGATGCAGCAGTAAATCCAAACACTCTCTAAATCGAAATGAAGAATTATTATCACCGCAAGCCTGAGTGGCTCAGGATAAAACTGCCCCGTGGCGAGAAGTCGGCACGTGTGTGCGGCAATCTCAACGGGCGCGGCCTGCATTCGATCTGCGAGGCTGGGCTGTGCCCCAACCGCGGCGAGTGCTGGAGCAACGGCACTGCCACATTCATGATAGGCGGCGACATCTGCACCCGCAACTGCCGTTTCTGCAACGTTACTACCGGGCGCCCCAAACCGGTTGACGCCGGAGAGATACAGGCGGTAGTCGACTCGGTGCGCGACCTGAAACTGCGCCACGTGGTGCTGACATCGGTCGACCGCGACGACCTCCCCGACTATGGTGCCGGCCACTGGGCTGCGATGCTCCGCCGGCTTAAAGAGGAGTGTCCGGGCGTCACTGTCGAGGCTCTCGTGCCCGATTTCAACTGGCGTCTTGACTTGCTCGACCTTGTCATCGACGAGCGCCCCGAAGTGATTTCACACAATCTTGAGACAGTGCGCCGTCTTACCCCGCAGGTGCGTTGCCATGCCACCTACGACGGCTCGCTATCTGTCATATCCCATATCGCCGCTTCCGGCATTCGGGCCAAGAGCGGCATTATGCTCGGGCTCGGGGAGACTCCCGACGAGATACTGGAAACTATGGACGACCTGCGCGCGGCAGGCTGCCATGTCATGACCATCGGCCAGTATCTGCAACCCACCGAGCACCACTATCAGGTGAAGGAATACATACACCCCGACGTGTTCGAGCAATACCGCCTGACGGCTCTTTCGAAAGGTTTCACGCACGTGGAAAGCGCGCCGCTGGTGCGCTCGTCGTATCATGCCGAACGCCACGTGGCTAAATCAGACAGCTGATGACACGGTTTGTCGATTTGCGCGATATGCCTTACGGCGAAGTGCTCGACCTGCAGCACGAGATTTTCGGGCACCGCGTTGAAATGCGCCGCAAAGGGCTGCCTGTCGGTGACGATTGCCTTATTACGGTCACGCATAAGCCGGTCTATACGCTCGGACGGCATGCCGACCCGCGCAATGTCGTCAACCGCAGCTGGCTTGCGGAGCGTGGCGCCGAGGTTGTGGAGATTGACCGCGGCGGCGATGTCACGTTTCATGGCCCCGGCCAGATTGTGGTGTATCCGATAATCGACCTGCAGGCCCGCGGCATGGGTATAAAATGCTATGTCTCGCTCCTGGAGGAGGCGGTGATACGCACTCTGGCATGCTACGGAGTGGAGTCGGGACGCGTGGACGGCGCCACCGGAGTGTGGCTTGGCTGCGGCACGCCCGCCGAACGTAAAATATGCGCCATCGGCCTGCGTTGTTCACGCTTCATCACAATGCACGGTCTCGCTCTCAATGTCACTACCGACCTCTCCTGGTTCTCGGCCATCAATCCATGCGGTTTTACCGACAAGGGGGTGACGACTCTCTGTCGTGAACTGGGCGACGGTTGCCCTTCTCTCGAGGAGGTGGCTGCGACATTGCGACGTCACCTTACGGAACTGCTGAAATTATAAGAGCCGGTTCGACAATAAATGTTAAACGCAGAGCCGCATATCATGGAGTGGT
>CAMWJS010000051.1 GCA_947174635.1 uncultured Muribaculaceae bacterium
TAGGAAAAGTCAGGGTATTCAAAAACTGGTTACTTTTGAATACCCAATAATATCTCACGTAAGGTTGCAACAGCTTACATGGTCTGTAAAAATCGAATTCCTCTTGAATCATTTTACAAAGATAGTAATTTCATATTGATAGCTAAGTGAACATTTGCAACTATTTATCCTCTTGAATATAAAATGACTACCTAAAACGACTGCACCATTATAAATGATACAGTCGTTTCAATTATAAGAATTTAGTTTTCAAGTCTGTTAAGTAATACTTGTCTTTGTTCTAAAGTTCCGAATGTACGATTACAACATGATTGACAATGAAATTGTCAGTAAAAATGCGTTCATTTACCGAATTACGTATCTGTAATGTGTATTTTGGGTATGTAACAGAATTATTCCCTCTATTGTTCCCACTTGGCATACATTTCCCTTGAAAGTTCCACAATCTCCCGGCTCAACTTCACAAGGTCGATGGTATGTTTCTCCAACTTGTAGAGCAACGCCATCGCCTTCTTCTCCGAAAAATGGATGCGTAACTCTTTAACGACCTGATTGTAGTTCGTACCGATGGCACGGAACTGGGCGTGGAAGTCCGACAGTTTGGTGTAGTAGTCCACCAGCGTCTTGTCCACCTTCAGCACCTTGAACTTCTGTCCGAAGAAATGCGCCTTGAGAAAGACGGCTTTCGCATACACGTTCGATTCCTCGTACATCGTCAGGAACCTGTTCCATTCCACATCGTCAAAGCGCACCATCACGCAGTGCGTCTTCGGGTTCAATTTGGGATTTCTCCCGTACTTGCTCTTCTTTTTCATTCTTCTTATTCTTTTAATTGGCTTGTCCATTGTTTAATCTTTGATTAAGGAACCCCGAAATTATCCGACTGCGGAGGATAATTCTGCCCACGGCAGTGAAGGTGTTTTCAGTTACTTAGAATTATTCGGGTAACTGAAAATATATCTTGCTGTGTCTTTGAAGACACAAGAATCCTCCGCCTGTCGGATTGGTTTGTGAGTATAATAACTCATTTGGAATATCGGTCAAGCCGATGGAGTGTATCCACTGACTTGACCGGTTTTACCGTAATCCACTCAGAGTTTGCGCCACTGCTCGATGTCCTACCGGTAGGCTTCAAGGTGCAGACGGGCGAGATTCTCAATAAGTCCCGATGCGCTCATGCCACGCCCACCGAGACGGCGGACAATCCCATCCAGCCGGTCACGCACCTCACCGCTGACGAACACAGGCTTGCGGTCGGTTATCTTAGGAACTTGCAGGTAAGCGGTACGGTACTCGTCCAGCGACAGCCTGCGTTGCTTGCTGCTGACACGCTTCTGCGGCACTACCATATCTTCAGGTGTTTCGCCTGACGGTTCATCCACCGTCGCTGTTTCCGCTTTTTTCATGACGGTCTTGCCGGGTTGTGCCAGCTGTTCCGGATCCAGACCGATGTTCCTGTAGAAGTCGTCCATAGACTTCTCACTGCGGGACTCCCTGCGTCCCATTCTTTCCACGATTTCACGAGCCTGCTGCTCACTGATACTTGGTTCTCTTTTCATTGTCATAAAACAGGTTGATTAAGTTATTACTGTGGTCTTGGTCAGTACCTCGACCGATTGTTGCAAGCAAAGTAAGACGTTTTAGTACAGTCAGTCAACAACTTGGATTCTCTCAGACAATTTTGTGAGACTTTGCTTTATGGTGATAGAGATATCGGTGAGGACTTCACAGATTTGCCGGATCTGAATAGCCGGAAGAACAAAGGTGCGATTACAGTCAGGTTTGAATTAAGCCCTTGTTTTCTCTCTTGCCACATTCCTGATTTCAAGAATTAAGAATATAGCCCCAATCTGTGCCAACCTCTACCAACCTGTGCCACATGCTTCCACTTCCTGGAAATCTATTGCCGGATAACAGATTATGTATTCCTTTGCGGCAAAAGGAATACGTAACGAAAAGAAAGAGAGTATGGAAATTTCAGTCGCAGATAATCGACTGACGGCATACCGGACAATGGTTACCGTATCAGCGCAACACGCTGCCACTTTCTGGAAATCCATTGCAAGGCAGTAGATTATGTATTCCTTTGTGGCAAAAGAAACAGTAACAATAAAAAAGTATGTATATGGAAATCGTATCTATTGAAAGAAAGACCTTTGAGGCGATGGTCGCCAAGTTCGACCGTTTCGTCAGTCGCATGGATGCCATCTGTCGGCGGCACGGAGAGAAGAAGATGGGCGAATGGATGGACAATCAGGACGTTTGCCAGATGCTCAACATCAGCCCACGCACGTTGCAGACGCTTCGGGACAATGGGACGCTGGCTTACTCGCAGATAAACCACAAGACCTACTACCGTCCCGATGACGTGCAGCGTATTGTTTCTGTTGTGGAGGACAGGCGGAAAGAGGCGAAGTTCAAAGGAAGAACTATATAAACTTGATGAAATGAACGAAGTAAACTAACAATACCCACTAAATCCAAAGTAACATGAATGAACTGATTAACAAGGACAGCGAGTGGATAATCCACTTCATGGGCAGTCTCGACCGTCTTTTGGACAGCTTCGAGCATCTGACCGTCAATTACCGCCCGACATTGAATGGGGAGCGTTTCTTCACCGACAAGGAGGTGTCGGCACGGCTGAAGGTGAGCCGCCGGACACTTCAGGACTACCGCAATGAAGGGCGTATCGCCTATATCCAGTTGGGCGGTAAAATCCTCTACCGTGAATCCGACATTGAAAGGATGCTGGCTGACGGCTACCGCTCCGCCTATCGGCTGACAGGCACATGATTTTCTTGAAAGAGCGCAGTTTGCCGTCTGCCCAGTGATTGCGTCAGCAACGGACTTTCGGCAAAAAGAGAAAGGAACGGCTTACAGACGGAGCATCGAAATCCTGCTTCGTCTGTAAGCCGCTCCTCTCTTCTTTCTTCTGATTTCCCATCAGTCGCTTGTTTCCGTTGCCGGATGCTCTTCAAGCGTATGGCAGACAATGGCAAGGTTTTCGGGCTGAATACGCTCAAACTCGTTTGAGGAAGATTCTGCCCGAAACGGCTTGCTGCCCGACCTTGCCGCTACCATCAAGCCATACGCTACCTTTGCATCCGTGCATCGGGAACGAGTGGCTGACGGGATGAACCTCAACTATACCATCGGTTATTACCTCTGACGCTGGCAACAAATAGTGTAATCGGTGTAGCTTTCTTAATTGTGCTAATTTCATTTATTATAAACCGTCTGAACAAGACACTCTCTTTACTGCATATCCTGAATGCAACGGCTATAACCATTTCAATATCATAAACGTCATAACTGATGCCATCCGGTTGCTTGAGATACTTCATCGTGTCAAATTCGTTCAGTTCCTTGTTCTTGTAAATGGTATGAATCGCTTTGCGGACATCGCATGAGAATATTCCGAATAGGTCGGCTATCTCAAATTGTGTCATCCACACGGGTGCGGTCGGCATAATGACCATACCCTTTTCACTGATTGTTATTATACCTCTGTTCATAATGGGTTGATTTGATGTTTGTTATTTTCGCTGTTTATCTTTTCGCCGGCCGATATTTTCTTTCTCCGTTCCATCAGCTTGTCCATGTCCTTGGAAATCTTGTCATCTGTGATTTTTGCATAGACTTGGGAACTGGTGATATTTGTATGTCCCATCATCTTGGCGATGCTCTCTATCGAAATGCCAGCGGAAATCAACAGGGTTCCGAAGGTGTGCCGGGCTTGGTGATGGGAGAGATTTTCTTCAAACTCCAGTGCGTTACCGATGGAATGCACCTCATGCCAAAGTATATCACGGATGGGCAAAGGGAAAACGGGGTGGGTATCATCGGTCGTGTTGTAAAGCGACAATATACGCTCTGCCACGGGATGTAACGGAACAAATGCTTCCACGTTGGTCTTACCTCTTTTTTTACGGATATATTTCCTGCCGTCCGCAGCCTCCCCGATATGGTGTGGATAGAGCTTGTGTATATCCACATACGCCAGACCGCAGAAACTCGAAAAGATAAACATACGCCGTGCCAATTCCATGTTACTGTCCTCAAACGGAGTTGCCATCAGGCGTTTCAATTCGTTACGGCTGATATGTTTCAGCTTTGGAGGATTCTTCTTTTCATATTCCACGTTCTCGATAGGGTTGGCACGTATGATTTCCCTGTCCACTGCAAGATACAACAACCTGTTGAGCCAGCACAGGCACTTGTTCATCTTGTCTGTGCTGCATCCCAAGTCCTTTAACAGGAATGTCTTGTAATCGTTGCCGAACCCTTCCGTTATTTCCTCCAATGGTATATCCTGCATGTCATACACCGATTCTATGTACAGCCTGATACAGTCCTGAAAGATAATGGATTGTCGGTAAGTGGAGCGTGATTGTATCTCGACAGAGCGTTTCTTCAACCTCTCCAGCTCTTGTTTGCCTGTTTGTAACAGGGTTGTGGGCAAGGAGCTTTCCGCCACTATGGTGTTTTTCAGCAATTCCGCACTGACAACACCCTGTTCTTTCAGTATGGTGTCGTATGTATCTTCAATGTGTTGGCGATATTGGCTTAACCGTCCGTTTGTGCGAACGTCCTTTACCTCGCCCTTTTTACTGTTCCAATCATCTGGATTGCAATAAATACCCGTGGAAAGCACCGCCTGTTTGCCATCTATGGAGATTCTGCACCAAATGGCGGTCGTACCATCAGCTTTCACCTTGCTGCGGTTGATGTAATAGAGTTGTTTGAATGTACTGCGCATAACTGATTATCTTATTGAACTTGATTAAATAGTTGCATCAGAGAACAAGCACCAAGTCTTTGGTCGCTTCGATAAATGTGTCCATGTCCTCAAAAAGTTTCTTCGGAGTCACACGGGCGTAAATTTGCGTTGTCTGGATATTGGTGTGTCCCAACATTCGGCTGATGGTTTCGATAGGTACACCCTCTTCAAGCGTTATCAGGCTTGCGAAACTATGGCGTCCGACATGATAGACGATATCGGTTTTGATTCCTGCCAGTACACGGAGGCTCTTCATGTTGGCTCTCAACACGCGGTAGTCCTGAACAGGCAGAAGTTTTTCCCGTGATTCGTCCTTGTATTTGTCCAATAGGGCAATCGCTTCGGGAAGCAGTTTCACCCGTGCGAGGTACTCGTTTTTCTTGCGGTGGTATTTCAGCCACAGGTTCCCGTCATCGTCGGAAAAGAGATTGTCCCGCGTGATGGACACGGTATCGGCATACGCTGTTCCGGTGTAGCAGGCAAACAGGAACAGGTCACGGGTGAGGGCAAGCGAGGGCCTGCGGCGCACGGATATTTCCACGTCACGTACTTTCACAAACTCCTCCCGTGTGAGTGCCTTCGGTGCGCTGATTTCCTGTTTCGGCAGCTTGAAGTTGCAGAAGAAATAGCGTTCGGAATGTCCCTCCTTGTAGGCGATGCGGCATACCTTCTTCAAAAGGGCAAGGTAATGGCGCACGGATTGCAGGGATTGTTTCTTCTCATCGAGCACATAGTCCTGAAAATCCCAGATGAACCGCTCGTAAAGTTGCCCGAAGGCGACATCCTCCGTCTTGAATCTCTCACGGATGAACCCTGCGAGAATCTGCCGTGTGTAGTAATACTTGGAGTATGTTCCCTCGGCACGGTCGATGCCTATATGCGATTTCAAGTCCTCGTTGATACGGTCAAACTGTTTCAACAGGGTCATCTGCTTATCCATGCTCCCCTGAAACATGTCCTTGACTGCCGTAGCGTCAAACTCCTGCTTGCGCTCCAACAGAGAATCAAATGCGGAATTGATGGCAAGCAGCAGTTTCTCAATCTTGGCGTTGGTTTCAACCGCCTCTTTGCTCTTTCCGTTCAGACGGCTTTCACGGGGATTCCATAATTCGGGAGTGCAGGACAGCTTGCATCCGAACTGTGCCATTGTGCGGTTTACTGTGATGCGCCCCATGATGGGAGCCTTTCCCGATTTGTCCAGTCCGCTCTTTTTGAGGTAGAGCAACACCTTGAATTTTTCTACTTTCATACGCTTATATTTTTTAGTGCAAAATTACTTGCCGTATAAGCGTTCCTTGATATGCAAAACATTGTGTATGAGTGCAAACAAAACAGTGAGGATTTCTTTTCATTGCCTGCCGTTACCTATTCCTGTTTCGGTAACTGTCCGGCTAACGGTTTGGTAACTGAACAACCTCAATATTTCATTGTCATTTGCATTTTTCCAACTTGGCAGAACACTGAAACAATGCTCATTTCAAACGGTTTACGTTTTATCTTCACCTATCCGCTTTCCCTTGCACAGCCTATCACCTTTCACACCGCTCGGCGTTCATTCGCCACCAATATGCGACTACGAGGCAATGACCGCGATGTTATATGCGCTGCAACCGGGCATTCCACCGAAGCCTCTCTCAGCCGCTACATCAAGGAAGATCGTCTGACACGCGCATCACGTCTGAAGTAGAGCAGAGCAAAAGAAAAATTCTCTTTTCACCAGCCGCATATATAGGTTCAGGTTTGTCCGGGCATATATAAAGCCCGAACCAAACCAGAAATATTATCTGCGAATAGATTCAGGAATCAGCCAAAGTATGAATATTGACAATCCGCTCTAACGCGCTGAAAATCCAATAAAAATGACTAACTTTGCACTTAGGGCATGAAGTATGCCAAGATAGACAGACGAATATGAAGCCAATAACAATACTTGATAAAGACTATCTCGCATGGGTACAGACTCTATGTGAGCGATACCGCATCAGCCAAATTAGAGCTGCGGTCAAAGTAAACAAAGAAATGCTCCAATATTATTGGCTTCTTGGCAAAGAGATAACAGAGCGAGGCGATGAAAACAAATATGGCTCTGCATTTTATGCCACACTAAGCCGAGACCTGAAGAACCGGTTGCCAAAAGCTACGGGTCTCTCGGAAAGGAACATCAGATACGCCCAAAGTTTCTATGAACTATATTCCGGCTTTATTCAGAATTTGCAACAACCTGTTGCAGATTTACAATCGATTGAAAGTAAGGTCGATGCCGTTACGCATTCAAATTTGCAACAAGTTGTTGCAGATTTGATGAACGGTATATATCAGATACCCTGGGGCCATCATACGCTCTTGATTGATAGATTCTCAAGTTGTCCGGATAAAGCTGTGTTTTATGCCGGAGAGGTGGTTAAAAATGGGTGGAGCAGAGACATGCTTCGAAATTTCATTGATACAGACCTTTATGAGCGGCAAGGCAAAGCCTTGACCAATTTCAAACGTACACTCCCGGAGATTACAAGCGATTTGGCTCAGGAATTGACAAAAGACCCCTATGACTTTGCTTTCACCGGAATAACAACAAGGTATAATGAGAAGATACTCAAGGATGCGCTGTTGAATAACATCACGCAGTTCCTCATTGAACTTGGCACCGGATTCGCATACGTCGGCCGCGAATATAGATTGCAGATAGGGCAGACTGAGAAATTTATTGACCTCTTGTTCTATAATCTCAATCTATCGGCTTACGTTGTCGTTGAGGTGAAAATCGGCAAATTCGACTTTGCCGATGCCGGTCAACTTGGAGGATATGTCGTAGCCTGCAATCATATACTGAGAAAAGAGGGACGAGATAATCCTACTATTGGCATTCTTATCTGCAAAGAAAAAGACAATCTTGTAGCTCAATATGCACTTGAAGCAAGCAGTCTTCCTCTTGGCATTTCTGAATATGACCTCGCCCGCCTCTATCCTGAAAAAGTCGAGGGAACTATCCCTACAATCGACGAACTGGAGAAAGGCATCCTGTCGGAAGGCGAGCGTAAAGAATAGCAATGCAAATATCCCACTAATAGATGAATACAATCGATGACATAGAACAACGCGCCAAAGTAGCAGAAGTTGTCAGGAAATGTAATGAGAATCCTACTCCGAAAAACTCATCCAAGTTTTTGGTAGAATTTGCAAAACTTGGTATCGTCTGGTCAAACAATACCGAAGAAGAAAAAGAAGCAGCCAAAGACTGGGCAGATTTAAGCTATGAGCTGTTCGTGTCCAAAGATTACGACAAGGCAAAATTATTGCTCGCAAAGCTGATGACAGATATAAACCGACTCTCCAACAAAGTCGTGAGATAATTTTCTTTTGCTCAGCCATCTCCATATATAGGTTTAGGTTTGTCCGGGCATATATAAAGCTCGAACCAAACCTATACATTCTTGTAAGTTAATAAGCTTACCTTTTACCAAATATGGATTTTATGATGGCATTGCCAATTTTTCGTTCAAGACCGGCTTTTGTTGTAGGGATTCCTGTCTGTCGAGCAAACTGCTGTTTGGCTTGCGTTATGCCAAGAGCTCTTTTCCATGAAAATGATAATCTGGGAATTTTCATACTTGTTCTCGATTGTTGGTCCCTTCTGCCTCTGAAGGATTAGCTTCAGTTGATGCTAAATCTTCGGTAATAATATCTTCTGACACATTATTAGCTGCGTTAACCATTTCTTGAGGGCTGCTCTCTGGTGATATTGTAGCGGCTTCTTCTATTAAAGAAGATGAGGCTGCGGCCATCTCTCCTGGATTAGCAGTAGAATACTCTGAGAGATTGCCATCTTCGTCTGCAACCACTTGCATTTCTTGTTGTGGAGGGACTAAGGACACGACATAGGCCGAAGGATTTTGACGAATCTTCTCCAGCTCGATTTCTTTCCAACCTGCTATTGCTGTTTCAAGAAGTTCTGCCTGAGCGCGAGCAATTTTGGCCATAATTTCTTCATTGGCTATTGTTTCTGCCTCCAAACGTTTTTCATTCTTCATAGTAGAAATGCGTACACAAGTATTAACTGCATCGTTAACATCTGAAATGCTCTTATCGGCTAAAACTTTAATTTTATACTTCTGCGCTCTGAGTAAATCATCATATGGGCCATCCTCCATCATCATTTTGAGAAACGTTGGAGCGGTTTCAATGATGACAAACAGGAGTGTAATCATCAAGGCTACCAGAGCAAGAGCAGGATGCTCGTGCCAACTGGTTACATTTTCAAATGCTTCATAGCGAACGGCGAAACCGTTTTGGGTTGCATCTTTGTCGATTTGTTCTTCGTGGCGAAGAATATCTTTCTTAACACGATCAATTTCACCATTCAATCGTGTAATGTCAGAGTTCTTTGTCGATTTGTAACGGTCATAGGCCGCTTGACAATCATTTACAAAACGTTCTTTGTCGGCATATATTGGGCCGTGTCCGACTTTGCCACTTAAAGCAGAACCCTCTGCTTCTTTTCGAAGATCCTCTTGAGCGTCAAGTAGTCTTTTATGGAGCGTAGCTTCCTCTGCCTCAATATCATGTTTTTGTACTTCATATTTATCTAATTCGTCATAAAGACCTTTATACGCGAGTTTTGCTTGCTCTATGCGCTTACCATTATCTTGTAATAATTGTGAGTCAATTTGGTCGCTAAAAATCTTCATCTCCAATGGAGTAGAAATGACTATACCGAGAAATATCGCCATGATAATACGAGGTAGTCCCGAACGAATTTCAGCCCATGAAATGGAATGTTTGCCATCCGAATACATCGTGTTTACAATGAACCTATCAAGATTGAAGATAAGCAATCCCCAGAATATACCAAAGATTCCCGCCGTGTAGTAGCTGTTGAAAACGAAATAGAGGGCGTAACCTCCTGAGATGGCAGCCATGATTGCTGTAAAAAGAATCATGCCGCCAATGCCGGCATACTTGGAGTAGTCAGAAGGACACTGGCGTAGCACTGCTTTGTTTACTCCGGCACAAGACCAAAGAAACTCGTTGATGAGACCGGGGTGTTCGGTTGAATTTTCTCTTGCTGATGAGATGTTATTAGTTCTTGCCATATAAGATGATGTGTTTATTTGCTATAGAAATATGCATAAAGAGATTTGAACGGGTTCGTTATTCGTTTTTTCATATTGGAAGAAATGGGTCTTACGAAGAATGAATCCTTTAATCGAGGAACGTCGGGTAAACTCAACTTAACTAAGGGAGTCTCAAATGTCGGGACTGATACGTTGTCCTTAAATTGAGGCGTTGCATATGATATATCAAATGATTCATCTACCTTAGGAGTTGGAACCAAGATTTGTTTAATAACGGGGAGCGGTAACATCCTCACAGATATTGTTCGTCGTTCTTCGCCGAAGGCATCTTGCACTCTGATAACATATGTTGTGTCAACGCCTGGAGTAACCTCTAATTGCCCCTGAGTCGGTTGTTCCCCGAAATCGTCGATATTTACTGCGACACAATTCTCGACATTCCAAGAAAGAATTAGCGGAAGATTAGGATACGAGAATTGACGATTAACCTTAAAGTCAATTCGTGCAGCTTCTCTAATCTTTATTGGAATGATATGTCGAAATACTCTGTTTCCCTCAAGGCCTTTTGCCTCGAATACAAATTGAGTGTCTTCTATCGGTGCGAATGTGACTTCACCCGACTCAGAAATCTCGGTGGTTTCGTTGCCGCTAATCAGCTTAATGTCTCTCGCATTTTCGATAGTCCAGCGGAAAACAACATTTTCGTTTCTACCCTTGTGAAGAACGGTAGCCGACGGATGTATTTCAAATTTAGGACAAGAGAGAACTTCGAGTGTAATAACTCGCTCGGCTGTACCATCTGAGTTAGTTGCTCTGACTTTAAATTGTTTTGTGCCGACGGAATCAAGCGTAACTTCAAGAGAGTTTCCATTCTGTTCTTCATCATCTATGAAGATATGATTGGCGCCGTCAATCTGCCAAGTGAGAGTAACACTATCACCATGAAAGAATGGCACTGACTCCTGAAGTCGGAAATACCGAATTATCGGAGGCGCTTGTATGTCATCGAAATTACCGGTTTCTTCGTTATATACTAAAGCCATAATTACTCATTAGTAAATGTTAGTTCATTATTGCTTACGCGAATGAATATGGGCGATGATTTGGCTAAATCGCCAATAAGGATTTTGTCAATAATATTATCAATTATTTCATGGTCGACGATGCGTTTTATAGGCCGCGCACCCATTGACGTATCTAAATTACGCGTTATATGGGTTGCAACGTCCTCACTTATTTGTATGTCATAGCCGGAAGATTGAAGCTTTTGCGCTGCGTGGCTAACCATCTTCACAGCAATAGACTTAAGTACAACGTCATTGAGAGGATAGAAAACAATAATGTCGTCAATTCTATTTACAAATTCCGGAGAGGTCCGCTGTTTTAGCAGTTGTACAATCGATTCTCTGACGAGCAGCAAACGAGGTTCTTCTTGTTGTCCTATCAACTCAGCGCCAAGATTAGAGGTCATAATAATGACAGTATTCTTGAAATTGACTGTACGACCTTTGCCATCTGTCATATGGCCGTCATCCAAAACCTGAAGAAGGGTTTCACAAATTTTTGGATGCGCTTTCTCAATTTCGTCCAAAAGGACAACTGAGTAAGGCCTTCGGCGGACAGCCTCTGTAAGTTGTCCACCTTGATCATAACCCACATATCCGGGAGGAGCACCAAATAAACGAGATACACTATGCTCTTGCTGAAATTCGCTCATATCAATGCGAATCAACATATCTCGGCTCCCGAACAAGAACTGTGCCAATGCCTTGGCTAATTCTGTTTTGCCAACGCCAGTGGTTCCCATGAACAAAAATGAACCAATGGGAGCGTTATCGTTCCCTAAACCAAGACGAGAACGTTTGATAACATTGCATACTGACTGAATTGCATGGTCTTGCCCTTTTACGATGTCTGCAAGGTAATCTTGCATACTCGTCAAACGCATCAATTCGTCATCGTTCATAGAATGAACTGGTATGCCTGTAGAGCGAGTTATGGTTTCCTTGATGTCGTTAGAATCTAAAGCAAGCTTTAAAAGCGGCGAATCTGTATCAGCCATCTCTTGCATTAGTGCGTTCATTTCAGCCTCAACACGCTCTATTTCGCGGTTATATCGAGCTGCCTCGTCATATCTTCCGATAGATTCTGCTTGCTCGCAATTCTCTTGCAAGTGGATAATGATATTTTGATAATCTTGAAGTCTATCGAATCGGCGTCGCTCGTTAACCCATTTTGCATTAAGAATGTTTTCGCGTTCTTTTAACTGCGAAATTTCCTGCTCCAACTCGCTTATGCGAGGTGAATAATGCACATCTTGTAACAATGCCTCCCGCTCGATCTCTTTCTGTCGTACAGTACGTGATAGCGAATCAAGTTCTTCAGGCACCGAAGATCTATCGATTCGCATTCTTGAAGCGGTTTCATCCAAAACGTCAATAGCCTTGTCGGGAAGAAATCTATCAGTAACATATTTGGCAGACAAGCACACTGATGCGACAATGGCTTCATCAAGAATTTTAATTCTGTGGTGAGCCTCAAATCTCGGCTTGATACCACGAAGAATCGAGATTGAACTTTCAACTGAAGGTTCATCGATAACGATTCGTTGGAATCGCCTTGCAAATGCCTGGTCGCTCTCAACGAATTTATTATACTCGTCAAAGGTGGTTGCGCCAATAACCTTTATCCCATTCCTTGCAAGTTCGGGTTTCAATATATTGGCCGCATCCATTGCGCTGCCTCCACCTCCTGCACCTAAAAGAAGATGAATCTCATCAATGAACAATAAAACTTGCGTAGCATGTTTCAGTTCATTGACGATTGATTTAAGTCGAGATTCAAATTCACCTTGCATTGATGCTCCTGCAACGAGTGTAGCAATATCGAGGCTGTATAGTTGAAGATGTTTCATATCCTCTGGCACATCACCTCTATTTAGTCTAAAGGCGAGGCCCTCAATTATCGCCGTTTTGCCGGTGCCTGGTTCTCCAATCAGCAGAGGATTGTTCTTGGTCTTGCGAGAAACGATCTGAAGTATTCGTCTAATTTCGTCATCTCTGCCAATAGTAGGTTCTATTTCACCATCTTCGGCAAGTTTTCGGAGATTTATGGCATACTTTTCAAGATTTGTTAGGATTGCTTGTTGTTCATCATCGGTTGAAGATATACGGTTGCCTGCGGAATATGTTTCAACTGCATCAGATAATCTGCGTTTGTTAATGTGGAACTCATTAAAAAGAGCAGATATCTCATTATTGGTTGAACTCATTTCCATGAGAATGGCTTCGGGAGGAACAAGCCCCCTATGATGCTCATTATACGAGGCTATTGATTTAACGATAATTTGATTGCACTGCTCCGAGAACTGCGGATTATCATTGTGGAAACGATTCGCATTTTGTATATATCCACTCAATCGAGTGCAGAATTGTTGATAGTCCACATTCAGTTTGTCTAATACGAAACGTAACATTTCTTTTGATTGCTGAACCATAGCTATCAAAACCAACATAGTGGTTACTTCATCAAAACGCGACTCGCGAGCCAATGAGTTGGCTCGCTGTAATAATGATTTGGTACTCTCGCTGAGTTTTGTGTAATCAATTGGTTGCATCACTTATTCTCCAGTTTCTAAGACTATACCCTCATAATTTGGGGTGAGAGAATCCGTATTAAGGTCTTCACCTAAATCCAATAGTGCGTTTGCTGAACATGAAGGACAATTATCGTCCTTCGCAATACGCGCTCCATACCATTTAAGAATGGTTGGCTTATTTTTTGCCTCGTTAAACGGTGCCCAAACAGCGTGCCGCCGTTCGCGTCTATTGGCCCACATATAGTAGTCGTACGTTAGTTCGGTTTCCAGCGATTCGATGCCGGAATTTTTGCCACGCGACAATTCCACTAAAGCCAATTTCACAATGAGATTGCAAATAGGCTCAATGTCCGACGACAGGCCGACTTGAATCATAGCATTTGCATCCTCTTCCGAAACATAGGCGGGTAACTGAGAACGATTGGTTATTTCCTCCGTCGCCATTGCATGAGCACGTGAGCCAACAAGACAATTATAACAAGGTCCTCCTGGACGGTGCCGGAACACGTCGCCACCCTCGGCTCGTGTGACGGCTCTGCCAAACAGGGCTACCTTATTGTATTTAAGCAAACATTGAGTAAGATAAAAACGACTTGCGTTATTATCCGTTGCGCAAATAATAAGGTCTGCTTTTGCTACTTGTTCGTCCATCAAAGCCTTCTGGTCGGTAATGTTAATAGGAAACAAATCGACTTTGGCTAATTTGTTCTTGCCAATTACAGCGTCCTTAATTGCATCGGTTTTTAATCG
Source organism: uncultured Muribaculaceae bacterium (assembly GCA_947174635.1). Lineage (GTDB taxonomy): Bacteria > Bacteroidota > Bacteroidia > Bacteroidales > Muribaculaceae > JAGBWK01. The sequence goes on from CAMWJS010000051.1 coordinate 14,204, forward strand.
CCCCAAATCCTTAATAGTGCAAGTGTGGCGAGCGAGATTGTGTAACTCGACTCTGTCAAAGTCGAATAATGCAAATTCACCAACTCCGGCTTTTGCCAATTCAATGGCGATTTGAGAACCGAAACTGCCGAGACCAATTATCATAACTCTTTTGTTGGACAAAATGTCAACTTCAAGAATGCCCTTGGCACGAGAGTACATTTCCTCCCTCGATGGAATGAAATTCACTTCACATTCCTCTAATTGCAATTCTTCATTGACATAGTATGCCTTTGCTTCATTATCAGAGAGAATAACCACATAGTAATGCTCCGGAGCATAGGGTTCAGAAGGCAAAGACGATTTATGCCAATGAGCTGCTACCACACGTCCAAAGGCATGTGGCAAAGCGGCAGTATGGATATGAACGACGTTCTCGCCCTCCCATTCGTAAGATTGTCCTTCTATATGGCAATCCTCAGAATTAAGGAATGCAAGAACTTCGTCTTTGTCAATGTAGATACACTTCATGCAAAGCCGTCCTCAGTCATTTTAGTTACGGTATCGCCCTCGTTGGCAGTGCCTCTTTCGACTTGTTCAAAGTCACCGGTTTCAGGATTGAAAACGAGGTCTTTCAGTGAGCTTGTCGATTGTGTCGACACGCCACGGCCATTAGGATTTATGACGGGTTCATTCATAATGATATTATTTTTAACGGGTGGGATTACCACCCTGGCGGTTAATTTCGTTAATAAGTGTGTCGATTGATTGACCGGTACGAATATAAATCTCGTAACATTCCAGCCATAGGCGACATTTGATATATACCTTGTATAGTGAGACGCGAGGACTCCAACTGCCATCAGGATAATGGCAAATGCGAGTTTTTCCGTCGGTTGTTCCATAGTTGTGGAGTTCGTGGCTTACATCTAAGTCACGACCACTGCGATCTTTTAATGGTTTCGTCGTGTATACGGTAGGAACAGACGAGGGAAAATCATTTAACATGATTTTCAAGGTGTACACATTCTTTGCATTAGTGCGAGCACCAATCAGAAGATGGGCGTTCGGAGTACCCATTTCTCGGAACATATACATATTCGACGGCAGTTTTTTCTCCAAGACTGCCTTTTCCAATTCAAAACGCGCTTGATCCATTATCTATGATTCCTTAGATGTTGGTTATAATTATGCATAAATGTTTGTTCTAATGTCGGGGCTAAGATCCAGTCTTCCTCAAAGGAATAGTGATGACATGTCCCTTCAATGAGCCCCATTCGCTCAATCTCGAATGGAGCATTGGGAAAGTCCACAGGGAAAGTTATAATCTCGGCAAAGGCACGAGTAACTATTTTAAGATTGACAATTCCATCAGTGGAGATTTGTGGAGTAGTTTCATTTATCCACGGCTGTGTTTTAAGCGTATCAATTATCTGCTTAAATGCCTGTCGGTTCTCAATATTAGAAAACCAACCGGATTGATTAGAAACGGGCTGCCTTTGTGGAACTATGTATTCTTCTGCGAAGGAATAGTTCGAAGATGATGGGTTTCGCAAGATACCTGCAAGTTCATTATCAATAACCTCACGAAGCCGGTTTTCTGTATTGATTATCTCCCATTGCGCAGGGACGAACCGAGCATTGAGAGCAAAGTTGAAAGGATTTATAATGATACCACTATCGTTAAAACTACCGATGCATAAAAGCAAGCGGTTTAGATTTAACAGAACTATGCTGTTTTGCATAGTTTGTACATCATGCCCGCTGGGATGAGGGAGGCCAAGATGATGATGTGAGTGCCACTCTCCAATATGTTGCAGACCGTATTCTTTAAGTTTGACGCCAACAGTTTCTAGATATTCAACATCTTGGTTGAAAAATGTAGTCTGGTGGTTTGCTCTCGGGCCTGGTCCTATGGCATAAATTACACGAGGTGCGCCCGATGCTGTCCATGCCCCATAAAGTTGTCCGCCGGTTTCTATATTAGGATAATCTTGAATACACTTGGCAATATAATCTAATTCACTGGCGTATATTAGGGCTTTTGATGATGGAGTAAGCGCAGACACGGGTGTTGCAATTTCATCGGCCGCGTTGTTATTATCGGCATCGATGCTATGTTTGCTGTGTTTTCTTATTTTATTCCAAAAGAGCATTTTATGATTCTGGAGGTTCTTTTGTTTATTTCTTTTCTTGCTCATTGCAAGAATGGTATTGATTAGCCTCCGAATCCCAATAAGGCCGTATGAAACAAAAAGCGCAGGATCCGTACTGTTACTCGTCCCGCTATCAAGGCATGTGGCTTCGCCGTTTCATCGTAGAACGAGTAATGCAGAGCCTACGCCGTATGATATATGATACACCAAAGGGGACATACCATCAAGGTATAATCCACCCAAGGGTATGCAATCATACCCGAGACATCTACCGTTACTTCATTCTTGACGATGGTTGAGAAATTGCCACATTTCTGATAGCCAAGAATCAAGCGCAGTAAACGCTTTCATTATGTAATGACCTCCCTCGTTCCGGCTCCTTGCGGAGTCTCACGGCGTAAGGTCACTGCAAAATTAGTGAAATTTTTTGAGATGACAATCGAATATGCTGAGAAACATAAGGCTGTGACACGGCTTTTTCATTTAAGATTCCGTCTCATTGTCGAGAAATGTGTTATTTTATAGCGAGGGCAGTTCGGGTGGAGATGGCTTAACCTCTGATATTCAATAGAATAAGTGTATTAAAAATTTGGTCAAGTGGTAGATTTTTAGTAACTTTAAAGGTGAATATCAAACAGTTACACTAAAAATGGAGCCACTTGACCAAAACCGTTCGATTTACGCGCATAAGCTCAATCACACCGCAAAAGTAATAAATAAATTCGTTCCACAAGGCAGTATTCTGGAACGGCTGATGAATTTTGCCGCCTCAGTCCCTGATTTCCGTAGATGCGACAAAGGAAACATCCGGCATCGACTCAACGACATCATCATTCTGATGATACTCGGACGGACGTGCGGGCATGTCGGACGTTCCGATATAATAGCGTTCGGCAAATATAATCTTTCATTAGTGTCCACTAAAAAATCATAAGAGTACTTTGAAATCATTGAAATTCAAT
>CAMWJS010000052.1 GCA_947174635.1 uncultured Muribaculaceae bacterium
GACACCCGCGACGCCATTGACATGTCGCTTCCGCGCCACCGTGTCGACTGCGCCACCTGGGCCATCATGGGCATGGGCATGGGTTCGGCTATCGGAGCCGCTGTGTCAACAGGCAAGAGTGTCGTAGCAATCGAGGGCGACAGTGCATTCGGATTTTCCGGCATGGACTTCAGCACAATCGTGCGTTTCAACCTTCCTGTCACTGTAGTCATATTCAATAACGGCGGCATCTACAACGGCGCCGGCGTGAACATGAGCGGCGGAAGCGACCCCGCGCCGACCACGCTTGACATTCATGCCCGCTATGATAAACTTGCCGAGGCATTCGGTGCCGACAACTACTACGTCACCACCCCCGACGAGCTGTCAAAGGCTCTTACCGCCGCCATCGCATCGAAGAAACCGTGTCTTATCGACGTTCAGCTCGCCTACGATTCAGGGAAAGAGAGCGGCCACATCGGCTATCTCAACCCCGCTCCGCTGCAGCAGGTCACCGTCTGACACCGCACCCCCGGCGGCATTACAGCCGTCACTCCAAAATCCGGCATATCTCCCGCAGGCGAGCATTTAACGAGCCTCAGGAGCGAAGCCGGATTATACAGGTTTTTGCCGGCACAAAGGCCTGATAATCATCGATAAGTTTTCTAACAGTGAAATTTGTTGACCGACCGTTTATGGGGTCTATCCCACAAATCACAGGGACTGACAAAATCTCACGCTTCAAAATCTATTTATTATGGATCTTTCCCACATAATTCTTTATGCGATAGTCCCTATCATCGTAGTGATGTTAGCCGGCTACATATCGGGCAAGAAAGGCATTTTCGACGGGCAGGACGCGAAGAAATTCAACAAGGTCGTGCTTGATTACGCATTGCCGGCAGCCTTGTTCGTGTCAATCGCGCAGGCCAACCGCAAGATGCTGGCCGAAGATCTGAAGCTCTCCATCATCTCGCTTGTTGTGCTGATGCTTTGCTTCATGATAGTTTACTTCGTGTTCCGCTACTGTTTCAAGAAGAACACACAGGCCGATGCCGCTGTGTCGGCATTGATCAGCGGCTCGCCAACCATCGGCTTCCTCGGATTTGCCGTGCTTGAACCTATTTTCGGAACCAACGCCTACGTTGCACTTGTCGTCGCAATCGTCGGCATCGTGGTCAACGCTGTCGGCATACCTGTCGGACTGGCACTCCTCAACGCCGGTGACGCCAAGGCAGCCGGCAAGAAAGAAAGTGCATGGAAGCCTGTGATACACGCTCTTGAGCAACCGGTGGCATGGGCTCCTATCCTTGCCGTCGTATGGGTGGTGGTCGGCATTCCTTTCCCGAAATGGCTCGCACCGTCATTCGACCTTATCAAGGGCGCCAACGCTTCACTGGCCGTATTCTCGGCTGGTATCACACTGTCGGCCGTAGTCATCAAAATCAACTGGCAGGCAATTCTCGGCTCTATTCTCAAACTTATAATGATGCCGGCCATGATACTTATCGCCGGACTTATCTTCAAGATGGAGCCTGAAAACCTCAAAATGCTTGTAGTGGCAGCAGCTCTGCCGCCGGCATTCTCCGGTATAATCATCGCCGACGAATACGACACCTACGTAGCCACCGGCACGACATCGCTGACATTGTCGGTCATTCTCTTCATGGGTTTCTGCCCGTTGTGGCTATGGATTACCGACCTGTGCTGTAAATCGATGCTCTAAGAATTTACACTTCCCTATAGAGGACGCGTGCGGGTGCCGAAGCATTCGGTCGCGTCCTTTTTTCATATACATGAAACAATACAATTATGGACACTCAGAAGAAAAAAATAGTCGACGGCGGAACCGCCGCTGCATACGTCGCCTACGCCATGAGCGAGATGGCTACAGTGTATCCCATCACACCGATAGCGGAAATGGGTGAGATAGCCCAGAAATGGGCGCTTCAGGGCATCACCAACTTCGAGGGAATGCCTATGGAGGTACGCGAGATGGAATCGGAACTTGGAGCGGCAGGCGCCACACACGGCGCACTGTCAGGGGGCACACTCGCCACCACATTCACCTCGTCACAAGGGCTGATGCTGATGATACCCAACATGTTCAAGATGGCAGGCGAACTGCTTCCGGCCGTATTCCACATCGGATGCCGCTCGGTGGCCACGCACGCGCTTTCAATCTTCGGTGACCATTCCGACGTGATGGCGACACGCTCCACCGGTTTCGCCATTCTGATGTCGGCATCCGTGCAGGAGACCCACGACCTTGCCATTGTGGCGCATCTTGCCGCCGTCGACGGCAGCCTCCCGGTGCTCCACTGCTTTGACGGATTCCGCACTTCCAACGAAATGTCGACCATCAGCATGCTTCCTTACGAGCAGATTTTCAGTCTTATTGACCGCGAAAAAGTGCTTGCGTTCAGACAGCGCGCCATGAATCCGGAGCATGCCGACATAAGAGGCACCGCACAAAATCCCGACGTGTATTTCCAGAACCGCGAGGCATGCAATCCCTATTATGATGCTTTTGCCGGGATTGTGGAGACGCAGATGGAGCGTGTAGCCGCTCTGACCGGGCGACCGATACATCTGTTCGACTATGTAGGCTCACCTACCGCCGAAAGCGTCATAATATCGATGGGCTCGAGCTGCGAGGTAATCGAGGAGACGGTAAACTACCTCAACGCCCACGGATATAATGTGGGCGCTGTCAAAGTGCGTCTGTACCGGCCGTTTGCCATCGACAGATTTCTCGCCGCCCTGCCTGCTACAGTCAGGAAAATCGCCGTACTCGACCGCACGAAGGAACCCGGAGCGCCGGGCGAACCGCTGCTGACCGACGTGGCATGCGCCATACAGCAGTCAGGCCGCCAGATAAAAGTCATCGGCGGCCGCTACGGACTGAGCAGCAAGGAGTTTGACCCGACAATGGTAAAATCGGTGTATGACCATCTGGACTCTGCCAACCCGTACTCCGGATTCACCGTCGGCATCAACGACGATGTGACGCACCGGTCGCTTCCGCCACAATCTCCTATATTCATATCTCCCGAGGGCATGATACAGGCGCAGTTCTACGGCATCGGTGCCGACGGCACTATCGGCGCCACAAAACAGGCCGCGGCAATCATCGGCGACTCCGACAACTATTACGCGCAGGCCTATTTCCAGTATTCGGCCAAAAAGTCGGGAGGATACACCGTGTCGCAGCTCCGCGTCGCCACCTCTCCGGTCAAGAGTGAATACAGCATAGAAAAAGCCGACTATGTGGCATGCAATAAAAACACTTATGTCGACAGGTTCGACCTCACTGGCAATCTCAAGGATGGCGGCATATTTGTGCTTGCATCGCCCTGGGACGTAGACGGGATGAGCGCCCGCTTTCCGGCATCGCTCAAACGGGATATCGCCAGACGCGGCATACGTCTCTACAACGTGGATGCAGCTGCAATCGCGCACAAAGCCGGACTTGGCGAACGCATCAACACCATAATGGAGACCGTTTTCTTCAAACTGATGCCTGTCATCCCGTTCGACACCGCATACTCCGCCCTGCAGGAACGCATAAAGCAAGTCTACCGCCATGAGGGGAATGCCGTGGTCGAAAGTAACCTTGAAGCCATCTCACAGGCTGTCGCCGCGATTACACCTGTTGAAGTACCGACAGAGTGGGCCGAGGCCACCGACGATGTAAATGACAACGACAGCCTCCCCGAATTCGTAAAAGAAATAGCGCGACCATGCCTGCAGCGGCGCGGCAATGAACTGCCGGTATCGCTTATGTCGCCCGACGGATTTACCCCGACAGGGACAACAGCCTATGAGAAACGGCGAATTGCACGGTTCATACCTCAGTGGGATGCCGAGAAATGCGTCGAATGCACCGAGTGCTCGCTTGTCTGCGCCCATGCGTCAATCAGACCCTACCTGCTCGACAGCCGGGAACGCGCAGCCGCTCCGGAACAAATCATCTCGAAAGAGGGGCACGGTTCGCCGGAATTGCATCAATACCAGTTCCGCATCCAGGTATATCCCGAAGACTGCACCGGCTGCTCGTCATGCTCTGTAATATGTCCCGGCAAGGCTCTGTCTATGGTTCCGATAGAGGACGATTTACAGAAAGAGGCCGACAACCTCAGCTATATGCAGAAAAATGTGTCGATAAAGGACAATATCGTGCCGCGATTCACTGTCAACGGCTCCCAGTTCCACGAACCGCTGTTGCAGTTTTCAGGCGCGTGCGCCGGCTGCGGCGAGACACCATATATAAAACTGCTGACACAGCTTTTCGGCGAACGTATGATTATCGCCAATGCCACGGGATGCTCTTCGATATGGGGTGCAGACTTCCCGTCGATGCCCTATGCCGTCAACCGCCACGGACTCGGGCCGGCATGGGGCAACTCACTGTTTGAGGACAATGCCGAATATGGCTACGGCATAGCCGTGGCTATCAACTACCGCCGCGAGCGTCTTGCCCAGGCAGCAGGCGCAATAGCAACTGCGGCAGAGATGGACAACGATGTGAAAAAAGCCGCATCGGCATGGCTCGAAGCCAAAGATAATCCTGAGCAATCCTATGCCCTCGGGACAGCGCTTACCGACGCGATATCGAAAGCCAAGCCCTCCCCTCTCTTTGCCGCCGTCTCCGGCCACAAAGACCTTTTGGGCAAGAAGTCGGTATGGGCAATCGGAGGAGACGGATGGGCTTATGACATCGGCTTTGCCGGACTCGACCATGTACTTGCTCAAAATATCGACATCAATATTCTCGTAATGGACACGGAGTGCTACTCCAATACCGGAGGGCAGATGTCAAAAGCCACTCCCCTCGGGTCGACTGCAAAATATGCCGCCGACGGCAAGCGCAATTTCAAGAAAGACCTCGGTCGCATGATGATGACCTACGGAAACGTCTACGTGGCCTCAGTGAGCCTCGGATATGACTATCAGCAGGTCATTGACGCCATGAAGGAGGCGGAGGCATGGGACGGGCCGTCTATCGTGATAGCCTACTGCCCCTGCATTGCCCACGGCATACGTGCCGGCATGGGCCACTCCATCGTAGAGGAACGCCTTGCGGTGGAGTGCGGTTACTGGCCTGTCTACCGCTTCAATCCGGCTCTCGCCAAGGAGGGCAAGGAGCCACTGACCGTCGATTACCGCAAGCCCGACGGCACTCTCATCGACTTCATCAACGGAGAAGACCGCTACGCCGACCTGAAGATGACCGACCCCGACGAAGCCGCCATACTTCAGCCCGAGTTGCAGCAGCACTGCGATATGCTCTACGACCTGATGACATCGCAAGCCTCCTCCCTTCAAAAAAATGTCGGCAAAGCGACACAATGAAACAGGCAAAATTCCGTTCAGTAATTACAGTGTGATTGGAATTTAAGTCGATTAACCCGATTTAAATTCAAACATCCTCCTAATGGATATCCATGACGAACAACAACATCATGGATATCCATCCAAATGCCGAACGATATGAAACTTGCAAAATCTATTGCAGCATTGCCGATATTGCTGACGGTGGGATCCGGCTGTTCTGACAGCTACGAACCGTTGCCCGAGCCTGATTTCCGTCTGCCGGACCTTGTATCATCAATCACCTCCGAATACTTTGACGAGGAGTACATCTATGATGATGAAAACCGCATCGCAAAATGGATCTCAAGCTCTTCGTCCTTAAATCAAAAAGTATCGTGCGTCTACGAATATCCCGACGACAACACCATAACGATGGATCTGTCGGAACAGGTTTTTTTTGAACCAGACACATATTTACGCCATTTTGACGTTTCACTTACGCTTGATAACGAAGGCAAGATAACAGTGGCCGACGGAATATTCAATTACACAAAAAATGATCTTTTAATGTTGCGAAAAAAATATCGCCATGAATTTGAATATGACGACAGCGGCCATCTTGTAAGTATAAAATGTACGGAATGGATGGCAAACCGTGACGGCTGGGATATGGACCATCCGTGGCAATGGGTCAACACTCTGACATGGGATGGCGACAACCTTATCAGATATGAGGACTATAACGGTTCAAGCAAACCGCAGTATATTTCCGAATATTCATATTCCGGAATACCGGTGGCGAAACATAAACCCAACGTATTTCCAACAATCATTTCCGGTTACATCCCATTGCAACTGACCGGACGCTTCGGCAAACAATCTGAAGGTGAGGTGATGGGTCGGACTGTGACAAATTCAAACGGCAATCGGAGCCACAATGAATATGCCTATGAGTTCACAAAAACCGCTGCCGGCCCGATAATAAGCCGATTCTGGGAATACAGAGACAACGGCTTCGAAATTGAGTACAGAGTAAAATGGCTAAAATCACGCTGAGATGGATATCCGACAGCGTCTGTCTTCGCTTTCATTCCGCACCGGCCTTATTGTCGCCGCATTATGCGCGGTATTCTATATCCTTTCGTTCGCCCAGATGCTGCTGCCGCTGACGGCTGCTGCAAAAGGTGTACTATGGGCCATATTCTTCGGCCTCGCCAAGGCTGCGCAATATACAGCACTGCTTATACTTGGACAAGCCGGAATTAAACGATTGAAAGCCATATTCAGGAAATCATCTGCCGCACGCGACTGACGGCGCTTTGTCGAGCTGCATTATTTTGATAGGGCATGCCACGGCGCAGTTTCCGCACTTGATGCAGTCGGCATGCAGATATCCCTCTTTGTCTCCACGGCTGTCGTAAGGGGCAAGCTGCATCGGACAGACACGGGAACAACTCTTGCATTTCATCTGACATTCGGCGCTGACAAATATACGTCTGTATCCTTCCGGCAATTTGCCGGAGCGTGGAGTCAGCCACGACGACAACGTACCCATCGGACAGAACGAGCACCATGTGCGCGGCGCATATATGAATGACAAAGTCACGCCCACTACCGTGGTGACAAGTATGATAAGCCAGAACACGCGGCCCATAGTCTCCGGATCACCCCACGCCCGATACATCTGAAAGCCGAACATTGAAAATATAAATATCACCATGAACAGACGGAAGCCGAACGTACGGACAAATGCCGGAATGGGACGATGAGGCGAATAGCGCGACAACAGTCTGTCGTAGAAATTGCCTCGGGGACACGCATTGCCACACCACCAACGTCCACGGCGCACGGCAAATGCCACAGGCGCAATCATGCATATCAGCGCAAGGAAACCTATCACCGGGAAGAAATAACCCAATGCGAGGTAAGCAAGCAGTATCAGATAGAGTGGATATCCTTTTACGGGGAAATGACGGTGGAATCGTTTTGTTGCCATAATGGTCGTTTTTTCTTATTAGTTTAATTGTTTTTGCAAATATACAGCCCAAACCATAGACAGACAAACAGATTTTTCTATCTTTGTATAGACAAAACCTATCATCATGACTCTACAGCAGCTGAAATATATAATAGCAGTCGACAGACACCGCAGCTTCTCAAAAGCCGCCGAAGCCTGCGATGTCACGCAACCCACACTAAGCGGTATGCTCGTCAAACTCGAGGAAGAACTTGACATACGCATCTTTGACCGGACAAACAAGCAGGTCACCACCACGGCCATAGGCGAGCAGATAATACGCCAAGCGGAAAAAGCGGTCGCCGAAGCTGAACGTATCGCAGAAATAGTAAGCGAGGCGAAAGGATGCGTGAACGGACGCCTCGCGCTATGCATCAGCCCGGGCATCGCTCCTTACATCATTCCGCAGTTCATACGCCTGTATCTCGACGCATATCCCGATGTCGACCTCTCCATAGAGGAAATGAAAGCCGCGGCAATGACCGACGCACTGCGTAAAGGAATTGCCGACATCGGTATCGCAACCGCCGGACATGCCACCGCCGGAGTGTATGAAATCCCGCTTTACACCGAGCGCTTCATGGTATACCTTTCGGAAAACTGCCGCAGGCGCCTGCCTATGTTCAATCCCGAAGACCTCGAACATGAGAACATGTGGATAATGAAAGAGAGCCAGTGTCTGCGCCAAAGCGCATTCAGTTTCTGCAAAGAGCGCGCCAAGGGACACAGCATCTACGAGGCCGGCAATATCGAGACACTGATACGCATTGTCGACGAGAACGGAGGCTATACCATCATTCCTGAAATGCATCTGCCACTGCTCACACAACAGCAACGCCTCAACGTACGCGACATTGACGGCGACAGACTGTCAATGCGCCGGGTATCTTTATATATAAAGGAGGAGTATATCAGAGGCAAAATGCTCAACTCGATTGTCGACACGCTCAAAAAAATTATTCCACGCCACATGTTCGAGCCGAATATCCTCAAATCAGACATAAAGCTATAGTTTTTATTACATACAACCCACATATAGAAATCATGACACACTACAGATTGAAACGGGCTTACGAACCTCAAGCCGATGATGACGGGTTCAGAGTATATATCGACCGTCTGTGGCCGCGCGGACTGTCGCACGCCACATTCCATTACGACCTTTGGGATAAGGATATCGCTCCGTCCGACAGCCTGCGGGAATGGTTTCACGCCGATCCCGCAGGCCGTTGGGACGAATTTGTGAAGCGATATGCGGCAGAGCTTGCCGACAACCCGGCATTTGCCCGGCTCAGAGATCTGCTGGAACAGAAGTCTACGGTGACACTACTCTATTCCTCCCACGACCAACAGCACAACAATGCTGTAATCGTGGAGCGCCAGCTGACGCAAGAAGACTGACAATCAGAGAATAACATATCCACAAAGCAAAAATACCATATATTCGGTATTGCGGAAGCGGCGATGCGGTGCTAACTTTGCGGTGTGACGATAAACGTCCGCTCCTGACAGGAATATCTAAAATCACATTTCACCACCGCCGACGGTGGCAACAGAAAAAGTTTTCCAAGGTATGAAAAGATTAGTTATCGCAATATCGTTACTGGCCGCGCTGTCGGCCAAAGCCGATGTAACCGGCAGAGTGACCGACGCATCGGGCGAGCCGGTGGCAGATGCCCTTGTGTCATGGACAGGGAGCAATGTCGCAACCACGACCGATGAGAACGGAGAGTTCTCGATACGCCGCATCCCTTCGACCCGAAGGCTTATCGTAAGTTATTTCGGATTTGTGCCTGACACACTGACTGCGGCCGACGACCGGCTTGATGTAGTGCTCCGTCAGCTCAAGACTTTAGAGGAAGTGGAAGTGACAGGCCGACGTCTCTACGGTAAGCTCAGGGGCGGCATCACCAACACCGAGATGATAAGCGGCGCCGAGCTGGCAAGAGCCGCATGCTGCAACCTGGGTGAGAGTTTCACCACAAACCCGTCGGTCGATGTAGGATATTCCGACGCGGCAACCGGAGCAAAGCAGATAAAACTTCTCGGTCTCGCCGGAACATACGTGCAGCTGCTTACCGAGAATGTGCCCAACTACCGCGGGCCGGCCACTCCGTTCTCTCTCGGCTATATACCGGGACCGTGGATGCAGTCGATACAGGTGTCGAAAGGAGCGAGCTCGGTTAAAAACGGCTACGAATCAATCACAGGCCAGATCAATATCGAGTTCAAGAAACCGCAGACCGACGATGAGGTCAATGTCAATCTCTACGGCAACACCCAATATAAAGCCGAAGCTAACTTTGACGCCAACGCCCACCTCAGCAAACGCCTGAGCACATCGCTGCTCGGCCATTACGAGAACTATCTCAAGACTCCGCACGACGGCAACGGCGACGGATTTGCCGACATGCCGAGAGTGGAGCAATATAACCTGCGCAACCGATGGGCATGGATGGGCGACCACTATGTGTTTCAAGCATCGGTCAACGCGCTGAAAGAGAACCGCGACGGAGGCCAGACCGCACATGGCGTCCATTCGGGCGACGGACTTGACGTGCAGGAGCTTTACCGCATCAGAGTGCGCACTGACCGATATGAGGCATTCACAAAAAACGCATATATCTTCGACAAGGAGAAAAGCACCAACCTCGCACTCATCCTATCGGGAAGCCTGCACAACGAGGACGCCGGCTACGGACACAAACTCTATGACGTAAAAAACCGCAACGCTTACGCATCGCTGATGTTCGAGACCAATTTCGACAGCCACAACTCACTGTCGACAGGCCTGAGTTTCAACTACGACTACTACCGCGAGCGTTTCCGGCTCACCAACGACACAGAAGCGGGCACAGACCACGATTTCACCCGCGAAAGCGTGTATGGCGCATACGCGCAATACACCTACAATCTCAACGACCGACTGATAATGATGGCCGGGCTGCGCGCCGACAACAGCAACATCTACAACACATTCATCACTCCGCGCGCACATCTCAAATTCATCCCCAACGACCATCTCCAGCTGCGCGCATCGGCCGGCAAAGGTTACCGCACGCCACATGTGCTCGCCGAAAACAACTATCTGCTTGCCAGCGGAAGGCGCATCGTCATCGAGCAACGGCTCGAGCAGGAAGAGGCCTGGAACTACGGCTTCAGCGCCACGCTTGATCTCAGACTGTTTAACCGTGACCTGTCGCTGAGCGGCGAATATTATTACACTGATTTCAGACACCAGACCGTGACCGACCTCGACACCGCCCCCCATGCGGTGCTGTTCTATAATCTCGACGGCAAGTCATTTTCACACACATGGCAGTTGGAGGCGACCTACGAATTTTTCCGCGGACTGACAGCCACCGGAGCCTACCGCCGGTCAATAGCCAAAAGCACCTACGGCGGCAAACTGATGAAACGGCCTCTGGCAAGCGACTACAAGGGCCTGCTGACAGCATCTTATCAGACACCGCTCGGACTGTGGCAGTTTGACGTGACGCTCCAGTTTAACGGCGGAGGCCGCATGCCGACTCCTTACACTCTTGCCGACGGCAACCTGTCGTGGAACCGAAACTTCAAGTCACACCGGTTGCTGAGCGCACAGATAACCCGAAGGTTCAGACACTGGTCGGTATATATCGGCGGAGAAAACCTCACCAACTTCAAACAGAAAAACCCGATTGCAGGGGCAAACGACCCCTGGGGCGACAATTTCGACTCCACCATGATATGGGGACCCATCGAGGGAGCAATGGGATATATCGGAGTCAGATACAACTGGCACAAATAACCTGTCAACAAAATATATAATAACAATTTAATACATTATCATCATGAAATTTAAATCATTGGTTATCGCAATCGCCTGCTTCGCCACAATCGCGGCCGCAGCAAAAGATCTCAGAACAGCAGTATTCGTCACCGAGCCGCAGATGCATTGCGGCAACTGCGAGAAACGCATCAAGGAAAATCTCCGTTTCGAGAAAGGCATCAAGGATATAGTGACAAATCTTGACGACAAGACAGTGACTATAAAGTATGATGCCGACAAGACAACAACCGGAAAAATCATTGACGCATTCGCAAAAATCGATTATGCCGCCGAAGAGGTAGGCAACAATGCCGGAAATGCCGGAGATGTGGCTGTATTCAAAGCCGAACAGATGAGTTGCGGGGGGTGTGCAGCCAAAGTGAAACGCACGCTCACGGCTGTCGAGGGCGTCGACAGCGTGTCGGTAGATCTCCCCACCAAAGCGGTCAGAGTGGAGTTCAATCCTTCAAAAGTGAATGTCGACGGCATAAAGGCCGCTTTCGCTACAATCGGTTACAATGTGTCGCTGTTCAGCGAATAGCGATACATTTCCCCACCGACCGCCGAAACCATTGACATGACAGAAGAGGCTTCGGGCCTCATAACAAATTGTTGAACAGATCGACGGGTGTCAGCTTATCTGATGCTGGCACCCGTCTTGTTTTTTTCCACAGGTAAAAAAGATATGAAGAATTATGTTTTGCCGATAGTGCTTTCGGCCATTCCGGCATACGCCGCGGCGCTCGATACAGCCAACGGCCGTGTCACCGACGACAACGGCGAACCGCTCGCGGGAGCGATTGTCAATGTAAAGGGGAGCAAGGTGAATGCAGCCACCGACATCAACGGCTATTTCACCATCACTCTTCCCGACGGACTCACTGAGATACATGTCACATATATCGGCATGCAGGCTGCCGACGCAGAGGCCGGCCATGACATGAAGGTAACCCTGTCGCCCGACAGCCACCGGCTTGACGATGTGGTGGTCATCGCCTACGGCAGGTCGGCAAAAGCAAACGTGTCGTCATCGATAAGTTCGGTAAAAGGTAAGGAACTTGAACTTACACCGGCGGCATCGCTCGAGAACGCCATGCAGGGAAGGCTGGCAGGCGTGCAGGTGACATCGGCCACCGGGGCTCCGGGCGGAGCGGTGCAGGTGAGTGTGCGCGGCACCGGATCGTTCTCGGCGGGCAACCAGCCGCTCTACGTTGTCGACGGACTCCCTGTAATATCCGATGACATTACGCAGAAGGGGGGATATCAAGGCAATTCCATTTCGGGTATAGTCGATATAAATCCGGCCGATATCGAGTCGATAGAAGTGCTGAAAGACGCCTCGGCGTCAGCCCTTTACGGATCAAGAGCCACCAACGGCGTGATACTTATAACGACGAAGAAAGGCCACGCAAGCCGCACCAAGGTGTCGTTTTCAGGTTACGTCGGCTGGCAGGAGCTGCCCCGCAGGCTCGCTACACTCGGCGCTGCAGAGCATATTGCGGCCCGCAACGAGGCTATCGACAATTACAATACCTCTCTCGGCATCAGCGCCGGCGGAGCCGGATTTCTGCCCCATGTCACAGCCGCACACGATGGCGCCGACACCGACTGGGTGGACCTGCTCACACGCGACGCACTGACAGGCAGCGCCCAGCTCTCTGTCACAGGAGGCAACGAGACCACCCGTTTCTTCATATCCGGGGGATATTTCACCCAGGACGGAGTGCTCAAAGGCACCGACTACCGCCGCCTCAACCTGCGCTCCAACATATCGCATGACATATCGCGCACCACCGGCATCGAGGCCAATATAGCGCTGAGCAGCTCGACCAATACACGCTCCACAGGCGACAACAACATATATTCGCCGTGGCAGGCCGCACGCAAGGCATCTCCCGACTATCTGCCATATAACGCCGACGGGTCGTATGCCAACGTCAATCCGGGCACTTACAATCCCGTGCAGCTCTATGAGGAGGACGCCGAGCAAAACGGGCGCAAATACCGTGCCATCGCAAACCTCAAAGGCTTCTGGAATATCATTGACGGCCTGACTTACAACCTCAACCTCGGAGGTGACTACAATATTCTGCATGAACGCGGAGTATTTCCGGAGACATCCATACAGGGCGCGGCAAGCAAAGGGCAGGTATCCGACTACCGCGGATTTACTTTCACCAATCTGATGGAGCATACGCTGTCATACAGCCGCAAGTGGAGCGGAGTCGAACTCAACGCACTTCTCGGCTACAGCTACCAGCACACCAAGGTTGACAACAACTACGTAAGCGGCATCAACTTCCTGTCTCCGAAACTGTCATATATCGTTTCGGCAGGCGAAATCAACGGAGGCAGCTCGACGTTGAGCGAAAACGCCCTGCAATCGGTGTTCGGACGCGTCGGCACCGTAGTCAAAGGGCGCTATATCGCCGAACTGTCGCTGCGTGCAGACGCATCGTCAAAGTTCGCACCGGGGAAGCGCACCGGCTATTTTCCCGCGGCCTCCGCAGCATGGAGGATTTCCGAAGAGCCGTTTTTCAGAAAAGCCGGAACAGCGATAACCGAACTCAAACTCAGAGCATCGGCCGGATACACCGGCAATCAGGAAGGTATAGGCAACTACAGCTACCACACCGTCTATTCTGCCAACGGCGCATACGGCGACCGGCCCGGCCTCACATTCACCTCTTCAAAGCCAAATCCCGGCCTGACCTGGGAGAAAGCGTTCCAATGGGGCGCAGGCATTGACATTGCACTGCTCAACGGTCGTTTCGACATATCGGCCGATTACTACAGAAAAGACACCCGCGACCTGCTCATAACGCATGACATCAATTCGCTCGACGGATATTCGACACGCACGTCAAATATCGGAAGTATCACCAACTCAGGCATCGACCTGACAGTGACGAGCCACAACTTAAACTCCGGCGGTTTCAAATGGGACACATCACTCAATTTCAGCTTCAGCCGCAACCGGGTGACCGGACTCAACAAGACCGCCACCGGCGACAACGCCGTCATCACCACCGGTTTCTGCAACATATTGCAGACCGGACACCCGTTTGCCTCATTCTATCTTATCCGTGCAGAAGGGCTGTGGCAGTCGAAAGAGGAGATACTTGCCGCCCCCAGAGGCGCCGATATGTGGAACCGGGGGATACGCCCCGGCGACGTCAGATACCACGACAAAGACGGCAACGGAATAATCAACGGCGATGACAGAGAGATTGTCGGCTCGCCCTTCCCGACGGTGTTCGGCTCGTTGCTCAACACTCTGAGCTGGCGAGGATTTGATCTGGCAATCGACCTTCAGTACAGTCTCGGCGGCAAGATATACGCCGGATGGAAACATGGCTCCAACGGCATGTCAAACGGCGGCGGCAACCCCAACGGATATGCCATATTCAAGGATGACTGGGAGAAAAGGTGGACACCCGCCCACACCGACACCGATGTGCCGAGAGCAGTAGCCGGACCCGGTGAGGCCTATTCCAACAATATGCTCGAATATACAACCCGGTTTCTTGAGAACGGTGATTTCCTCCGCATCCGCAATATAACCGTGGGATACACGGTGCCTGCGGCAGTGTCGCGTCGTTTCTCGGTGGAGCGTCTCAGGGTTTACTTCACTGTCACCAACCTGCACACGTTCACCGGATATGACGGATATGACCCCGAAGTGGCGGTGTTCCCCACCCGATATGACTACCGCGGCTATGACATGGGGTCAGTGCCGCAGCCACGCACATTCACTTTCGGAATAAACCTCTCAATTTAATTTAATAAAACAACGCAATGAAACGTATATACAGACATATCGGAATATTTCTTTCCGCCCTGGCTCTGCTGACAGGATGCAATCTCGATTTCACACCGACCGACGCTGTCGCCGATGCCACCATAACAGAGGAAAACTACGAGCATCTGCTGACAGGCGTCTACGATGCCGCACAAAACCTTCCGGCATTTCACAGCGACACAAGCGCCGACAATCTCAACTCCACATGGACTCCGGAGCTCGACTATAACTCGCTGACAGCGGCCAACGCCACAATCTACAGCTATTGGAACAGTCTTTACAAGGGGGTACAGCTTGCCAACAACCTCATCAATCTCATCGGCGACGACACCCGCTACAGCCATATCACGGCTCAGGCACGATTTCTGAGAGCATATTTCTATCATCTCATCGCCGAAAACTGGGGCGACGCACCGCTGCTTGTATCATCAGGTACGGAAAATGCCGTCAGGACACCGGAAGCTGATATCTGGAAATTTATTATCTCAGACCTCGAATATGCGGCCTCTTACGCTCCCGGTTTCACCAATCCGGGATTTGTGTCGGCGACAGCAGCCAAAGCGTTTCTGGCCCGCGTCAACCTTATAGCGCCGCAAGGTGTCGGCGACCGTGCCGAAGCGGTGCGGCTCGCCGAAGAAGTGATAACAGACGGAAACTTCGCACTCGCCGATGACCCGGCAGATATCTGGCATCACAAGACAAGCCGTGAATTCATACTCTACTGGACCAACACACCCAACGACACAGGCAACAGCGGATGGTTTCTGAGATCGTCGCTCGTGCCACGTTATGAGGCGCGTTACGGAGCCGGGAGCGCCGGCTACGGAGAGTTCGGGCGCTATGAATATCCGGTCGACATGGCTCTCGTCAGGGCATTCGAGCCGGGCGACCTGCGTCTGGAGGCTTCAATCCGGCATCTTGTGCTTGACGACGAAGAGACATGGGACTGCGTGAAATATCCGAGTTACAACTCAGCCGACAACTGGCCGGCGATACGCATCGCCGAGATGTATCTTGTCGCAGCCGAGGCGGCAGGATATCCTGCTGGCGTGACCCGACTAAACGAACTGCGGGAGAAACGCGGACTGCGACCTCTTGTCCCCGGGCAGGAGATAGACGCCCCGACATTCCTGCGCCGCATTATGGAGGAGCGGCGTGTCGAGCTGGCATTCGAAGGGTTCAGATACTACGACCTGCGGCGCTGGTTTACCTCGGGTGATGACGGAAAGCAGGCGGTGCTTGAACTGAGCGCGCAGGCACACACGCCGCTGTCGTCAGATTTCTTCACCGTAAGCGATGACGGGCACGAACTCCTCTACCCTGTTCCGACCAAAGCGATTGACCTCAACCCCGCCCTGCTTCCCAACAATCGGGGATATTGACGGGAAGAGCGGTCAGCTCATCAACAGGACGATAACGACGCCCCAGAGTATCAACAGTGTTTTGCCGATGGCGTAGGTGACCGTATAGCCCATTGCGGGGATAGAACTTCCGATAGCATCCTGCACGGCGCCGAGTGAGGCAGTGGTCGTGCGGCTTCCGGCACAGCAACCGAGAGTGATGGCAGCAGGAAATTTAAACACCTTGCGACCGATAAGCATGCCGAGTATAAGCGGTATGGAAGTGGCGATTATACCCATAAGGAACATCACCACGCCGACTTCCTTGAAGCCGCTTACGAATGACGGTCCCGAAGATATGCCGACAACGGCGATAAACATGTTAAGTCCGAGATTGTCCATCAACCATACAGATGACCGGGGCAGACGTCCGAATGTAGGGTGTTTCGACCGGAGCCAACCGAGCACGAGGCCTGCGATAAGTGCTCCACCGCTTGTGCTGAGGCTCACCGGCACTTTTTCAAGATGCAGGGCGAGAGTGCCGAACAGGCCGCCGAGCACAATCTCGTCGCCTGACTTTACGGTCAGCGGCTTGCCGGGGGCAACATCGGTAATCTTACCGTCGGAACGGACGCGCTCCACAAATAGTCTGCGCCCCTGTTCTTCGAGATATCGTTCGATATCTTCAGCTGTGCGCGGCGAAGAAAAGAAATCGGCTGTAGCCTTGTAGGCGCGGAATGTCACAGACCTGAGAGCCTTGATATAGTTGGGATCAGTGTCGGCGCCTCCCTGATTGAGAGATTTTTAGTAGATGACAAAAATTAAATTTATGCTATTAAACACTTAATTTTCAGTCGATTAAATTTGTAAAAGTCCCTG
This sequence comes from uncultured Muribaculaceae bacterium, assembly GCA_947174635.1. Classification (GTDB taxonomy): domain Bacteria; phylum Bacteroidota; class Bacteroidia; order Bacteroidales; family Muribaculaceae; genus JAGBWK01. The sequence continues at coordinate 17,145 of CAMWJS010000052.1, forward strand.
AAAATTAGTAATTTAAAGGAAAAGTTTGGACGCTTTTTCTCATGAAAACTACTAATTTCAAGGACTCGGTCAAAGTTAACCAAATCCTCCCGATTATGCAAGAGCATTTTGGA
>CAMWJS010000053.1 GCA_947174635.1 uncultured Muribaculaceae bacterium
CCACTCCATGATATGCGGCTCTGCGTTTAACATTTATTGTCGAACCGGCTCTAAGAGGGTGTCTCATTACAAAAGTTAAGCACTGAGTGATGTATCTTTTAGATAAATTTTTGTTTTTGAGGAGGGAGCATAGCGAGCTATGTGACCGACGAAAAACAAAAATTTAGCAAAAGAGACATCAAGGCGACAGTAATATTAAAAACATATAAATTTATAATCTGACCGAAAATATAAACTTAGTTTAACGCCAGTATCATATCCACTTCCTATCTTTGCAAAAAAAATATGCAAAGATGAACATACTGATAATAGGAGCTACATCAGGAATAGGCAATAGCCTGTGGCGTCACTATACCTCCGAGGGACACAATGTCGCTGTATTCGGCCGCCGCAAAAAGTTATTACAGGAAATGGAAGCGAACTGCCCGGAGCTGACGCATACCGAATGCTGCGACATATCCGGCGCCTCGCAACTGGAATCGGCCATCGCCTCTGCGCACCGGCGGCTACGCAACATTGACATTGCCATTATATGCGCCGGGACAGGCGAACTCAATCCCCTGCTCGACATCGCCACCGAGCAGGATACGATAGCCACTAACGTGACCGGATGGACAATTGCTGTCGATATGCTCTATCTCATATTCGAACGTCAGGGCTACGGACATCTTGTGACCGTAACTTCAGTAGGCGGATTGCAGCCCACGCCGGTCGCCCCGTCATACAGCGCATCAAAAGCCTATCAGATAAACTATACAAAGTCACTCCGGCGAAAAGCCAGAGGCACAGGTATCACAGTCACGGAAATACGTCCCGGACTCGTAGACACACGCATGGCCAAAGGAGACGGCCTGTTCTGGGTAATGCCGCTGCCAAAAGTCACGGCTCAAATCGCGAAAGCAATCCGACGGAAATCAAAATGCCGCGTAGTGACAAACAGATGGCGCATTCTGAATTTCATACTCAGGCATTTTTCCTGACTGACTTATAAAGCAGCAGTTGAAAATCAGTGCACATGTGCGCAATAATTTCCAACTGCTGTCTATCGTAAAGCTCAATTTACCAAGTGACTGTTCAAATTTATTTTAACCAGTTACTTACCACTTGAGCAGCAAGGTCTTCATTTCGTACGGAGCCATGGTGAGTTTTCCGTCAAACCCGACCGCAGGCTCTTCTCCGAGGTCGCAAACGTAGCTTCCTTCAGGAATGCTGCGGGGATATGTCAATGTCACATTCTCCTCTTTGTCGGAGAGTGAGCGCAGACGCACTACGAATGATTTACCGTCGCCCCGGTCCTTTATCACCGATACCACAACCTTATCGTTGTCTATAGCGACGGGAGCTTTGAGTTCGGTTGCATTCTTGGCAATGACATGCACCAGAGGCTGCGCCTGCTCCATACCGAAACGGTTGGCGGCAGCGAGATCTGACGCACCGTGAGGCATCATGCGGTAGCTGAATGTCACTTTGCCCTCCTGCGTCTGGGGGAAGTTAGTGTGCCAGTGGTTGTTCATCGCCCATGAATATATCTCTGCCGAATGCTCCGGAAGCGAGTATTTCCAATCGCCGCCATTGCCCCAGCCCGTAGCGATATTGGCGAAACGGCCACCGTATTCCATAAGCGGAGCGTCGAGCGAGCACCATGTCACACCATGTGTATCATTTGAAATATCGGCCCATCGCTGCAATGCCATCCAGTTGCGGTTGGCCTGTTTCCACTGGTCTTTCTCAGGCTGCATCACGCCCCAGGGAATATCAATGTTGGTGACTGCCTGCGGCACGTTGAAGTCAAAACCGAAATGTATACTTTCCTTGTCGGGAACAGCCTGCTTGTCGACCGTATTGGAGATTTCTACCCAAGGCTGTCCGGCAATCAGACGCACTGAGCGCATGAGTGAGTTGCAGCCGCGAGCCTCGGATGTCACCGTCACTTCCGATACGAGGGGGCCGTTTTCGGTAATCTCTATAGAAACGACTTTGTCGGTCTGCGGTTCATCGACATTGGCGGGAAGCCATACAAACCGGTTGGCGCCTTTATTGATATAGTTATAGTCGCTGCCATTGATGCGGAGCGAGGAAATATTACCGGTCACGGTGTCGATATTGACTTTGACAACACCGTTGCAGATTTCAGACTTCGATACGGAATTGACAGCCGGTATAGAGCAGTCGCCGCTGACCACGGTATAGTGTGTGGAACCGAACGCCGGAGTCTCGTTGGCAAGGAATACAAGTTCACCCGAAGCCAGACGCTGGCAGAGCACCTCGTTGCCGTTGTCATCGACCACGCGGTTGCCTCGCATACTTTCCTTATACGGAAGAGTCACAATGCCGCCGTGGGGCCATGAATGCGTGTTGATGACGGTCACACCTCCTTCGGCGGGTCCGTCATACGGACCGAAGGCACCGTTGGCCTTGTCGGTGACCGGAGCAAGCACCTCGTCCATAAGAGCGAGAGATTGTTTTTCGGCATCCTGGAAATATGATTTCTTCACATCGAGGATTGCGTCGCTGAAATATGCATCGTTGGGGTTTTCAAAGCACCATGTGTGCTCCGAGCCAAGTATGATATGGCGCCAAGCCTCCTCTATGTCGGCACGGGGAGCGGGCACACCTTGGTCGGCAAGGAGCGACGCCACTGTCTCGACCTGTATCATACGTTCCTTTGAATGGCGGTTGGCGGCAGTCAGGACAGCGGCAGTGCCAAGCCCGTCGGTCCAGTATTCGGTGTAGTCGCCGCTGACCTCTGGGAGCTGGTCGCCATAGCGCTCCTCCACCATTTTCATGATTTCATGCGCGCTGCTGATTTTGATATGCGGATAAGCGTATTTCTCGTTCCACTCCTTCACGGCATCGGGAATATCGGCATCTATAGGGTTATTATCCCACAGTGTCCATGAGAAACAGGCGAAATCGTATGGATAGTCGCTGTTTTGCAACTCCGTGAGCTGTTTGGTGAAATCAACGTTGGCATATCCCATCTTTATGAACCGAGGCACTTTGGCGGCATTGCGCTGTCCGAGCCAGGGGCGTCCGGTCTCCCCTCCTTTGCCCATACTGCCGCTGTTGGCATAGTTGCCGGGCTGGAAAAAGAGTACTTTGGATTTTCCGTCGGGGCCCACCCACCAGAACGGCCTGCCGTCAAGGCCTTCACGCGCATGGCCTATGCGGTCGCCGCCGTTGGTCCATGACATCACATATTTTATACCCTGGTTGGCAAGCACCGGCACCAGGCCCCACGAAATGCCCGGAATATCAAACTGCGCGAACACGTCGGCCTCTTTGCCCGAAAGCTCCTGCATCTTGCGCGAAAAGCCGAACAGATGGAACAACTCCTCGTCGGCACATATACTTGTGTTGAGGTTGACATACGATGCATCAACCGCAATATGTCCGAGCTTTATAGCAGAAATAATGCTGTCGCGAAGTTCAGGCTGAGAGTTCCACAGGCGCTCTATCGGCCATGTCACCTCGGGGTTCCACACCATCTGCGCCCCGTCGGGATAGCTTTCGGTTTCCTGACCGAGACGCATTCCCTCGATGACATTGTTCTTATGAAGCGTCTCGATATTCTTATGGGTGTTGGTGTATCCGATATCGACATGCGAGTGGTTGAACAGATATACCGTAAACTGGCGCATCTGCGGCACAATGACGGTATCCCGAAACTCCTTTCCGTCGGAGCGAAGAGTCATAACCACAGTCTCTTCCCTGTCGGCACCTACCGATTTCGGCAATAGGAATTCAACCGAAGCCTCATCCTGTCCGGCCACATCATACGTTCTTTTCTCTTTTTTTGAGCCACATTTTGCCTCAACGGTAAACTTCCCGGCAAGTTCATTACCAGTAAGCCTTACATTAATGATACGTCCGGCTGATTTGTCCTGTCGGAAACCGTACATCAGCTTTACCTCATACTGTACCGACTCCGGCAATACCTTTGCCGGCAACTGTGTGACTGCACATGCCATACAAATGGCAGCCACTACTGCTTTGGTTTTATTCATTTACTTTATGTTAGGTATTGTTATGAAATTCTTTTGCAAATGTAGTTCATTCTTGCCAAAAATCACTCATATAGTCCTTTTTTTTGATTTTTTTAGATTAATTACTACTTTTGTGCCGAAAAATATAACATAAGTCAACCCAACCATTAAACAAACCTGACATTACGATGAAAAAGTTTTTCCTGTCAATTGTATTGGCAATGCTCTGTCTGGGTGCTTACGCAGACCGCCTGACTGAGATGCAACAAAAATTTGTCAACGACCGTTTCGGCATGTTCATTCACTTCAATATGCCTACGTTCGTCGATCAGGACTGGCCCGATCCCGACCAGCCTGCCGAGACTTTCAACCCCAAAAAACTTGACTGCAAGCAGTGGGCTAAAGGCGCAAAACTCGCCGGCATGAAATTCGGCTGCCTCACCACCAAGCACCATAGCGGCTACTGCATCTGGGACACGGAGACCACCGACTACAACTGCGTGGACAGCGGTTTCGGACGCGACGTAGTCAAAGAGTATGCCGACGCTTTCCGTAAAGAAGGGCTCGGAGTGATGCTCTATTTCTCAATCCTCGACACCCATCACCGCATCCGCCCGGGATTCATCAACGCCACCCATACCGAGTATATCAAAAAACAGCTTCACGAGCTACTCACCAACTATGGCCCGATTTCAGGCATCATTATCGACGGCTGGGACGCTCCCTGGTCACGTATCAGCTACGAGGAAATACCGTTTGACGACATCTACCACTACATCAAGCAGCTACAGCCCGATTGCCTCGTAATGGAACTCAACGCTGCAAAATATCCACAGGATGTATTGTTCTATACCGACATCAAATCATACGAACAGAATGCCGGCCAGCACATCTCTACCGACACCAACGTACTCCCCTCCCTTTCATGCCTTCCGATTAACGATGCATGGTTCTGGAAATCATACTACCCCACCACCGATGTGAAGTCGCCCAAATGGATTGTCGAGGAGAATATCATCCCTTGCAATGAAGCATACTGCACATATATACTCAACGTAGCACCCAACACCGACGGCCTTATTGACGACAACGCCATGGATGCTCTCGCCGAAATCGGTCGCCTCTGGAAACATCGTGAAGGCAAGGACAAGACACTCGCCGGCGGCGGACACCCCATCACTGCCGAAAACATAGCCAAACGCCGTCCCGCAGAGTCATCGTGGAGCAACGACGGCTCTATCATGGACTATGCCAACGACGACAATTTCGGTTCGGCATGGACATCCAACAGCTGCGTGAAAGAACCGTGGTACATGGTGAAACTCGACCGCTCCACTCCGATAAACACCATCACGCTTACCGACCACAACCGCAGCTTCGACAGCTACCGCATATACTATGACGCCGACGGAAAATGGGTGGAAATACCCGTGGAACCCCAATCAGGCAAAGTCAAAGTACACCGGTTCGACACCGTCAATGCATCGGCGGTAAAAGTGACATTCCACCCCACCACGGACAAAATGACCCTTCACGAAATCGGCGTCTATAACCAGCGCTGACACCGACAAGAGTGATATAATCCGCTAAACCCAAACGGCGTCCGTATTCTGATGAAAACACGGACGCCGTTAATGGTTTATAATTCACTGCATTCAATCATTATCCGACACACTGTGCAGAAGTGTGATTTTGCGCCATTGGTCCTCAGGCGTAAAAGAAGATGTATCGTAGGCAGCATCGTTGAGCATGAAACCGTCGGTCGGACTTATACGCAACCATTCCGGAGTAATCTTGCGCAACACGCTATCAATCTTCGCCAAGATATCCTGACGCGACTCAAGCTGTGGCTGCTTCACATCCACCACGCCCAATATAAGTCCCTTGCCCTCGGGGAAGACTATATGATGGTCGCCAAGCAGATTGCAAGCCGTGTCTGACTCAGCCATAAAGGCGCTGACATTGGCGTGATTGAAAATTGCCTCAACGATAAGCGGATGCAGACGGCTGGCATGGCCGAAACGCTCGGTGCAGTTGGCTTTGATTGACAGAATGCGTTCCATATCGGCCGGCAGTCCTGCAAGTGCGTCATCATTGACTTTCGTAAGCATAGGCATGAGGGCTACCGGATCAAGCCCGCCCTGCAGCAGACGCTTAAGCTTATCGTGGTCGCAGAACGTGTTCCAGGATGTGTCTCGCAATATGATGCTCCGGCAACCCAGATTGTAAAGTTGCTCAATTGTCATGCGGTAAGCCTCGGCAAGTCCGGCTGCTACCGCAGCTATAGGCCGCACATTGTCATTCAGCAAAATCCAGACAAGCAGATGAGCGGGCGCCGGAAGTGTGACACGAGCCACTTCGCCCTGTTTCAGCAAACCTTTTAAATACATGAACTGCTCGAATATCGGATGCTCGGGATTGAATGCGATATCGCCCACAATCTCTGGAACCGGAGTTCCAAGCTCTATATCCTGCCATAGATTTCCGCTTGTGATGCATTTACACTCAACTCCTTTGAGACCGGCAAGGAAATCCAGATCCCACGAACGACGGCGCATCTCACCGTCTGTTATGGTCGAAAGTCCGGCCTGACGCTGCCGCTCAACCAATTCGGCGATACTGTCATCTTCAATCTTTTTCAACTCAGCGGCAGAGATTCTGCCTTCGGCATAATCTGTACGCGATTTTGCCAATTCTGTCGGGAACATAAATTGTCCGGCATGTTCCACTGCAATAGCTGTAAGTGTCATAGCTCCTTAAATTATTGTACCTTTCAAAAATCAGTCTGACGACAGCCTGATAATCGATATCCGGCTGCCATGTATCCGGGAGCAGCATGCCCCGGAAATTCATTTCAGGCGCAAATTAACGAAATTTTTCCGTAATTACCAAACTTTTTCACTTCACAGCTTTCCGGAGCAGAGATGAAAGCGTTAGAAATCGATTGTAAGTCTGACGTTGAACTGGCGGCGGGTGAGGTAGTTGGGTACGGCGTACTGGATATTGTTGACGTCGGTCACCCAGTAGTATGAGCTTACGTTGGAGATGTCGAGGAGGTTGAACACGTCGAAACCTAACCATACCGATTTGAAATAGCGGTGCATACCCGACGGATTTTCATCCTCGCCCAAGGGGGAGAGCAGCGCGTAGGAAAGGCCTGCGTCGACACGTTTGTAGGCGGGAGCACGGAAATAACCCTTGTCGCGCGAGCCGTGGGGAGCTGTAGTCGGCAGTCCGTCGGACAGAATACCGCGCAACGAGAACTTCAGCTTGGGAAATTTCGGGAAATAGTCGGTAAAGAAGATTGCAAACGAATAGCGCTGGTCGGTCGGACGCGGCACATTGACCCCGTTAAGTTTTTCATTTGTCTTCATCAGGGAGAAGCTAATCCATGAATCCGTGCCCGGCACAAACTGTCCGAAAAGTTTCATGTCAAGGCCGGCTGTATAGCCCGATGTCTCATTCTTGCCCGAATACACTATTTTGAGATTGTCTATTTCATAGGGTATCAGGTTGCCTAAATTCTTGTAGTACAATTCGCCGGAAAGTTTGAACGGCCGGTTGAAAGCGCGGAACGTATAATCGGTGCCGAGTATGAAATGTATCGAGCGCTGTGATTTAATCTCATTGTTGAGCGCAATGACAGTATTGCCGAGACCGTCGGCGACCGGCATGCGGTATTCCTTATAGAACGGTGACTGATAATACAGACCTGCAGCAGCGCGCATGGTCAGATTGCTGTTGCGTTCGGGCACGAATGCAACTGACGCGCGCGGGCTCACAAGGAACTCCTTATTGAAATCCCAGTAGCTGAAACGCAATCCGCCATTGATGGCAAAATAGCCCGACGACGAATTGACGCGATAGGAATCCTGCACATAAAATGCCACGCGGTTTGACGAAATGTTGTGGCGCGACGACATGTTGTAAATCATCTTGATAGCGTCGGGGTCGGTGGGAAGCGTAAATCCGGCAGAGTCACGCAGTTCCCATTCGCGCGAACGCTCGTGGATTGTCTCATGCTTGAAGTCAAGTCCGTACGACAGATTGTGATGCTTGATTCCTGTGACACCCTTTACACCGACCGACATCACCGACATCTTCAACCTGTTGCGCGCATGCTCGTGATAACGTCCAACGCCGAGTTCTCCGCCGACAGCATTATCGGAGTTTCCGCCACCGGTAGTGCCTGCCTGGTCGAGCCAGTATTCGCCTGAGATGTCATAGCTGACAAGTTCGTTGGTGAGATAGCCCGAAGCGAGTAGCGACAATTTCGTTGCGGCCGACGGGCGGTATGAAAGATTAAGCGCTCCGAAATATGTTTCGAAGCGGTCTTTTTCCTGTCCGTCGAAGTAGACCTTGAACTGCTTGGCATCTTCCGACGTGCCGAAATTTGTCTGCCGGCTCGTAGGTGTGAAGTTGTAGTTGTTGACAGCTATATTGCCCAGAAACGACAGCTGCCACTTGCTGTTCATCTTCAACACCATGTTTGTCTGGTAATCGAGGAAGTTGGGATTGTATTCGCCCTTTGTTTCCATAGAACTCAGCAACGAGGAGTTGCGCTTGTAACGCAAGCCGTGGAGCTGCGAGAAATGCCGGGAATTCTGACCGAGCGTCACACTTCCACCCATGAGGCTGGCCGATACCGAACCCTCGAAAACCTCCGGTTCGCGGTATGAGATATCGAGCACCGACGACATCTTGTCGGCATACTCCGCGCCGAAACCACCGGTCGAAAATCCGATGGCGCCCACCATATCGGGGTTGATGATACTCAATCCCTCCTGCTGGCCTGATGATATGAGCTGCGGACGATACACCTCCGTGCCGTTGATATAAACCGAGTTTTCATCGTACGTGCCGCCACGTACCGAATATTGCGACGACATTTCATTGTTGGAGTTGACTCCGGCAAGAGTGGCAAGCATGGCCTCGACGCTTCCGCCCGTAGCATCGGGTGACACTCTGACGTTGGAGGCATCGATAGTCTGCATCTGCGTGGTCTGTTTCTTTATATCGGTTACCTCGACTTCGCCTATCTCGTAGGTCGCCGGAAGCATCTTCACGTTTAGCGTCACATCGCCCGACGCGTCGATAAGCCTGCGGTTCACCTCCTTGTAGCCCAGACAAGTGAACACGACATTGATTGTATCGCGCTGCGGCACCGTGAGTGTATATGTGCCGTCGAGACCTGAAGTGGCGCCCAACGCCGTACCCGCTATGCGTACGGTGACAAATTCGAGGTCTTTATCCTCATTGTCAACGATTTTTCCGTGAAGTCTTACCTGGGAATAGCCGACAATTGCGCAGACCATGACAAGAACTGCCGATATGCAGAATTTATGTAGATTCATCTCAATACTTAGATATATGTTGAACCGGACCGTTTTTATCCTGATAAAATAACGATAAAAAACATGCAAAATTATATATCCGAATAATAAAATGAGTAATTTTGCAATATGGAAGAACAAATAAAACTGTCATTGCCGCATCTCGCGGGCAACGAAAACAAATATGTGAAAGATGCCATCGACTCCACCTGGATTACGCCGTTAGGACCGTATGTCAACCGTTTCGAGGGGATGCTCGACGATTATCTGGGAGTAAAGAATGTAGTTGCGTTGAGTGCCGGCACTGCCGCCATACATCTTGCCCTCGCCCTGCTCGGCGTCGGCAAAGGGGACGAAGTGATATGCCAGTCGATGACATTCTCGGCTTCGGCCAATCCAATTGTATATCTTGGCGCCAAACCGGTGTTTGTCGACAGCGAGCCCGACACCTGGAATATCGATCCGGAGCTTCTGCGCCGCGCTATCGAAGACCGCATCAAGGTGACATCGCGCAAGCCAAAAGCCATTATTGCCGTTTACCTCTACGGCATGCCCGCCAAGATTGACGAGATCATGAAGATTGCTGCCGAATACGACATCCCTGTCGTAGAGGATGCAGCCGAAGCAATCGGCTCGGAGTACAGCGGACGCAAGTGCGGCACTATAGGCCGCTTCGGCATACTCAGTTTCAACGGCAACAAGATGATAACCACATCGGGAGGCGGCGCACTGATATGCCCCGACGAAGAGAACGCCCGGCGCGCACTGTTCCTTGCCACCCAGGCCCGCGAGAACCGCCCCTACTATTATCACGAAACCATCGGATACAACTACCGTCTGAGCAACGTCAGCGCTGCCATAGGGTGCGCCCAGATGGAGGAACTCGACTGGCGCGTGAACCGTCGTCGTGCCATCCACGGCATATATGCCGACATGCTTCGCGACAATGCCAACGTCGCCGTACACACCAACCCCGACGACAAATTCAACTCCAACTTCTGGCTGTCGACAATACTGCTCGGCGACAATTCGCCCGTCACTGCCGACGAGTTGCGCCAACTCCTTGCCTCGCACAACATAGAGACACGCCTGCTGTGGCGCCCGATGCACATCCAGCCGGTCTACGCAGATGCACCGGCTTACGTCAACGGCGTGTCGGAACGTCTGTTCAACCACGGACTGTGCCTGCCGAGCTCCACTACCCTCTCCGACGACCAAATACGCCATGTAGCCGGGCTCATCGACAAGTACACCAACGCATGACGAGCTCTACACTAATAGCATTCGACCTTGATGACACGCTCTATAAAGAGCGCGATTTCGTAATATCGGGCTACCGGGCGGTGGCACACGACCTTACAGCGATTGACAGCGCATTCAACTTCGACGAGATGGTCCACGCGATGACTACCGCGCCTGTCAACCCGTTTGACTCTCTTGCCGAATATCTTCACAACCGTTCGATACAGCAATCCATCGTTCTCGACTACGATATCCCGCGAATGGTCGCCACCTACCGAAACCATTTTCCCGACATAAAAGCCGACAATTCAATCGCTACAATCAAGAGACTGATAACAGACGGCTACCATATCGGACTGATAACAGACGGACGCACCTCAACGCAGACCAACAAGATAAAGGCTCTTGGTCTTGACAGGATTATCGTCCCTGACAATATTTCGATATCGGAAGCCGTAGGCGGAGAAAAATATACCCCCCTCCCGTTCGAACGCATGATGAAGTTAAATCCCGACATCAACAGCTTCGTCTACGTCGGCGACAATCCGATGAAAGATTTCCTTTGGCCCAACCGCCTCGGCTGGACTACGATACAGCTCATCGACGACGGACGCAACGTCCACTCCCAGCAAGTATCCCTTCCGTCAGATGACTACCGCCCACAATACAGAATAAAATCGCTTGATGAGCTCCCTACCCTGCTCTCAACCATAAATTAAGGAGATAAAGCAACAATCATAAACAACGCTACAGTCAGCCTAAACCATCGGCACGACTGTAGCGTTTTATTTTTATTAGAATCAGAGATTTATATGGGAGACAAATTGTTTTACGCCGGACTTATAATTACAGGCATCGCCACTATTGCGTTGATCTTTTTCAGAATAAGGCAATCTCATAAGCGGGAAGAAGTAAAGAACATGCCTCTGCGCCTTGAGGAATGGAAAACACAATTCCGCACAAAACGCTGGTACTTTTTCATTGCCCAGATTTCCGGAATAATCATAGCCATAATCGGCCTAAATTTATAAATAGTACGGAGTTTCAAAGTAAAAAACAAAAAAGCCGAGGTCGGTGATCAGTCGACTTCGGCTTTGTTTTTTTAAGAGTCAAGACGTTGCGGTCTACTATGACCGTGACGTGCCTGCGGGATGACTATTATTTTCCGGCGATGCTGTCAGAAACAGTCAGGCGAGCGCGGCCTTTGGCGCGACGACGTGCAAGCACTTTGCGACCATCGGGGGTCGACATTCTTTCACGGAAACCGTGTTTGTTAACTCTTTTGCGGTTAGAAGGTTGAAATGTACGTTTCATCTTTATTTATCTGTTTAATTTGTTTGTTCACAATTCGGAGTGCAAATTTATAAAAATATTTCCTAAAATCCAAATTTTATTTCACTCCAGGCAAAAATATACTCTCAGAGTCAAAGAGTATGGTGCGTCCGGAGTCATTTTTTACAGGCTTAAAGTTATCTGACGATATACCCCACAGAAAAGTGGCATTGATATGGTCGGGCGATTTCGGGTCAAGCGAATTCAGACGTACACGACCACCGCTGCTGTGCACAATGTTACCCTGCCCGTCACGCAGCAACGCCACGTGCGTGATGCGCTGAGTCGACGGATTTCCGAAGAAAGCGAGGTCGCCGGCTTTCAGCTTGCGCCAATCGGTGATTTTTTCGCCCATCAGCGCCTGTTTGGAGGCATCACGTTGCAACAGCCGTCCGTTGAGCCAATAAGCGATCCATGTCAGACCGGAGCAATCCATCCCTTTGGGCGACATTCCGCCCCACAGATATGGTGCTCCGATATTGTCCATGCCGTAGGCGATAACTTTGTCGACAGACAACGGCTGTCGGCTCCATTCCGTCAGAGGCATCAGCACATCGGCCGGAAGCGACCCCACCCGTCCGTCAGGAAGAGTGACACGGGCCGTCAATGAGTCTTCGGGACAAACTCCATCATATTCGAGAATTGCCCCGGGCACTATGTCGGAAATCTGCTTGCCGTCATCATCGACAATTGCCAGCTCCTTGTTGGTATTGACTATGACCCGCTCGGAGTTTTTCCACTCGTTATAGCTTTCAGCCGAAACAGGATGTAGCGTATTGCCGATAATATACCCTTTATAACCGTCGATTGTCTCTACCCGATACCATTCGCCCTCCACGGCAAGAATTTTAACCGGAAACCCCATAAGCTGCTGAGTGACAAGCTCACCTGAGTGCGACGGGCGCGACCTCACGTATGCGGTGGAAATATCGACCAGAGCATAACGGTCAGCAGCAAAGGCCGATGACAACACCCCGGCAAACAGAGCTACAATTATAAGAAATCGTCGGATTTTCATTTTCAGTATATTACATTATGACGTTCAATAATATCTTTGCATCGAGGGTGTTGCAGAACTCAGAAAATGCTCTTACAATATGAAGTTCTGCAACACCCTCAATGTTGATGACACATGTTGCGAGGTGATTTTGCGCCGCCGCAATCAGAGCCTTTATTTACCTGTGATACGGCTGATTACATCCTTGATCTGCTGCACGAGCGCATTGGCGCGTTCGGCATCGGCAGCTTCGGCGTATATGCGTATTATAGGTTCGGTATTCGACTTGCGCAGATGCACCCACGAATCGGCGAAATCGATTTTCACACCGTCGATATCTGTAATCTGCTCGCTGGCAAATTCCTCTTTGACCGACGCAAGGATAGCGTCGACATCAATGTCGGGCGTAAGTTCGATTTTATTCTTCACAATCTCATACTGCGGATATCCGGCCTTGAGTTCCGTTACCTTTTTACCGCTCTTGGCGAGCAATGTAAGGAAGATGGCGACTCCTACAAGCGCGTCACGACCATAGTGAGCTTCGGGATAAATCACGCCGCCGTTGCCTTCACCGCCAATCACTGCCCCGGTCTCTTTCATTTTGGTCACGACATTGACCTCGCCGACCGCAGCAGCCGAATATGTGCAGCCATGACGACGGGTCACGTCACGCAGCGCACGCGATGAGCTGAGATTGGAAACTGTAGCTCCGGGAGTATGTGCGAGTATATAGTCGGCCACAGCCACCAGCGTGTATTCCTCGACAAACATCTCGCCGTTTTCCATCACGATTGCCAGACGGTCGACATCAGGGTCCACCACGAAACCGACATCAGCCTTGGCCGTACACATAAGTGCGGAAATATCAGTAAGGTTTTCGGGAATAGGTTCGGGAGTATGCGCGAAGTGGCCTGTTGCCTCGCAGTTGAGTCTGATGATATTCTTTACGCCGAGCGCTTCAAGCAGACGGGGTATGATTATGCCTCCGACAGAGTTTACGGCATCTACTGCCACGGTAAAACCGGCATTGCGGATGGCCTCCACATCGACGAGCGGCAGAGAGAGCACTTTGCGTATATGCTTGTCGTCATAGGTATTGTTGACATACACATGGCCGAGGCTGTCTACGCCGGCAAACTGCAGTTCGCCGCTGGCTGCTATTGAAAGCACCTCCTTGCCCTGGGCATCGTTGAGAAACTCACCTTTTTCATTCAGAAGCTTGAGGGCATTCCATTGCTTGGGATTATGAGATGCAGTGATGATAATGCCACCGCAGGCCTGCTCCTCGACAACAGCGATTTCAGTGGTGGGGGTAGAAGCCAAGCCAATGTTGACCACATCAAATCCCATCGATGTCAGCGTGGCGCAAACGATGTCACTGACCATCGGGCCAGAGATGCGTGCGTCGCGACCAACCACAATTTTATTTGTATCGACAGAAGTCGATTTGCGGATAAAAGCAGCGTAGGCAGCTGTAAATTTTACGATATCAATAGGTGACAGACCTTCACCTTCGCGACCGCCTATGGTGCCGCGAATACCTGAGATTGACTTTATAAGCGACATAGTTTCTTTTAATTAAATTGTAAGCTTTAGTGTATGTTAAATTTAACCCGTATCATTCATTGCTCCCGGCCTCCAATCAGTAGGGCTGGCGGAAGTAACGCAGATTGTACATATAGGGAACCACGGCGGCAATGTCGTCGGTAGGCCCGAGCTGAGACTTGACGACGAGGTTTACCTCGCAGTCCACACCAAGAAATTTCAGCGGCTCCTGTATGCCCATACCATATTGAGATGCCGACGACAGCATTGTGTTGCCGAAGCGGAAAGAGGTAGCCTGTACATTGAGATTATTGGAATTACCGCTACCCACCATCAAGTCGGTATCATAATAATACTTCAGATTGTAGCGCGTATAGCGGAAATATATAAGTTCGTCGTCTTCCACCTTGTTATCGCGTGTCCCGGGGTTTAATACCTGCATATACAGGTTGCTGTCCTCTTCGATACGGTAATACGGTGCGTCCTCGCCATATTCAAAAACCGAATCCGCCGGTATTTCATCAATCACGCGGAAGTTGGAAAGATAATAGTTTACAGCGTGGGTCTCCTCGGTAAGGAGGTCGGCGTAGCTTTTTCCGCTGTCACAACCGGTAAATGTCATTGCTGATGCTATTCCCGCAGCAGCGAGCAAGCCAAAATGAGATAATTTCATTATTATTGAGTGTATATACTTATTTTATCAATATTACTAACACTTATTTCTGAGATTCGAGAAAAGCCCTACATTGAGGCATTATTTCCTCAAAACGCGCCACGGCCTCCTCCATAGTGCCATAGAACTCGCCTCCCGCCGCATTCTTATGGCCGCCGCCATTGAAATGCTCCTCACATAATTTATTGACCGGGAAGTCGCCTTTGGATCGGGCCGACACCTTTATATAATCCGACTCCTCACGCAGGAAAAACGAGAACACAATATCGGGCACACTCAACGGAGTGTTCACCAGACTTTCCGTATCCCCTTTCTGATAGTGGTAGCTGTTAAGCTCATCGCGTGTCAGAGTAATCAGCGCCCCGTGATATTCATCATAGATTTTCATCTTCTGATTTATGGCATATCCGTTGAGGCGCAGACGGTCGGGTGTATTGGAATTATACACTTTAGAATATATGGCATCCTTGTTTATACCTTTTTTCAGCAATTCGCTGATAACGATATAAAGGTCGGGATCATTGGAATTGTAGGAAAAGTTTCCCGTATCAGTCATCATGCCGGTGTAGATGCATGCGGCCGCATCCTTGTCGATATAGGGGAACAGTTCGAGACGGCACAGCACCCTGAATATGAGCATCGATGTCGACGACACTTCGGGATGCGATATTTTCACATCGACAAAGTCACCGGGAAACAGATGATGGTCAATCATCACCTTCGATGCCCGCGATGCAGCGAAAGCATCGGCCACTCTGTCGATACGCTTGATGTCGTTATAGTCAAGAGCAAAAATCAAGTCGGCGTCGCGCAACAGGTTTTCAGCAAATTCAGTATACTTTGTATACACGACGATATCCTTTGCTCCGGGAAGAAACATAAGATTGCGCGGAGGCATGTCGGGTGTGATGACCTTCACCGTCTTGCCCACGGCACCAAGCACATTGGCCAACCCCAGCGAACTTCCGATGGCATCGCCATCAGGAGCTATATGGCAGGTGATAACTATTTTTTCGCAATTTTCAAGCAGTTTGCGAAGTTCCTTTATATTCTTTTCGTCAACCAAACGACTGAGCATACTTATCTTATCTTTTGTTTCAAACAACAAAGATAAAACAAATAGCTTTCACAGCAAAGCAATTAACCGTTTTTAGCAAAAAACAGAACAGCCTGCCATCAGGCTAAAACCAATCTGCCGCGAATCATACCGGCATTAATTCCCGGCAGATATTTCTCCAATACAGCAAAAAGGATTAAGAGGGTGTCTCATAACAAGAGTTAAACACTGAGTGATGTATCTTTTAGATAAATTTTTGTTTTTGAGGAGGGAGCATAGCGAGCTATGTGACCGACGAAAAACAAAAATTTAGCAAAAGAGACATCAAGGCGACAGTAATATTAAAAACATATAAATTTATAATATGACCGAAAATATAAAAATACCTTTTCTATCGAAAATTTTGAGTATCTTTGACGCTTCGACTCAGTCACATAGCTCGCTATGCTCCTTCGTCTCAACATCAAATACATCTCAAAATTTTCGACTCAGTGTTTAACTTTTGTTATGAGACACCCTCTAATTTTACAGGCATTCCCAACCGACAGACAAAAACAGGACTAACGTATGGAAACAATCAAGATTGCCCGCTATGTATCTCCCGCCGGAGAACTGACAATAGGCGGATACCGTGGCAAAATATGTATCTGCGACTGGCGCGAAAGAAGACACCCCGAAGCCACCGAACGACAGATAAAACGACACATCGGCGCCGGATACGAAATCGGCACATCAGCGGTCATAGAGCAGGCAATCACCCAGCTCGACGAATACTTCAGCGGCCGACGCACGGATTTCGAGTTGCCCCTTGAAATCATCGGGACCGACTTCCAGCGCGCTGTCCGCAACGAGCTGCTCAACATCCCTTACGGCACTACAATATCG
>CAMWJS010000054.1 GCA_947174635.1 uncultured Muribaculaceae bacterium
GAATATTAAAATAATGAGAATGGTGGGTATAAAATAATTTTAAACAGTTACTTATCTTTATCCTTTTAATTGCTAATATGGTTTAAATTCAAACGCTCTCTTAGAGCCCGTCAGACAAACCTTTTAAAGCAGTTTTATGCTGATATAACGCTTCGGATTCTTGCGGATATCCACCAGCAGAGAATCGATGCTCTGCGAAGCCTTGGTGAGATTGTCATACAGAGCCGAATCGTTGAGAAGAGCCCCGACTGTCGAATTGGGGTTCTGCAGCTGCGCGGTGAGAGCGGCAAGGTCGGCCGATATGCGGTTGAAGTTATTGAGAGTGGAGTCGATAGGCGCATCGGCAATCTCCGAAGTGACACGGTTCAGGTCGGCCAGCAGACTGTCGACCGACGCGATGACTCCGTTGACCGAGCCGACTGTCGCAGGCAGCGTACGCACGGAGGCATTCAGCGTATTGGCCGTAGTGTTGAGCGTTGCGGTAAGCGACTCTATGTTTTTGAACGACTGAAGCAGCGCCTCATTGCCTGTCAGGGCATTTATATTGGTCAATATCGAGTCGAGCTTAGGCATCATGGTGCTGACTCCGGGCAGCAGCTGCTCCGACACCTGGTCCATCATGCCGGCAGCTATTCCCGAAGGAACAGTATCGCCGGGGGCATAATAGTCTGTGGCGCGCGCCATCTCTATCTTGACCGAAGCCGTACCGAGCAGACTGCTCTCAATCAGGGCTTTTGAGTTTACCGGAATTCTAAATTTCTTGTCGAGGCTCATTGACACGAGCACACACTCAGGTCGGTCATACATCAGTTCCACATTGTCGACCTGACCTATCTTATATCCGTTGACCATGACAGGAGCCGACACTTCAAGCCCTTTCACATCGCTGTATACGGCATAATAGTAGTTTGACGGCTTGAAGATGCTGACACCTTTGAGATATTCAATACCAAAGAACAGGATTGCCAATGCGATAAGCACGCAGGCTCCAATCATCATCTCTTTTGTGAATAACTTTTTCATATATATTATCTGATTCTTTATTTCTCAATTTGTTTCAGTGGCTTCGGGCAATCAATTGACCCGCACGCCGTTTTCCATTTTTATGACAAATGCCTGCGGGAACTTTGCCCTGAGACGGCGCATACTCTTTTCCGCTTCCGCCTGAGTTTTGAAATGTCCGACAGTGTATTTATACATTCCTTTGTCGTAATATTCGCTGACTTTTTCCCCCTTGAACAGTTTGGATTTGAGAGAAAGAGAGCGGTCGTTGGCAAGTACCTGCACACGATATTCCACCGCGGCCGGAGCTTCGGCCATGTCGTCGGCACAAGCGTCGCTGCCTGACGCTTTCGCCGGTTTTACGTTTGCATCCGTTCTGCCTGCCGGATTGTTTTTCCCTGCGTCGGCTTTGTCGGCCTGCTGCGCACGGCGCTGGCCGCCGTTGACGGCCACATAATAGTCATCGAAAGCCTTATAGAACGACTGTGCCATTTTCTCGACACCGGCAGCCGATGCCATGAATTTTTCCGATGTCGGATTGCTGATGAAGTCAAGCTCGACAAGCACCGACGGCATGCTCGTGGACCACAGCACCCAGAATCCGGCCTGCTTCACCCCCTTGTCGACGCGCTTAGCCGTTGTCGTAAGGTAATCTTTGGCAAGAGTGGCGAACTCGATGCTGCGGTCAAGGTGCTTGCTCTGGTTGAGTTCAAACGCTATATACGATTCGGGCGATGTCGGGTCAAACCCCTGGTATTTCTGCGAATAGTCCTCCTCGAGATACATCACGGCATTCTCGCGTTTGGCCACCTCAAGGTTGCTTTCAGTGCGGTGGAGTCCGCAGGTATATACCTCGGTGCCGGCTATAGTGGCACGCCTTTTATTCCTCTTGTCGATTGAATTTACATGAATTGAAATGAACAGATCGCCTTTGGCATCATTGGCAATCTTTGCCCTGTCGTTAAGAGCTATAAACACGTCTTTATCACGGGTGTAAACAATCTTGACCTCATCCTCGCCATAGCTTTTCCTTATTTTCTCGCCGAACTTCTTGGCGACGTTCAGGTTGATTGTCTTTTCATTGGTGACTGCCCCTACAGCGCCATAATCCTTCCCCCCGTGTCCCGGGTCAATGACCACGACAAACTGCTTGGCCTCCACGCCGAAAGCGACAGACACAGGCAATAAAAACAGTAATAAATATTTTAAAATTTTGATTTTCAAGACGTCTGTTTTTACTTTGCGGAAACAGCTGCTTATATTCCCACTGATATAAATATTTGACAAATTTAGCAAAAATCAGATAAATATCGGCCCACTTTCCGACTGAAATTTCGTTAAATAATATTTTTGACTAATTTTGTGCACAATTCAACCAAAAGCATGAAATATTTCCCACATACTGTTTTAGCGCTTTCTCTAATGGCAGGAGCCTGCACATCGGGCGACGGCAACGGCCGTGACACTCAATCGGAAAGCACCCCACTGACACGCCTCGACCGCATTGTAGCCGGCTTCGCCGAGCTGCCCGCCGACAGGCAATACGCCATCGTCGATTCGCTTGCCGTACCGCTCAACGACTACATTTATCTAATGGGCGCTTCCACCGGCAATATTCCGGCATCTGTCGACTCGCTGAGCCACACCGCGGCGTTCGCCATCTTCGAGCCGGAAGTAGAAAAAGCATTCACCTCTACTTCATCAATCGAAAAAGACCTCGGAACGCTCGACGCAAACATGCGCCGTCACCTCCCCGCATTGCCCCGCTATTCCTACTACGGCATCATATCACCCTACCGTCAGCAGGTGATGCTCGTCGACTCGGTCGTATATGTAGCGCTCAACCATTATCTCGGAGAAGACCACGAAGCCTACAGTTCGATGCCCGAATATCTCCGCCGTACCAAAACCCGGGACAACATCACTTCAGACATCGCCGAAGCAATCCTGTCGGTCGAATTTCCCTTTGAGGCCGAAGCCAACCCAACCGCCATACAATATTTCATTTACGAAGGCGCACTGCTCAATGCCGTAGCGACCCTGACCGGCATCTCCGACACAGCCGCACTGATGGACTGGACGCCCGCACAACTGTCGCAGGCTGCATCACAGGAGTCCGCCACGTGGCGAAAGATGGCCGCCGACAACATCATATACTCCTCCGACATGACTCTGGCGCGCAGGCTTTGCGCCCCCACCCCTTCCGCTCAACCGATTTCAGCCGACCTGCCGGGACGCATCGGCCGCTACACCGGCTACCGCATAGTCCGCTCATACCTCGACAACAACCCCGGCACCGACATTTCCACTACCCTTTCACCATCTTTCTACAACTCCCCCTCCACCCTGATTAACTCCGGCTACTCGCCACAATGACACAAGAAAAGAGGCGACATGTCGTGATTGACATATCGCCTTGTAATCTTCAAGTAGAAAGCCTCGGCTCTTACTTTCTGATACCAAGCTCTTTTTGAGCGATGATTGCGCGGTAGCGGTTGATATCCTTCTTGGCAAGATAGTCGAGAAGGCGACGACGTTTACCTACAAGCATCTTAAGAGCGCGAGCTGTTGTATAATCTTTGTGATTTGACTTCAGGTGCTGAGTCAAATGAGAGATACGGACTGAGAATAATGCAATCTGTGCTTCAGGTGAGCCAGTGTCAGTCTTGCCCTTACCGTACTTCTCAAAGATTTCTACTTTTTCTTCAGAATTCAAATGCATTCTTTCGGATGTTTAAAGTGTTAATAAATAAAAGTTATGCTTAAAAAGCTCCGCAAAATTACAACATTCCCCCCAATCCACCAAATTTCCCTCAACTTTTTTCTACTGTTTCTCAATATTTTTCTGTTTCAGACCCATCGGTCAATCATAATTTCGAATCATGGTTCGGAAAGTTTGAAATTAATAGGAATGACATACCATGCATTTACTTTCTTGCCATTATACTCTGCGGGAATAAAATCAGGCAAAAGACGTACAACCCTCAATGCCTCCATATCAAAAGCAGGCCCAATGCCTCTGTAAATACGCGGTGCGCATACATGGCCTAATGTGTCAACATAAAACTGTACAACAACCCTCCCTTGTGAGCAACCATCCGCATCCTCAGGATATTTTAAATTTTTTCTTATAAATCTAATCAATGCTGCCTCACCTCCCGGGAATTCGGGCATACGCTCCACCGTAGTGTATATTCTATCCGCTTCCGAGTCTTTTTCTTGTACGTGTGCCACTTCTCCCTCTAAAAAAAAAGCATTGTCGTGAAAAACCTCTCCTTGAATAATCTCGATAATTTCCGAATCAGGACAAGCAATCGTATCTTCCTCGAACATCTCAATTTCTCCTTCCTCAATAATACATTCCACAACTTCTGTAGAGTCAGTAATTTCGGTGGAGTCAATTATTTCTTCACGAAAATCTTCATTTGACTGATTTTTAGTCGATGTACTACCGCAACCTGAAAGCGCAATCATTCCGGCGGAGATTCCGGCGAGAGCCACCGCTTTTCCTGCAAGGGAACGTGTGCGTAGCTGCTGCTCAAGATAGCGCACTTCCGCCTCGCATTTGGGACATGTGCCGGTACAGTCGCCCTTGTAGCGGCATTCTGATGTTACGAACTCTATGCCGTTGGCTTCAGCAATCCGTCGGCGTATCTCTTTCAGTATCTTGCAGGTATGCTTTCC
The DNA here is from genome assembly GCA_947174635.1 of uncultured Muribaculaceae bacterium. Taxonomy (GTDB): domain Bacteria; phylum Bacteroidota; class Bacteroidia; order Bacteroidales; family Muribaculaceae; genus JAGBWK01. Next base: position 4,687 of record CAMWJS010000054.1, read on the forward strand.
TCGTGCCATAGTCTGTTTATTTTGTAGGTGAATAAATCCAATCGATGGAAACCCAGCGCCTCAATAGCTTTGCGACTTGCCTCGCGGTCGACATCCGTATTGTAACCGGGTATCAGCGGCAGACGTATCATACAGTCATTTTGCCTCCCTGCTTCCGCTATCAGTCGGAGATTGTCAAGCACAAGATCATTGCTTTGCCCGGTGTAATCGCGGTATATGTCAGAGTCCATATCCTTGACGTCGACAATCAGGGTATCGACCACCGGAAGCAAAGCCTCGACGTTGGCGGTCGGCACATTGAGCGACGTCTCCAGGTTGAGTCGCCACGCCGGGCCGCACAGTTCGCGAAAGTTGCGGATAAACCGCGGACGCAGACACGGTTCACCCCCGCCGAAAGTCACGCCTCCGTTTGTAGCTATAAAATAAAGTTCGTCAATGCGCGTCTCGGCATACAGTTGCTCAGGCGAATACTCGCGAAACTGACTGCCATCGCCCAGCGACTGCGGATTAAGACAATAACGGCACCGGAGCGGACATCCATGGAAAGCCACAAGCGTAGTCACTCCCTCGCCGTCAGTCGAAAGGCGATGTCGCGCTATGCCGATTATCTTTGCTGCTTGCTTCTCCATGCTTCGAAAATCCGTAATACAGCAAATATAATGATTATCCGCGACAAAAGCAAGCCCCTGTTCGCCATTTTCTTAGTGGAAGAATCTCATTACAATTTCAGCAATGAGGATGCGTTGTCGGAGTTGTTGAGCGAACGCCGCGACGAGCGGAACAGCGTGCCGAAATCAGCCGAATAGCTTGCCGACAACACCACCATGTTGCCATTGTTGCGGATATAGCGGTCAGATGATGACGGATTGACCGGCGAATAACTCCACGAGGGATACTGCGAGCCACGACGTTCAAACATATACATCCAGTCGACACCGAGCGTCCAGTGCGATCCGGGCTTGAACTCTACGCTCAAAGCATCGCCGTTCTCATATTTTCCGACATAATTTCCGTTGAGATACTTGCCCGGCACTCTGCGCCAATATGACACGGTAAACGGACCGTGGTTCCACCACATAGTGAAATTGGCGTCAAATGTTGTCAGATGATGCTTCCACGACTCCGCCGCCGACTGATAATATTCCACGGAGAAACTTGCGCTGGCTCCGAACCCCGCTATTTCCGATATCTTCAGTTTCACGGCGTTATTCATATAACGCAACCACTTGCCGTTGACTGTCTGCCGCAGAAACAGATGGTCGCCCAGATATGCGACATCATTTATTTCATTGCCGCGCATATCCATCACTGCCGCTATATATGTCGCCGAGAACTTTCCGGTGCGGTATGAGCCTGAAATCTGGCCGTAATAAATATCTGACACCTTGAGGTCGGGATTTCCGTTTGACTCAAGGTAGGGCGTCTGCTGCTGCGGACAGTCGGTAAGCGCCGAAAGCGACGGTATCGACGGCGAATAGCTGAACGCACCGTTCACACTCCAGTGCCGGTCGATAGTCCACGAAACCTGCGCCGTAGATAGATTTTTGATGAAATGACGGCGGTTAAGGTCGTTTTTGGTCCAGAACATCTTCATTCCGGTGGCAAGCGACAGATACACATCGCCGACCTGCTGTCCGAGCCGCGCGTAGGCATAATTGTTGTTCTCGGTAAGCACCGGCTTGTTATCCGACAACAGATATCTGTTGGTGCTTCTCGACAGGGTGTTCTGGAGTCCGGCAGAGAGTGATGTGTTGTCGCTGAACGAATGATTGTAGCACACTTCAGAAATCAACGACCGGCGGCGACTGTCGACATCCATCACATAGTCGGTGACATCGCCGTCATCATATACATAACTGTTGGTGCGGCGGTAGTCGCTCGAACTGAGTGTACCCACTATCTGCGCCTCGATTGAATTACGGCTATTGAAATCATGTCGGAAAAACAGGTCGAGCGAGGGTGAGAAGTCATTGCTTTTCACGTGATTGAGATTATTATAGTCACCGAGGCTCGAGTCGTGCGTCGAACTGATGAAGCGGCTTTTGTTGACACTCGGCATCACGCGGAATGTAGCCGAAAACAGCGTGTTTGCAGTCGGCGTCCAGTCATATTTCAACCTCAAGTTGTGATAACTGTAATTAAACGGATTGCGGTCGTGCGTCTGCAGGTCGACACGGAAATCATCACCGATGAAACTCTCGTCGGTATCGTCATATACCTGCTGATAGTTTCTCCACGACGGACTGTAGAGGAGCGAGAATTGTGAAGCGCCCTGATGATATGAAGTCTTTATGTTTGCGTCGACGAATGCCGTACTGACAGCACTGCGCCCCCATGCATATATCTGCCCGCCGTCGCTCCGCTCCTTGAGAGTTATGTTTATGAAGCCGCTGTTGCCACGGTCGGCATAGCGGGCAGGCGTGATACGCGAATACTCTATCTTTGCGATATCCTTAGGCTGCAGCGAGTTGAAATCATCAATCGTCGACGGCACTCCGTTGATGAGTATGACAGGCGTCCGGCCGTCGACCGTCACCGTCCGGCTAATGGGGTTGGCATCAAGGCCGGCAAGTGGCAGTTTCTGGAAAAGACTCAACGCCGTGGAAGAGGCTTTCACGTCAGAAGCCGACGGAAACAGTATTGTTCGTCCCCGCACTTCCGACACTCCTGAAGCGGTCGCAGTCACCTCTCCGAGTGTCACGCCTTCCGACAGATACACCGTGCCCAGCGCGGAGTCACCCGATCCGGGTATCACGATTTCCGTCGTATTGAAGCCCGTCATCGACACCTCGAGACGCACACCCGAATTATCATCGGTGGCGACTTCAAACACACCGTTATCGCCCGAGGCGGTTCCGGCAAGAAAACGTTCGCCGGCAAACAGTCGGCACGATGCTCCGACAATAGCGGTGGAATCGCTGTCTGAACATACTGTTCCGCTTATCGTACGCGCCGAAAGCGCGAACTGCGTGCATCCCGCCGCCGACAAGCCTACCGACAGCACCAAAGTCTTAAATCTGCATATAATTCCGTACATGATATTGTCACTTAACATATATAAAATAGACGATTTATTATCAACCTCCCTCAACTCATATATATTAAGACAGACAACACCCCCGAATCATTACAGCAATTTACAGTTTTTTAATCTAAAATTTGCCATTGCGGCAAAAAAATGGCTCAAGCCCAAATTGCAGTTCATACTACAGTCTCAGTTTAATATTGCTGTGAGGGTGTTGCAGAACTTCATATTGTAGGGACGCACGGCTCGTGCGTCCGCTTGTAACGTCTGATAATCAGATTATTGGCGGACGCACGAGCCGTGCGTCCCTACATTTTGGAGGCATTTCTCTGAGTTCTGCAACACCCACACAATATGAAGTGTTGCAACACCCTCAAGGCAAAGCCGGGAATTACTATATTTCCAAGTACTGTTATTTCGGCTTGATCCCAAAAAGTATCGGTATCAGCTGTGGCGTTGGAGGAGTTCGCGCTCTATTTCGGGGAGGGTTACGTTCATCTGTTCGAGGAGGACGAGCAGGTGGTAGATCAGGTCGGAGGCTTCGTAGATGAAGCGGTCGCGATTGCCGTCAACGGCCTCTATGGTCGATTCGACAGCTTCTTCTCCCACTTTCTGGGCGATTTTCTTCACGCCTTTGATAAAGAGCTTGGTGGTGTAGGAATTTTCAGGCATCTCGGCATGGCGCTGCTGTATGAGTCGTGACAGCGAGCGGATAAAGCCGTCCTCGGCAGGAGTGTCGAAGCAAGCCTCAGTGCCGCGGTGGCATGTCGGACCGATCGGCATTGCCTTTATCAGCAGTGTGTCGCCGTCGCAATCGGCATACATATCCTTTACTTCGAGGAAATTGCCAGAGGTCTCCCCTTTCGTCCACAGGGTGCCGCGGGTGCGGCTGTAAAATGTGACACGCCCCTCGGCCACTGTCTTTTCAAACGCTTCCCTGTTCATGTATCCAAGCATTAGCACCTTAAGCGTCACTGCATTTTGAACAACGACGGGCAGCAGTCCGTCAGCACATTTATCGAGATTGAAATCGGAAAAATTCATATTGTCGGAATTATAATCTTACTGGTATGTTTCGCGCTGCAAGCTGTCGCTTGAGAGCGTCGATAGTGATTTCACCGTAGTGGAAGATACTTGCGGCAAGAGCGGCATCGGCGCGTCCGTCGGTGAGCACATCGGCGATATCACTGACGCTGCCTGCTCCACCTGACGCGATGACCGGAATATCGAGAGCCGAGGCAAGCGCCGCATACGTCTGGCATGGGTAGCCCGAGCGCGTGCCGTCATGATTCATTGAGGTGAACAGTATCTCGCCGGCACCCAGGCTCTGCACCCTATGCGCCCACTCGAAGAGCTCGATATCGGTCAGGCGCGAACCTCCGTGGGTTGTGATACGCCATGACCCGTCGTCGATGGTGCGGGCGTCTATAGCCACAACGACAAACTGGCTGCCGTATTTCGCTGCAATTTCACTGATGAGATACGGATTTGCCACTGCGGCCGAGTTGACGGTAATCTTGTCGGCACCGGCGTCAAGCAACGCCGCGGCATCGTCGACCGACGATATGCCGCCACCGACCGTAAAAGGAATGTTGACACGGTCGGCTACCCGTTCCACAATTCGGGTAAAAGTGGAGCGTCCCTCTTTCGACGCCGTGATGTCGAGGTACACCAATTCGTCGGCACCCTCGAGTGCATAGCGCGCACCGAGTTCCACCGGGTCGCCTACATCGGCGAGTCCCTCGAAATTAATGCCTTTGACGGTGCGTCCGTTCTTTACATCAAGGCAAGGTATGATACGTTTTGCTAACATAATTTTTCAAGTTCATTAAGCGTGACACGACCTTCATAGAGCGCCTTCCCGACAATGACGCGGCGCAGGCCGAGCTCCGCGCATTTCTCCACATCGGCAAGCGAAGATATGCCGCCGCTTACGGTGAAGTCGACATCGGGATACTTCGCCTGTATCTCGGTGTACAGGTCGAACGACGGGCCCTGCAGCATGCCGTCGCGCGATATGTCGGTGACGATTGCCTGAGTCAGTCCGAGCGGGAGAAAACGTCCTACGATACCGTCGATTGTGATGTCGGTATCGCCGAGCCAGCCCGACACTGCCACTTTGCCGTCGCGAAGGTCGGCGCCAAGCACCATCATCTCGTTTCCGTAACGCTCCAGCCAGCGGTCAAAAAGTTCGGGTTGCTTTGCCGCCACGCTGCCGATAACGGCAAACGCGCATCCAGCGTTGACGCAGTCACGCATATCGTCGTCGGTCTTTATGCCTCCGCCCCACTCTATCCGGGCGTCGCCGCTTGCCGATGCCATTTTCTCAAGCACAGACAGATTGCACGGACGCCCCGCCTTGGCCCCGTCAAGGTCCACTGCATGGATACGCGTGAACCCGTGGTCGGCAAAACGCTTCACCATATCGACCGGCGAGGCGTCGTACACCGTTTTTGCATTGTAGTCGCCCTGCGACAGGCGCACGCACTTGCCGTCGATTATATCAATCGCGGGTATTATCTCGAAACGCCGGCTCATAGCTTCAGGAAATTTTGCAATATACGCTCGCCGACATCGCCGCTCTTCTCGGGATGGAACTGCGTGCCGTAGAAATTCTCATATTTCAATGCCGCACTGAACATCTGTCCGGCCGCCCCGTAGCGAGTGGTGGCGATAGTGTCGGGACAAAGGTCGGCGCGATAGGAATGCACATAGTAGACATAGCTTCCCGGCTCGATACCTTTGAAAAGTTTGCTTTCGAGATTGCTTATCGTGTTCCAGCCCATGTGCGGCACCTTGTCGCCGGGCTGAGAGTGGAAACGTCGCACGCGAGTGTCAAACAGTCCCATACCCTCTACGTCACCTTCGGCCGTGTGGCGGCACATCACCTGCATGCCCACACAGATGCCGAGCACCGGACGGCGCAGGCGTTTCACCACCTCTACAAGTCCCGATTCACGCAGACGTCCGATTGCCTCACCCGCATGTCCCACTCCGGGGAGCAGCACACGGTCGGCACGGCGTATCACCTCCGGATCAGCAGTCAGCGTCCACTCCGCCCCCAGACGGTTGAGCGCGTTTTCCACCGAGCGCAGATTGCCGGTATTATAATCTATTATCGCTATCATTTTCTAAATTGTTTTTTTTAACGGTTACAGCACGCCTTTGCTTGAAGGGAGGTCGTAGCTGAAAGGATTGCGGTTCACCGCCTGTTTCAATGCCCTCGCAAACGCCTTGAACACACCTTCTATAATATGATGATTGTTGTCGCCTCGTGCCGCCACATACAGGTTGGCGCGCATGGCCGAAGCGAGCGACTTGAACACATGTTCATACATCTCGGTCGGGGTATCGCCGACATATTCGCGTGTGAAATTCACGTCCCACACAAGTTCGCTGCGGCCTCCGAAATCAATCAGCACCATAGCGCGGCTCTCGTCCATCGGCAGCACGAATCCGTAGCGTTCGATGCCGCGTTTCGAGCCGAGCGCCTGATATATGGCATCGCCGAGCGCGATAGCCACATCTTCCATAGTGTGGTGCTCGTCGACCTCGAGGTCACCTCGGCAAGTGATATCGAGTGTCACGCCGCCGTGATGGGGTATCTGGTTGAGCATGTGGTCGTAGAATTTCAGACCGGTGTCGATAGTCGACGTTGCTCCTCCGTCGAGATTGAGGTAGAGGTCGATTTTGGTTTCCGAAGTGTTGCGCGTGACGCTCGCCTCGCGCCCCGACGAAAGTATATGGCGGGCAATAGCCATCCAGTCGTCAGTGGCAAGCACGCACCCTTCGGGCAATTCGCCGGCATTTCCTATCATAAGCCCTTTGGCGCCGAGATTGACGGCAAGCTGCATGTCGGTGAGTCTGTCGCCGATGACGAATGACGACGCCAGGTCATAGCTGCCGTCCATATACCGTCCGAGCATGCCGGTACGCGGTTTACGCGTCGGGGCATTGTCCTCGGGGAAACTGCGGTCGATGAGAATGTCGTCGAACACCACACCCTCGCCACGCAGTGTGTCGAGCATCATGTTGTGCGCCGGCCAGAAAGTATCTTCGGGAAAAGAGTCGGTGCCCAGTCCGTCCTGGTTGCTGACCATGACGAGATCGTAACCCTTGCCGGCAAGCGCGCGTAGAGCGGAGATTGCGCCCGGCACGAAGCGGAGTTTCTCCAGCGAGTCAATCTGCTCGTCGGCAGGTTCGGCTATTATAGTGCCGTCACGGTCGATAAATATTGCTTTCTTCATGTGATCCGGCTATTGTTGCGTATATTCTTTCAATAATGTGATGACACGGATATTCTCCTCGGGCGTACCGACTGTGATGCGCAGGCAACCCTCGCATGCGAGCAGACGGCTGCGGTTGCGCACAATCACTCCGTTGTCCACCAGATAGTCATACACGGCATCCGGAGCGTCGAATTTCACAAGCAGGAAATTGGCGTCGGAATGATACACCTCGCGCACCATCGGCATTTCGCGCAATGCAGCGGCCAATGCGTCGCGTTCACGTATGATTTCAGCCACATTCTCCGCGATATTGATATTGTCGTTGACGATATGTTCTATAACTTTCCGCTGCGTGGGACCGTTGACATTGTACGGGTATTTCACGCGCGAGAATATTGCCGCAATCTCTTCGCTCGCGAATGCCATGCCCAGTCGCAGCGACGCCAGGCCCCATGCTTTGGAGAATGTCTGCAACACGATGACATTGGGATAGCTGTCGAGCACGTCGAGCATCGAACCACGTTCGGAGAAGTCGATATATGCCTCGTCGACCACCACAATGCCGTCGAACGCCTCGGCCAGCCGAGCTATATCGGCACGGGGAAACGCATTTGCCGTCGGATTGTTTGGCGAACATATCCATATAACTTTCGTACGCGGGTCGGCGGCTTTAAGCAACCGGTTGACAGGAAGGGAGAAATCACTGCGCAACTGCACTTCACGGAACTCCACATCATTTATTGCAGCCGCCACGCTGTATACACCGTAGCTGGGGGCGATAGCCACCACATTATCCTCGCCGGGACGGCAGAATACACGGTACACGAGGTCAATCGCCTCGTCTGAACCGGCGCCGCCCACAAATATCTGCTCCGGCCGTACGCCCTTGAGTCCTGCGATATGCTGTTTCAGCTCATGCTGATGCGGGTCGGGGTAACGGTTCACTCCGTTGTCGTACGGACTTTCGTTGGCATCGAGCCACACTGAGATATCTCCACCTTTGAACTCATCGCGGGCCGTTGAATAAGGAGCCAGAGCCAATATGTTCGGTCGAACGTAGTTTAATGTATTTTTCATCAATAATATTTTAAATATTATGTAGGGACGCACGGTCTATGCGTGCGTATTAATCATCTCGTTTCCTGAGGGTGTCGCAGATAACCCTCGTTCACTCGCCAAGGCGCACCTTCACAGCAAGGGCATGTGCGTCAAGTCCTTCGGCATCGGCCATTGTCACTATCACATCGGAGAGCGATCGCAATCCGTCGCGGGTCAGCTCCTGATATGTGATTTTTTTCATAAAGCTGTCGATATTCACACCGCTGTACGAACGAGCCCAGCCCGAAGTCGGCAGCGTATGGTTGGTGCCCGAAGCATAGTCGCCGGCACTTTCCGGCGAATGATTGCCGATAAACACACTTCCGGCCGATGTGATTTCCGATGCCACTTCCCACGGCTCCGACATCGATATTATCAAGTGCTCGGAGGCATATTCGTTGGCAAAATCAATCATATCACGCCGCGAACGCAACACTACAAGACGGCTCTGCGACAGCGAACCTGCCACCGAGTCCTGCCTCGACAGGCGTCCGGTCAACGCAGCCACCTCGTCGGCTACACTGCGGGCAAAGTCCACGCTGTCAGTGACGAGTATCGCCTGCGAGTCTGGACCATGCTCGGCCTGCGACAACAAATCGGCAGCCACATAGCGGGGCGACGCCGTAGAGTCGGCCATCACCATAACTTCGCTCGGGCCGGCAGGCATATCGATAGCCACACGGTTCGTAACCATCTGCTTGGCGCAGGTGACGAAACGGTTGCCCGGACCGAATATTTTATCGACACGCGGTATCGACTCGGTGCCATAGGCCATTGCGGCTATTGCCTGCGCTCCGCCCACCTTATATATCTCATCGATACCGCACACTTTGGCGGCATACACAATCTCGGGAGCAATGCCGCGCTCCGCACCATAAGGAGTGCAGAGTATGCGGCGGCGGCAACCGGCTATACGGGCCGGCAACGCAAGCATCAGCACTGTAGAGAAAAGAGGAGCACGACCGCCGGGGATATAAAGACCCACCGTATCGACCGGCAACTGCCGCTGAACACATCTGACTCCCGGAGCGACCTCGACATCGACCGGATGCGCCATAAGCTGCGCGGAATGAAATTTCTCTATATTGCGGGCAGCGCTCTCTATGGCGGCCGCCACTTTCGGGTCGACCTTAGAGGCTGCCTCATCAATCTCTATGTCACTCATGCGCAAGTCGCCGAGCTGCACCTTGTCAAATTTCAGCGCAAGTTCACGCAAAGCCTTGTCCCCGTCCCCGGCCACACGGGCTATGATGTCGGCAACCGCGGCATCTACCGAAATCTCTTCTTCCGGAAGATTGCGGCGGCATAGCGTGTCCCAGTCCCCGCGCACGGGATACTCGAATATCTCCATCAGCGTATTATATTTTCAAGCGCGAGCACGAGTATATCCTCCGCGCCGAGTCCTTTAAGTTTCTCGATTTTTTCCCAAAGCTCATCCTGCGGTATAACGACATGCATCGAATACCACCCCTCTTCCGACAGGGGCATCAGCGTAGGGCTCTTCATACCCGGAAGCAGCGCCACCGCCGCAGCTATGCGATCCTGCGGTATGTTCATCAGCACATATTTCATGCCGCGGCTGTCGAGAATGGAGCTGAAACGGAATTTCAGTTTATCTATCTCGCCGAGCTTCTCTTCATCAAGATTTTTATTGGCCACAAGCACTGCCTCCGAGGCAAACACCTGCTCCACTTCCACAAGTCCGTTCTGGATGAGCGTGCCGCCCGACGATACGATATCGAAGATGGCATCGGCCATACCCACTGCGGGAGCCACCTCAACCGAACCGGCGATTTCGTGGATTTCAGCCTTTATATTGTTTTCATCTATAAAACGGCGGAGTATCCTGGGATAAGATGTCGCGATACGTCGGTTGTTGAACCACTCGAGTCCGTTGTAATCGGCATCGCGGGGCACGGCAAGCGATATACGGCAGGCACCGAAACCGAGTTTCATCGCCACATCCACATCCTCGCCTTTCTCGGCCACTTCGTTAAGGCCGACAATACCGATATCTGCAACACCCATGGCAACCGCCTGAGGTATATCATCGTCCCTGAGATACAGCACATCCATCGGGAAGCCCTTTGCATGCGCTATCAGTTTACGGTTACCTCCCGACATAACTATGCCGGCATCGGCCAGCAGAGCCAGGCACTCCTCATTGAGGCGTCCTTTAGCTTGAATTGCTATTCTCAACATATTATTTTTACCTTAGTGATTGTCTTCAGTTTTTTTAATTTAATATACAGTGTCAACCATAAATCCGCATATATCTTGCAAATTTATATAAATATTTTTAATTTTCTATCATTTTAACGCCAAACCGACGTTTTAGCATCAATTTTATATAGAATCCAAATATTCTTCAATATATTTCACAACCGCAAATAGATATTGTTAAGTCTCGTTAAACTTCAATTTTACGGTTAAACCAATCGTTTTGACCGACGTCTTAATAACAGAACTTCAAAAACAAAACGATAATAAAACAATAATTCAAAAACAACACCAATGAAAAAGAAATTATTAAGCGCAGCATTGATTCTGACCGCACTCGTAAGTTTCAATATATCCGCCCGGGAGCCGGCCAATACCGATACCGGACAGACTGAAACGACATCAACCCGTAATATAAAGGCTGACAAAAAAGATAAAGCTAAACATGACGGCCGCAGAGGACACCGCCACGGCGACTGCGACAGAACAGATTCCAGACACGGCAAACAAAGCGACTGCAAAGGACAGCGCCCCGATTTCTTCCAAGGTATTACCCTTACTGCCGACCAGCAGACAAAACTCGAAGCACTCCGTCCTGCGCGTCAGGAACGCGCTGAAGGAACCGATACAAAAGGCGACAAAAAGAACTGCCAGGAAAACCGTGGAAAAGAAGGACGCCACCGCCGGCATAAAGGCATGAACGCCGAATACGTCGGCAAAGTCAAAGAAATCCTTACTCCGGAACAATATGTGGTATTCCTTGAAAATATCGTGCTCCGTCCGGGCAAAGACGCCGGCTGCAGTCAGAACGGCACATGCCGCAACGGCCACAACGGACGCACCGCATGTCCGGAGGCCGCCAACACTCCCGACACGACTACTAAGTAAATAATTTTATATTGTTTGATAGGTTAATAATTGATTGGTAATAAAAAAGCGTTTCCCCGTGAGGAGAAACGCTTTTTTGCTTATATTTGCGTATGGAAAAATGGAAAGTAATTGATACGGAATATCTGATCAGGCGTCCGTGGCTCACAGCCCGACGCGACAGCGTACAATTGCCCGATGGCAAAATTCTCGATGAATACTACGTCCTGGAGTATCCGACATGGGTCAATGTCATCGCCGTCACGACCGACCGTCGATTTGTCATGGTGGAGCAATACCGTCACGGCTTACAGGATATATTCACTGAACTTGTGGCCGGCGTCGTTGAAAAAGGGGAAGCCCCGCTGGATGCGGCGAAGCGCGAACTGCTGGAGGAAACAGGTTTCGGAAACGGCAGCTGGCATCTGAACTCCGTTCTGTCGGCCAATCCGAGCAGCATGAACAATCTGACATACTCTTATATCGCGGAAGGGGTCGAGCCGATTGACACGCAGCACCTCGACGACACTGAAGACATCAACGTGAAAATACTTTCTGAAGAGGAAGTGAAACAGCTCCTACGCGATGATAAAATCAAGCAATCACTGATGGCCGCAGCCCTCCTCAAATATTTCTCGAATATATAGCACGGCAAAACATAATCAAGCCACCCGCGCCCTCCGTACTACAGTATGTCGATGCAAAACCAAACTTTCTGTAGTGGAAGATAATACCAGGGGGGGCAAAACTCATAAAAACGAACAAAATTGTAGGGACGCGATACAATGCTGTTAACTTAAGGAATAATTCGTCAAGGGGGTGTTGCAGAACTCCAAAACGTAGGGACGCACGGCTCGTGCGTCCGCAA
>CAMWJS010000055.1 GCA_947174635.1 uncultured Muribaculaceae bacterium
TACAAAGGCGCCGAGCAAACAGCCCGGCGCCTTTTTTTATGCCTATTTTTGTGCGTGCTTGTCAGTGCGTTTCGTGTGTGTTTTTGGGTCGTTCTCCGAGGCCTGCGGGCCACTGCGTGTCCCTTCGACCCCGGTTAATAGTAGAGCACCGAGCCTCCGGCTCTCTGATGTTTGAATCGCGGGGGCGAGACGCCCGCGCCCCGGCTACTTCGGCCGAAATCGTGGCCATATAATTTGTTTGAGTTTAGTTGATATGAGTTAGTTGGTGTATCGTGCGCTGTGGAATTATTTCTGCGGTTACGATAAGGGGTTGACTTGAAGTTAAAAAAATTGGCAGGTTTTCTTTTGGAGGTGCGATTTGAATGCAATTTGCTTAGTTTTGAGCTTTAAAAAAATGTTAAATAGTGTTAATGGGGGGGGGGTATTTGTCATTAAAAATTTTGTTCAGTCAAATTTGTGTATTAATTTTGCATACTGAAAGTTCAAAACTAATAGGTGGATTTTATTACTATAAAATAATATAGATAAAGTCCTGAGCGATAACTAATTTATAATACGCGAAGTTGAAGATTAATAAGAAATTACGGGTTTGATTATTGTCAGGTATGACTGTGCCTATATGGCAGATATTTGATAAATATACATTAAACTCGATTATATAAAATAATAAGGTAAAATTGAAAAATAAAATGAGAACTGGGTTAAGAATTAATATAAAAAGCAGATTTCTTAAATCTGTTTTTTTAATTGCGATTACCTGTGTCGCCGGCGTGATTGCTGCCATACCTGAAAATATTTTTTCGGTGGCGATAGGCAATGATATTATGATGTCAACGCGAGCCTCATTTGATTCGGCAAAAGACGGAGCACGAACGCCGATACCGGATAGGAACAATATCATTATTACCTCAAATGGAAATGTGTGAAATTTTCTCGTATAACTAAGTATAGTAATTAAAATAGTAAAGTATTATTATTTTTATCTCTCAAGAACAGCCCGAAGTGATTTCGTGCTGTTTTTTTATTGTTGCATCGACGCAATTTAGTGAGCATGCAGTGCGTAGTATTATTTTTATATACTACAGTAAAACAGCAGACGGTGAATCCAATTCAGGTTCACCGTCTGCTGTTTTACTGTATCTACAATTCGTCGAGTTCGCTTATTCAAAAATATGTTTCAGTTTTGAAAACAGGCGTTGCTTTGTAGATTCCGATGGTTTGATATTCGGGTCATCCTTGATTGACTCGACTGCTGAGCGGATGCGGTCGTCGAGTTGCTCGGGTATATAGACCATCACATTGATAAGCTCGTCGCCTGTACCACGGCCTTCGGGTGAGGGGAGACCTTTGCCACGCAGGCGGAGCACTTTGCCGGGCTGTGTTCCGGCCGCGATGTTAAGGCGTGCGCGTCCGGAGATTGTCGGGACCTCAACCGAGCCTCCGAGTGTGGCTGTCGGGAGATCGAGCATGAGGTTGTATATTACATCGTTGCCGTCGCGTATCAGTTCGGGATGCTTGATCTCTTCAATCACCACAAGCAGGTCGCCGTTGACGCCCCCGTGGCGTGGCGCGTTTCCTTTGCCTTTTACTGTCAGGGTCATGCCGTCGGTGACTCCGGCCGGTATATTGAAACTTACAAGTTGCTCTTTGCGCTCGGTGCCTTCACCGTTACAGTACGAGCAGTTCTGGGTGATTGTCTTGCCTTCGCCGTTGCAGTGCGGACATACCGACTGCGTCTGCATGGCTCCGAGTATGGTCTGCTGCACTTGGGTGACAACTCCAGTGCCGTGGCATGTCGTACAGGTGGTGAATGCTGTTCCGTCCTTGGCTCCGGTACCGTTGCAGTGCTCGCATTTTACCTGAGTCGGAATCTTGAGCGTTTTCGAAATGCCTGTTGCAATCTCGGCGAGTGTGAGCTTGACTTTGATACGCAGGTCGGAACCTTTGCGTGTGGGCTTGCGGGGTGCGCGCTGACGTCCGCCTGTCGCACCTCCCCATTCGCCACCGAATCGGCCACCGAATATATCGCCGAAGTGCTCGAATATATCGTTGATGTCAAAGCCTGCGCTGTAGCCGCCTGCGCCACCGCCCGGGAATCCCTGCGGACCCATGTTGTGGCCGAACTGGTCGTATCGGGCACGTTTGTCGGCATCGCTGAGCACATCATATGCTTCAGCCGCCTCGATGAATTTCTCTTCCGCGGCCTTGTCTCCGGGATTCTTGTCCGGATGGTATTTAAGTGCCAGCTTGCGGTAAGCTTTTTTTATTTCATCTGCTGAGGCGCTTTTGTCCACCCCCAGCACTTCGTAGTAGTCTCTTTTGGTAGCCATATTCTGTTAATTCACTATGCGCGATGTATAAAATGCTCAAATTGCTTTTTGCCGTCAGTCGGGTTATTGTCCTACGGCGACTTTTGCGTGGCGTATTACCTTGTCGTTGAGCGTATACCCTTTTGCTATGGTGTCAATCACCTTTCCTTTCATCGACTCGTCGTCGACAGGAACCATGGCGATGGCCTCGTGCAGGTCGACGTCAAAAACAGCACCTTCGGTAGGTATTTCCTTGACTCCGTTCTGCTGGAGGTATTTTACAAATTTATTATAGATGAGTTCCATGCCTTCTTTTACCGATGCAGCAGTGGCGTCGTCTTTGATTGCATCAATGCCACGTTCGAAATCGTCAAGAATGGGAAGAATGCCTTTAAGTACGTTTTCCGCACCGTTCTTGATTATTTCCGACTTCTCGCGGAGCGTGCGCTTCTTGAAATTGTCGAAGTCGGCCATCAGGAAAAGGTACTCTTTTTTCTCTTTTTCAAGTGCTTCCTCGCGTTCCTGAAGCATCTGTTTCAGTGCTTCGATTTCCGAAGACTCCTCGTCATATTCCGTATCTCCGGCTTCCGTCTCGCCGTCGACGAGAACATCTTCAGCTTCGACATCGGGGTTTTCAATCTTGATTTCTGTCTCCTTTGCGTTCTTGCCGGAGGCGTTATGTTGTTTCTTGCTCATGTTTTGATTAAATTTATTCAGGTTTTAAAATATGCAAAAATCTTGCCAAACTCGAGGCTTTTTTGCTATCATAAAATATTAACAAATAAAATGCGTTAACGTTCAAAGTTTTGAGACATGAAAGTCCATGCCGGGGAAAGCCCCCCGTATCTCATCTGCCAAAATGTCACGCCTGAATATTCCGAACACGCTTGCGCCTGACCCTGACATCGACGCATACTCCGCGCCGAGCCGGTATAAATCCTCCTTTACGCCGGCGATGCGCGGGTGATGCCGGAATACTGTCCGCTCGAAGTCATTCTCAACTCCGGCTTCGGTCCAGTCGCAGGGAGGTTGCACCGCCAGGAGGTCGGGAAGCGAGGTTGAAGTGGGGCGCGGAGCGCATCCGCCGTAGGCTTCGGCGGTGGAAACGTGAGCGTCAGGTTTCACTATCACTAATGTATATCCATTGAGGCTGATTTCGATTGGCGACAATGTCGTTCCGGTGCCGGTAGCGAGCATCGGCCTGTTGTAGATGAAAAACGGACAGTCCGAACCGATTGTCGCCGCAATCCCGGCCATCGTGTCGTCATCAAGTTCGAGGCAGAACATCTTGTTGAGTGCCGCGATGGTGAAAGCGGCATCCGACGAGCCGCCGCCAAGTCCGGCGCCATCAGGAATTATCTTATTCAGATAAATATCGACAGGCCCGATGCCGTAGCGCTGTTCCATGGCACGGTAGGCGCGCATCACGAGATTCTTCTCTGCCGGACAGTCCACACCGCGCCCGGTGACAGTAAGTGTCGTTTCCACCCCTTTTGCCGGGACTATCTCAAGTATGTCGCACCAGTCGGTCGGAATCATTGCCGACACAATGTCGTGGTATCCGTCGGGGCGTCTGGCTGTAATATAAAGCCCGATATTTATCTTCGCGTTGGGAAAAACTATCATAATAGAGTATAAGGAGTTTGCGCCTGCGACCCCGATGGTGTTGCAGAACTGAATTTTCCGCGGTTAAAAACCGCGGCCACTATGCAAAGTCTCGGGATAATCAACTACGTAGTAGCCGCGGTTTTTAACCGTGGTCAGCTAAAACCGAGCTTTGCAACACCTTCGGGTTCGCAGTGGTTATGAACAACAAATTTACGCATATTTTTATAAATGATGATAGATTGAAGGTTTTTTCTTGGCCGGCGCTCTTGTCATTACGCTCCGATTTTGCTAATTTTGTAACAAATAAACAAGCGAAATGGAATTTGCAAATAAAGAGGGGCGCCGCGACGGGTCCCGTTCACAATACCGGCAACAGTCTAAAATCGATACTCTTGGACGTCTCCAGCCTCAGGACAAGGATCTTGAGGAGGCTGTCCTCGGTGCAATCATGCTTGAGAAGGATGCCTACACTGTAGTGTGCGACATCCTGCATCCGGGCAGTTTTTATGAACCGAGCAATCAGAAAATATATCACGCCATACAGTCGCTCGGCGCCGCACAGCGCCCGATCGATATGCTGACAGTGATGGAGCAGTTGCGTCTGAACGGCACTCTCGAGGAGGTCGGAGGTCCGGCTTTCATTGCCGAGCTGACATCGCGAGTGGCCTCGTCGGCCAATGTCGAGTATCACGCCCGTATCGTAGCTCAGAAATATCTCGCCCGCGAACTTATATCATTCGCATCCAGCATAGAAGCAAAGGCCTACGACGAGACCAACGACGTCGACGACCTGATGCAGGAGGCTGAAGGCAAGCTCTTCGAAATCTCGCAGCGCAATGTAAAGAAAGACTTCACGCAGGTCGACCCGGTCATAAAGCAGGCAATCGAACAGATTGAAGCTGCCGCCAACCGCGCCTCAGGTATGTCAGGCCTTGAGTCAGGCTTCCATGACCTTGACAAAATCACATCAGGGTGGCAGCGGAGCGACCTTATCATCATCGCCGCACGTCCGGCGATGGGCAAGACTGCGTTCGTCCTTTCCATGGCTAAAAACATGGCTGTCAATTACAATACGCCTGTCGCCATCTTCTCGCTTGAAATGTCAAATATCCAGCTCGTCAACCGTCTGATATGCAACACCTGCGAGCTTGAAAGTGAAAAAATAAAGAGCGGCCGCCTTGACAACCGCGAATGGGACCAGCTGATGTCGCGCATCAGGCATCTCTACAGCGCGCCCCTCTATATCGACGACACCGCGTCACTGTCGATTTTCGAACTGCGAACCAAGGCGCGCCGTCTGGTCAGAGAGCACAACGTGCAGTTCATCATCATCGACTACCTGCAGCTTATGAACGCATCGGGCATGAAGTTCGGCTCCCGCGAGCAGGAAGTGTCAATGATATCGCGTTCGCTCAAACAGCTTGCCAAAGAGCTCAACATCCCTATCGTAGCCCTTTCCCAGCTGAACCGTAGCGTGGAGTCGCGTACCGACGGCAAGCGTCCTCAGCTTTCCGACCTCCGTGAGTCGGGAGCAATCGAGCAGGATGCCGACATCGTCTGCTTCATCCATCGTCCCGAATATTATATAAAGAGCGATACAGATGCCGAAGGAAACGACATCCGCAATCTCGCCCAGTTTATCATCGCAAAGCACCGTAACGGACAGGTCACCGATGTGCGCATGCGTTTCCGCGGACAGTACACCCGTTTCGAAAACTGGGTTGAAGAGGAGAGTATGTATGGTGAGGCCACGGTCGGCTCGCGTATCAATTCGTCTGACGACCCGATTTCCGGTGCGCCTGTTTCCGACCCGTTCTCAGGCGGTACGGTTGATCTCAGCTCTTCATCATCCGATGCGCAGGCGCCATTTTAAACGGTTTCTAATAAGTTGCCGGATAATATTTTAAGCCTCGTCATTTTTTTTGCTCGCCGTATAAACCTTTCATGACAAGTTGTTGTTTAGATAATAAAACTTTTAATCAACTATTAGTTATGAAAAAAGCTGTTTTATTGATTGCTCTGATGATAGGATGCACCGGAGCTTTCGCTCAGAAAATTGACAAAAGCGAGTTGAAACAACTTCAGGCTTTTCTGTCTCAGCCCGGTGAAAGGGACGCTACTAATGCTCAGGCCCTTAATATCAGCGATACCAAATCTCCCGCTTCGTGGGAAGGCGTCACGGTAGAAAACGGCCATGTTACCAAAATCGAATGGAAAGACAAGCATCTTGCCGGCACTCTTGACCTCTCGGGTTTCGATGCCCTTCAGGAAGTTAATCTTTCGCGCAACAACCTGACTTCTCTTACTGTCAGCGCAAACCCCGCATTGACAAAACTTGATGCTTCACGCAATAAACTCTCCGAATTCTCATCGGCCGCGTGTCCGGCTCTTACCGAACTTAAAATCTACCGCAACCGATTGACGACGCTTGATTTGTCGGGCACCACGAGCCTTAAAACACTCAATTGCTCCAACAATCTCTTTGTAGAACTGTCGGTGGCCAACTCTCCGACGCTGGTGACTCTCAACTGTCAGGGATGCCATCTCGAAGCCCTCAATGTCAGTGGCTGCAAAGCGCTCAAAAACCTTTATTGCGGCTATAACAAACTGACCTCGATAGCACTCGCTGGAGTTGAAAATCTTGCCAACCTCAATGTGGATGACAACGAGATTTCAAAACTCTACATCAACGAGCTTCCTTCGGTCAGCACTATAATCTGCTCCGACAACAACATGACGCAGCTTGCAGTAAGCAACTGCAACGCTCTAATCGACCTCGTATGCTCATACAATGATCTGACATCGCTGTCGGTGGAAAACTGTCCGAACCTTCTCTTTGTCGACTGCTCATACAACGACCTTATGTCGCTCAACCTGTCGAACCAGACTTTGCTCGAACGCCTGCTTTGCAACAACAACCAGCTGACAATGCTTGATGTTTCGTTCGACTCCTCGCTCCGCTACATCAATTGCCGCTACAATACGATTACCGATTTCCGCACCATAGGTTGCGACAACCTCCAGATGGTTGCCTGCCAGTGGAATTATTGATATCGCTAAAGTCTCCCGAGCCGGCAACGGTACGGCTCATCGGAGAATATAGATAACTGATTTGTAAGCAGGGGCGCTGTCACTTCAATGTGATGGCGCCCCTTATCTGATAAGTAACTGTTCAAAATTATTTTAATATTATGGCGAGAGGATTTTTCAGGCGATTTCCGGTGAGGAAGAAGGAGTGTAGCGAGCTACATGACTGATGACGAGACGGAAAGCGACGGAAAAGACTCCGGCATAATATTAAAATAATGAGAATGGTTACTATAAAATAATTTTGAACAGTTACTTATGATAAATATATTATCCAACTCAGTCCTGTTGATTTTTTGCCACGGTTACCAGGCCGAATGCCTGAAATGTGAAAAAAAAATTGTAAATTTGCAATTTGGATTTTGACATCTTGTCTATTTAATACAAGTCTCAAATAAGATGAAGAATATAAGAAACTTTTGTATAATAGCACATATCGACCACGGCAAGAGTACGCTCGCCGACCGCTTGCTTGAATACACGGGCACCGTGGAGCAGAAAGATTTGCAGGCACAGGTGCTTGACGACATGGAGCTTGAACGTGAGCGAGGTATCACCATCAAGAGCCATGCTATTCAGATGGAGTATGCTATCGATGGTGAGAAATATATACTCAACCTCATCGACACTCCCGGACACGTCGACTTCTCCTACGAAGTTTCACGCTCCATTGCCGCTTGCGAGGGCGCGTTGCTTATAGTCGATGCATCGCAGGGCATACAGGCACAGACCATCTCCAACCTCTACATGGCTATCGACAACAATCTCGAAATCATACCTGTAATCAACAAGGTCGATCTCGATTCCGCCAACCCCGACGAGGTGGAGGACCAGATTGTCGAGCTGCTCGGCTGTAAGCGCGACGAGATTATCCGTGCCTCAGGCAAGACCGGTATCGGCATCGAGGAGATACTTCGGGCTATAGTAGAGCGCGTGCCCGCGCCTCAGGGCGATCCCGAGGCTCCGCTGCAGGCCCTGATTTTTGACTCCGTATTCAATCCCTTCCGTGGCATCATTGCCTATTTCAAAATCGTCAACGGACGCATCGCGAAAGATGATTTCGTGAAATTCGTGTCGACCGGCAAAGAATATCACGCCGATGAAATAGGAGTGCTCAAGCTTGACATGGCTCCGCGTAGTGAGCTCAGCGCCGGCAATGTCGGTTATATCATCTCAGGCATCAAGACATCCAAGGAGGTGCGTGTCGGCGATACGATTACCCATGTGAACCGTCCGTGCGAAGCTGCAATCGACGGTTTCGAAGAGGTAAAGCCGATGGTGTTTGCCGGTGTATATCCGATTGAAACGGAAGATTTCGAGAATCTGCGTGCCTCGCTTGAAAAACTTCAGCTCAACGATGCGTCGCTGACATTTCAGCCTGAGTCGTCGGCCGCCCTCGGATTTGGTTTCCGATGCGGTTTTCTCGGACTTCTCCACATGGAGATTGTGCAGGAGCGCCTCGGACGCGAGTTTGACATGGATGTCATCACCACCGTGCCCAACGTCTCCTACCGCGTCTACGACAAAAAAGGCAACATGAGCGAAGTCCATAACCCCTCGGGACTGCCCGATATAACGCTTATCGACCATATCGAAGAACCGTATATACGGGCATCGGTCATTACAACTACCGATTTCATAGGCCCGATTATGACGCTCTGTCTCGGCAAGCGCGGTGAACTCATAAAGCAGGAATTCATATCAGGCAACCGCGTGGAGATTATTTTCGATATGCCGCTCGGCGAGATTGTCATCGACTTCTACGACAAGCTCAAAAGCATATCCAAAGGCTACGCCTCGTTTGACTACCACATTCACGATTTCCGCGAATCGAAGCTTGTCAGACTCGACATTCTGCTCAACGGAGAGAGCGTCGATGCGTTGTCGACACTTACCCACGTCGACAATGCCGTGACATTCGGACGCCGCATGTGTGAGAAACTTAAGGAGCTTATACCGCGCCAGCAGTTCGATATCGCCATACAGGCCGCTATCGGCGCGAAAATCATAGCGCGCGAAACAATCAAGGCTGTGCGCAAGGATGTCACTGCGAAATGTTATGGCGGAGATATCTCCCGTAAGCGTAAGCTTCTTGAGAAACAGAAAAAAGGAAAGAAGCGCATGAAGCAGATTGGTTCCGTAGAGGTGCCACAGAAAGCTTTTCTCGCTGTCCTCAAGCTCGACTGATGATAATCAAGGGCTTTTCATAAAAAACATCATCCCGTTGCAGGGCTGCGGCCAATTGTGGCCCTGCGGCGCAAGGATGCCTCTGGCAGGCCTCCTTAAAAAATAGGTACAGTTATAATCCGAAGCGACATCGAGTCGCTTCCCCCGTGAGGGCTAAGATTTCAACTATCGTATATTCAAATTTGTTAATATTGTGACGACCGCACATGAGGGTTATAGGTTTATGCTGCGGTTTCGATTATTAAAACGTTTTCATCTATGATTAATCAGCAAGGCAATTCAGGCACCGGTCAGGAGTCTGGCAATCAGCACGATTACGCTCCTGAAAACTCGGCTCGGAAACAAAACTCCGGCACATCATCAGGGTTGCCCAGACAGGTACAGCATTCGGTCAGCACGCTTAACAATCAGGCTCACGTCATCTATTATGCGGCGCGCCAGGCATTGCGGCACCATGCATCGGGCGGAAATGTGCTTATTTTTGCCACATTTATGGCCCTTGTCGTAGCCAATATCCCAGCCATAAGCGGACATTATTTTGAATTCTGGGAGCAGGAAATCCGTCTCCAGGTAGGCAACTTCAACCTGTTCTCCCATTCCGGACATCCTATGACAATGCTTCAGTTCATCAACGATGCTCTGATGGCGATATTCTTCTTTTCGATAGGTCTCGAGATAAAACGAGAGGTGCTTGTGGGCGAGCTGTCGTCGTTCCGCCAGGCGTTGCTCCCTATAGTGGGTGCTGTAGGCGGCATGGTGGTGCCTGTCGTAATATATCTTGCATTCTCGATGGGTACGGATTATACCGGTGGTGCGGCAATCCCGATGGCTACCGACATCGCGTTCTCGCTCGGAGTGCTGAGCATGCTCGGTAAAAGAGTCCCGCTATCGCTCAAGATATTCCTTACCACGCTTGCCGTTGTAGACGATATCGGCGGCATCATCGTCATTGCTGTTTTCTATTCCACTCAGATTGACGGCATACTGCTGCTTTACGCATTCCTCCTTCTGGGCGTGTTGCTCATGGGCTCATGGCTGCGCATAAAGAGCAAGATGTTCTATATCGGTGTCGGCGGAGTGATATGGTTCCTCTTCCTCAATTCCGGCATCCATCCCACCATTGCCGGAGTGTTGGTGGCCTTCTGCGTGCCGGCCACTCCGGTGTTCGAACCGAAGAAATATATCAAGCAGATACGAGAGTCAATCAATCACTTCCGTCACGAGGACGATGAGACGCTCTCGCGCAAGAGTATCCTGTCAAAAGAGCAGCTCGACTGGCTTAAACAGGTCGAGTCGGCATCCGACAAGGTCATCTCTCCGCTTCAGGACCTTGAGGATACGCTCCATCCGCTTGTCAACTACATAATAATACCGATTTTCGCGTTTGCCAATGCAGGAATTTTCCTGCTTGACATGGATCCGATGAGCATTCTTGAAGGAGTCAGTCTCGCCGTGATTTGTGCACTTGTGGTAGGTAAATGCGCTGGCATCTTTATCTTCTCGTGGATTACGGTCAAACTGCGTCTGGCCCCTATGCCCGAGCACAGTAACTGGAAGATGATGGGTTCAATCGCAATGCTGGGCGGTATCGGATTTACGGTGTCTATCTTTATCGCCAACCTGTCGTTCGGCTCGATGGGCGAGGAGGGCGCATCGCTTCTGAGCCATGCCAAGCTCGGTATCGTCATCGGTTCGCTTCTTGCCGGTGTTGCGGGCTACCTGCTGCTGCGCGGCACATTGCCCAAGCAACCGGTCGACGTCGAAGATTAATGATTATTTTAATATTACAGTCAGGGCTGAAATGCAGGAGATATGCCGCATTTCAGCCCTGACTGATTTTGGATATCATAAACTATGTGAAAAATTGATTTCAATTTTGCTCTTTCACATTTTTATGTTAAATTTACGCCGAAATGTTAAATTCAATACAGTTGTAATTGTTAAAATCATTCCGGATTTAATTAAACACTCTTTCATCTTATTTGTTAATATTATAAAAAGTGTGCGAAAATTGTATGCGATGTCTGTTTTTTGTAGCCTTTTTAGCTTACGACAGTGCCGACAATAGCCTCACTTTATAAAAATTGTATGCAGACATGAAGAAATCGACGATATGGTTACTGACAATTCTGATGGCAGTCACTTTTGTTGGGTTGCTGTATATTGAAATAAAATATATGGACGACATCATGAAGATGCGCGACGACCAGTTCTCCGAAGGCGTCAAGCGCAGCCTCTACATGGTGAGTTCGCGTCTTGAGCAGGAAGAAACCCGATATTACCTCGAGGACAACGTCAGCGGAGTGGAGTCTGCAGCCCTCTATTCGCAGTATCCCGACGGACAGCCGCCCCATCTGGGAGGCATAAGCTATTCGTTCAATACCTTCTCGGGGCTCGAGGGGTCGTTGACCATACGCGGTGATGTCGACAAGATTTCAAAGCTGCAGGGCGACCAGCTCGCCGCGCTCGACCGCACCAATGCCATGCGCGAGGCTCAGGCCCGTCTTGACGACAGGGTTCGCTATCAGAAGGGCATTCTCGACGAAGTAATCCTGAAAATCAGCACTCAGGCCATCAATCGCCCCGTGCTCGAACGTGTCGACTCTACATTTACCCGCCAGATAATAGCCGAGGAGCTGGCCAACAACGGCATCAACGTGCCCTTCCGCTTTGCAGTGGTCAACCGCAACGGCATTCCGGTATATACCACCGACGGCTTCCCGAGCGTAAGCCAGGCCAAGGACAACACCATGTTCATTCAGGCCCTGTTTCCCAACGACCCGGCTAACAAAAAGATATTTCTCAAGGTATATTTCCCGTCAAAAGAAAAATATATCCTTAATTCGGTGCGCTTCCTCATCCCGGCATTCGCATTCACGCTTGTGTTGCTCGTTGTCTTTGTCTACACTATCATTCTCGCTTTCCGTCAGAAAAAGCTCAACGAGATGAAGACAGACTTCATCAACAATATGACGCATGAGTTCAAGACGCCGATTTCTACCATCTCGCTTGCCGCACAGATGCTCAACGATGACTCGGTGCGCAAGTCTCCCGGAATGATGCAGCACATATCGTCGATAATCAACGACGAGACCAAAAGGTTGCGCTTCCAGGTGGAGAAAGTGTTGCAGATGTCGATGTTCGACCGCAAGAAGGCCACTATGCGCTTGCAGGAAGTCGACGCCAATATCACCATCAACAACATCATCAACACCTTTAAACTCAAAGTCGAGCGCTACGGCGGACGGCTCAATGCCGCCCTCGACGCCGAAGACGCCATTGTCAATGTCGACGAGATGCACTTCACCAACGTCATCTTCAACCTGCTTGACAACGCGGTGAAATACCGCCGCGAGGATGTCCCGCTCGATATAAAGGTCTCCACGGCCGACATTGCCAACTCCCGCCTTGAAATCACCATCAAGGACAACGGCATAGGCATAAAGAAGGAGCACCTGCGCAAAATATTCGACAAATTCTACCGTGTGCCCACCGGCAACAAACACGATGTCAAAGGATTCGGACTCGGTCTGGCCTACGTCTACAAGATGATTGACCTGCTCGGAGGCACAATAAAAGTAGAATCTGAAATCAACCAGGGAACAAAATTTATAATCATATTACCATTAATTAAAAATTGACGATTATGGAAGAACGTATGCGTATACTATTATGCGAGGACGACGAAAACCTCGGTATGTTGCTTCGTGAATACCTCCAGGCAAAAGGTTTCAACGCCGACCTGTATCCCGACGGAGATGCCGGCTACAAAGCTTTCCTCAAAGGGAAATACGACATCTGCGTGCTTGACGTGATGATGCCCAAGAAAGACGGTTTCTCGCTTGCGCAGGAAATACGCACTGTCAATTCCGAAGTGCCCATTATTTTCCTTACCGCCAAACAACTCAAGGACGACATTCTTGAAGGCTTCAAACTCGGCGCCGACGACTATATCACGAAACCCTTCTCGATGGAGGAACTTGTGTTCCGTATCGAGGCGATACTCCGCCGTGTCAAAGGCAAGAAAGGCAAGGAAGTGACTATGTACAAAATAGGCAAATTCACTTTCGACACCCAGAAACAGACTCTGATGATTGACGACAAGGTGACAAAACTCACCACCAAGGAGTCGGAACTGCTCAGCCTTCTCTGTGCCCATGTCAACGAAATTCTCGAGCGCAATTTCGCCCTCAAGACCATCTGGATTGACGACAACTATTTCAATGCCCGCTCTATGGACGTCTACATCACAAAGCTCCGCAAGCATCTCAAAGACGACCCGACAATTGAAATCATCAATATCCACGGCAAAGGCTATAAACTAATAGCCCCCGACGCCGAAGTGGCAGCCGAAGAATAAGCAATCCTCATTGTATAAAGCAACCGCGTTACGCTTCGTAATATTCAGGCGTGACGCGGTTGCTCTGTTTCTATATGTAAAAATTTTGAATGCATTTTATACCGGAGCTGCAAACCCCAATCCCGCACTACTCCCGTTCTATTGCAAAGGCAGTGTAGGGGCATTGCCCGAAAATCCGGTCGGCAAGCACGCTGTCACGCTTGCGCATATTCTGTTCTATCGCATGGTGGAAATAGAGGGCTTTCAGCGTATCACCTTCGGCTGCAAGCATCTGGCACCGGCTGTTGATGTCCATGAGCAATGCTTCCATCTCCATCCCGTCGACAGGTGTCGACATCAGTAGATTGCAATATTGGTTTATGATTTTGTCAAGATGGTCGTAGATACGGTTTTCTGTAATTGTTTTCTCGGGGGGCATCTCTTTATGTTCCTCTTTGCCTCCACATGACGCGGGAAGCAATATTGCGACACCCATTGCCGCGGATATCAGCACGCGGTTGAGGCCTGTGCGGTGTTTGTAAATTTTCATGACGGTAGCATTAAGACGCTTCTATTGATAACAACTTTATCGGTCTCCATGTTCAAGCATGCGGCCTATATGCTCCTTCACTCTCTCCATCAGCCAGCG
The DNA here is from genome assembly GCA_947174635.1 of uncultured Muribaculaceae bacterium. Classification (GTDB taxonomy): domain Bacteria; phylum Bacteroidota; class Bacteroidia; order Bacteroidales; family Muribaculaceae; genus JAGBWK01. Next base: position 14,180 of record CAMWJS010000055.1, read on the forward strand.
CGGGGTAGAAGTTGCTCCGCAGATGCCTATCCGTCTCACCCCTTTGAGCCATTCAGCCTCGATGTCGGTCTCATCGCTGATGAGCCGCGTTGAGGTGTTCACTCCGTGGCATTCCGAATAGAGAAACTTGCCGTTGCTGCTCTTTTTCCCCGATACGAACAGTACAAGGTCGTGCTCCGCGGCAAATCGCCGAAGCGAGTCCACGCGGTTGGCTACCTGGCGGCAGATTGTGTCGAAACTGCGGAACGTGGCGCCCGGCTTCATGCGTCGTTCTATCTCTGAAATCATCTCTTTGAAACCCGAAAGCGACATTGTTGTCTGTGAATAGAGATCCACATCGCGGCTATAATCGATTTTGTCGAGGTCATCTGCGCCCTGCACTACTATGGCATTGCCGTCGGTCTGCCCAACGAGGCCGTTGACCTCGGCATGCCCGGGCTTTCCGTATATCACAATCTGACGTCCGATAGCCGCACCCTCTCGGTAGCTCTCCTTTATGCGTTGCTGAAGCCTTAGCACCACCGGGCAAGTGGCGTCGATTATGCTTATGCCGTTTCGGCGGGCTGTCTCATAGGTCGACGGGGGTTCTCCGTGGGCACGAAGCAACACCCTGACATCATGCAGCCCGTCAAGGTCGTCGTGGGTGATGGTCTTCATCCCCTTGTCGGCAAGACGCTTCACCTCGTCGCTGTTGTGCACGATATCCCCCAGACAGTAGAGCTCGGCATCGTGCGACAGCGCGTCCTCAGCCTTGTCGATTGCAGTGACGACCCCGAAGCAGAAGCCCGACCCTTCGTCAATCTCTATTGTAATGCTTTCAGCCATCTTTACCAGTGCTTTACTTTCCGACTGCGTGGTTGAACCTGTCGATAAGCCATTCGTCCTGTTGCTCTATCGTCATGTCGGAGTTGTCAAGGTCGATGGCGTCGTCGGCACGGCGTAGCGGACTTTCTTCGCGCGTCATGTCGATATGGTCGCGCGTCATCACGTTTTCAAGCACCTGCTCGTAGGTCGAATCTTTGTCGCCTTTCTGTTGGAGTTCGAGCCAGCGGCGGCGCGCACGGGTTGCAGCCGGAGCGTTGACATAGATTTTAAGTTCGGCGTCAGGAAATACGGTCGTGCCGATGTCGCGTCCGTCCATTACTATACCGCGTTCCTTGCCGAATGCCTGTTGCTGTGCCACAAGCGCATGGCGCACTGCCGGGATGACGGCAACCGGCGATACGCTCGACGATACGCGCAGCGAACGGATTTCCTGTTCGACATCACGTCCGTTGAGCAGCGTATGCTGTCCGTCGGCGCAGGGGAGGAAGTCAATATGAATGTCGCCGAGTGCGGCAGTGAGAGCCTCGGTATCCACCGTGCCATCCTCGCGTATCATCCCGTGATCAAGCGCATAGAGCGTCACTGCGCGGTACATGGCTCCTGAGTCGATATATCTGTAGCCTATGCGTCGGGCGAGTTCTTTTGCCATTGTACTTTTGCCCGACGATGAAAATCCGTCGATGGCGATTATGATTTTTTTTGCCTTATTATCCATATCAGTAGATGAAATCGTTTATGTCGAGACGAAAGTTTACCATAAATGTAGTGGCGCCGGTATGAGGCTGGGAGAAGGCGAGGCCTATGCCGAATTTATTGACATTTAGCCCGGCCCCGAGCGAAAATCCCGAAAGGAAACTGCGGGAATATGTGCTCATGTCGGTACGCGTCTTGTAGTTATAGGCGAGGCTCACATAAAATTTGTCGGAGGGGGTGAAGTCAGCGCCGAAAATCAGATGCCTGAACAGGTTGGAGCTGAACGAGTCCTTCTCGGTCGGTTCGGTCTGTGCGGTGCCGTCTCCCGGATCGAGGTAGGGTAGATGCCATTTGGTAAGGTTCCATGCCGTGATTGAAAAACGTATGGGAAGTGTGCCGAACGATTTCGACCATCCCAGACGCAAGTCGAACGGAAGGCGGTCATAGCGGTCGCGGAACCGTTTTATCTGACCGCCGAGATTGGCTACGACAAACGACAGCGACAGGTCGCGTTCGTCATCATAATAGTTGATGCCAAGGTCGGTGGCGACTGCAAACGCTGAGTATTGCTCATAGCCGCTGTATATCATCTTTAGGGTGGCGCCTCCTCGCAGACGGTCGGTGATATCGTGGGAATACGTGCCGCTGAACGAAATGTCTTTCGGCGAAAATTCCCCCGTAAGTATGCCGTTTTCGTCGGCGCCTTTTATTGTGCCGTAGCCGAAATACTGTATGCCCGCGGCCCATGCGCCGTATTCACCCGCTGCACGTGCGTAGCGTATGCCGGCAAAATTGGAGTCGCCCAGATAGCGCATGTAGTTTACGAGTATCTGATTGTCCATCTCGCCGCCGAGCAGACCGGGATTTTGTTCCGTCGACCCGAGATATCCGTCGATGGTCGATATGTTTATTCCGCCCAGACCGTAGATTTTGGCGGAAGATGGAGTATTGAGAAATTCATAGGCTACCGACCCGTCCTGTGCCGACATCGCGATGCCTGCGGCCGGGAGCAGTATGCCTGTTATTAGTTTGCGTAAGTTCATTGTTACTGCGCGGGAGTAATTGATTTTGTCCGGGGGTATTCTCCCTCTTGATTACTAACGTACATTTACGGTTTTTAGTATATTCTTTTGAGATAAGTGGCTAATTTAAGAGCCGGTTCGACAATAAATGTTAAACGCAGAGCGGTCAATCGTCGAGCGA
>CAMWJS010000056.1 GCA_947174635.1 uncultured Muribaculaceae bacterium
GCACAACCTTGCCAAGGTTGGGGTCGCGGGTTCGAGTCCCGTTTTTCGCTCCAAACCATTCACATTTCTAAAGAAGCTAAAATGGGAACAATGTCCGGATGGCGGAATTGGTAGACGCGCTACTTTGAGGGGGTAGTGAGCTTTCGCTCGTGTGAGTTCGAGTCTCATTTCGGACACTCTGTTTTAAAAAGGCAATTGAATTAACATTCAGTTGCCTTTCTTCTTTATATACATATCTTAAGAGTGGCGGGAGAACATGGGGTCAGCACGGCTCGTGCGTCCGTTAACTATCTGATTGTCAGGTGCAATATTCGGACACACGAGCCGTGCGTCCCTACAAAATTAAGAGGTGCAACACCCTTAAGGCAAAGCCGGGAATGTAGGGGCAAGGAAATATACCACGGAACGCCCGTCCCGGGCTTTTGCTGTAATGATGTATGATTGCCGGGGTCTGCACCCGCTCCGCGGTCTTCGAACCCCGGTTAATCTCAGGCACGAGCCTCCGGCTCTCCGTGGGTGAGCGTGAGGACCGTGAGTGGGAATAAAAAGAACAGCACAAGCCGAAATTGCAGTGCATAATACAGTCTCAGTTTAATATTGCTGTTAGGGTGTCGCAGAACTCAGAAAATTGCCTCAAAAAAGTAGGGACGCACAAGACAAAGCCGGGAATTATTTATTGCTATGTACTGATATTTCGAATTGTGCCATAATAAGCTATATGTCAAATCACGGATTGAAATCCGGGTGGTTGCGTTGCTTTGTCATAAATAATATGAACAGATGCTAAAATGGTTGGCAGTTGGCTGTGTAATGCGATTTAATTGTGTAAATTAGCGACCGCTAAGTCATCATTTTAATCTGTAGGCATGATATTCAGACTTCTTATCACATTATTGCTTTTGGCGTTGCCGTCGGCCGTCATGTCGCAATCGCCGGGCACTGTTGTTGTCGATGCTGTGTCGGGCATTCCGCTGCGAAAGGCATCGGTGTTTGACTGCAACGGGAAGTTTATCGGGTTGAGTTCTGACAAAGGAGTGATGCCGAGTGTGCCTGAAAGCGCATATCCGTTGCTTGTAAGATATGTGGGTTATGAGCCGGTGACTGTACGTCGTCCGGGCGGCAGCAGGGTGATGATGCACGAGACTGTATCAGAGCTGCCTGAGGTGGTGGTGAGTTCGGCAAGCCCTAAAGCGCTGCATATTCTGGCATACGTAAGGGAAAATTCGATGCTGACCACTTACCGTGACACTGTGGAGCTCTTCCGCGAGAAGATGGTTGATTTCATGCTTCCTGCAGCGGGTGTAAGGAATTTTACCGGCTGGACAGCGCCGAGGATACTTTCGAGCCGGTCATATTATCATTTTCGTGACGATGCGGGGCTTGACAGCGTGTCGGATGCATTTCCCTCTCATTTTTCATGGTCAGACTGGGTGGGGGTAGCAAGACGGATACCTGTGCCGCAGGCGTTGCGCGACACGGATAATGCAACGGATACGGTCAGAGGGCGATGGTCGGCGACGCGGGTGTGGCGCAGGACAGGCGGACGCATCTATCTTGACGCCGATATCATGGCTGATATGTCAAACCGTCAGCTGGTGCCGCATATCGCAGGTTTTATAAGCAATGACGAGATTGACTTCCGCCGTCTGGACGTGCGTTATGTGTTTGACAATTGTGATGACGATGAGGTTACGGCCGACAATCTGTCGGCGATGTCGTTTAATATAGAGTCGCGCGGCCGCGGCCGCCGCAACGAACGGGTGTCGCGTTCGCGCGGGCCGGAATATGTCGATACCTACGCCGAACTTTATGTAATCGACAAAGAGTATATCCCGATAAAGGAGGCGCGCAAATGGGATAACTTCTCGATGCGTGAAAACGGCTCCATGATACTTGTGCCGGAGGGGTTGCCCGAACTGCCTGCGCCGACGCGCGAACTCATAGCGCGGGTGGAGAATATCGACAACACCGAGGCGCGGCTCAACACGAAAATCGACCCGCGCATAGGGCATCTCGTGGTGCTGAGATGGGATATCCTGAGCCGGTTGAAGCGTATGGCCAAGGGGTTTGTCGGACTCAAATGAGATTGTTTTGCGGGATAGGCCGAATGGGGCAATTGGACAGAATGGGGCTTTAATCAGTTTGTATAATCGCCGGTAATTGCGTATCTTTGAATAGAAATTAATATATTCCGTTACAAATGAGTGCGATTACTTCCGAAAACATAATGATGTTGGGCTCCGTGCTTCTTATAGCCGGGGTGCTTATAGGCAAGACGAGCTACCGTATAGGATTGCCGTTATTGCTGATATTCCTTATTGTGGGCATGCTGTTTGGTGTCGACGGGCTCGGGGTGCAGTTCAACGACATGCACAGCGCCCAGTTCATAGGGATGATAGCGTTGTGTATCATATTATTCTCAGGCGGACTGTCGACGCGGATATCCTCGATACGTCCGGTAATAGTGCCGGGTCTGATGCTCTCGACGGTAGGAGTGGTGCTGACGGCACTGTTCACCGGACTGTTCATCTGGTGGCTGTCGGGTATGGAGTGGACAAACATACATTTCGCGTTGTTGCCGTCGCTGCTGCTTGCAGCCACGATGTCGTCGACCGACTCGGCGTCGGTGTTCGGTATTCTCGGCAGCCAGAAGGTGGGGCTTAGACATAATCTGCGTCCGATGCTCGAACTGGAGAGCGGATCGAACGACCCGATGGCCTATATGATAACCATTGTGCTTATCGACGCCATCACACTGGGCGGCTCGCTCAGCGGATGGGGACTGTGCAAGATGCTGCTTCTGCAGTTTGCAGTGGGCGCACTTGCAGGCGCGGCCATGGGGAAGCTGACACAATGGCTGATCAGGGTATATGTGCGCATGGGAGGTAAAAAGGGTGCGGCGGAAGATCCGTCGCAGACCGCTTCGATGTCAGGCATACTTGTCATAGCGTCGGTGTTTCTTACATTCGCGCTGGCTTCGGAACTCGGAGGGAACGGTTATCTCGCGGTATATATCACGGGTATATTCGTGGGGAATGCCTCGCTGCCAAACCGCAGGGGTATAACGAAGTTTGTCGACGGGCTTACCTGGCTGTCGCAGATTGTGGTTTTCCTGATGCTCGGTCTGCTTGTCAATCCGGCGGATATGCTTGCCGTAGCACCGGTGTCGCTGATGATAGGTATTTTCATGATACTTGTAGGCCGCCCGCTCAGCGTGTTCCTTACGTTGGCGCCGTTCCGCAAACTGTCGCTCAGGTCGAAGACATTTGTGTCGTGGGTGGGACTGCGAGGCGCGGTGCCTATCATATTCGCCACATATCCGGTGGTGGCCGGAGTGGAGGGTGCGTCGCAGATATTCAATATCGTATTCTTCGTCACACTTCTCTCACTGCTTGTGCAGGGTACGACCGTGATTGCCGCGGCGCGACGCCTCGGGCTTGTGGAGGAAGAGGCACTCCAGGCCGATGATTTCGGCATACAGCTTGACGATGACATGCCGACGTCGCTCCATACACTTGTGCTGACGGAGGAGCATTTCATCAACGGGAACACACTTGGCTCGATGTCACTGCCGCAGGGTTCGCTTGTAATCATGATAAAGCGCAGCGACAAATACATGGTGCCCAACGGCCGACTGGCGCTGCACCCCGGCGACACGCTGCTGCTGATGCAGGAGTCTGCCGAGACCGTCCCGGAAAAGCAGTGAATCGACAGGTGATGCTACAGGCTGCACGCGGCTCCCGCCGGGACTGACCGGCAACAATACATGACATAATTCTGTTTTTAGCTTAGAGAGAGTTTGGATTAATTTGAAGTATCTTCTCTTATTCTCGTTTATTGGTTAATACGGTTTAAATTCAAACGCTCTCTTAGTAATCATTATAAATGACAGAATTATGAAACCAAATGAAGACTGGAGAGCACTGACGATATATCAGATAATGGTGGGCTCGTTTATCCACGGAAGAGACGGAGCTGAGGGTTATGACCAGCTCTGGGGGCCTGACGGGGAGCGGAAAGACGGCAATCTGCGCGGCATCATACATGCTCTTGACTACATTGCACGCATAGGTGTCAATGCCATCTGGCTAACACCTGTCTTTGACAGTTCGGAGGCTGACGGCGGCGAGAAGTTGCAGGCTACGGGCTATTTTGCCAATGATTATTTTAAAATCGACCCCCATTTCGGCACGGAGGATGACCTCCGGGAATTGGTCGGCAAGGCTCACGAGCGAGGCTTGTATGTGATACTTGACGGGGTGTTCGGCCATCATGGCGGGGTGACAGGGCCGTCGCCATCGGGTCATGTAGTCGATTCGACGCCGACTCTCAGCGACCGTGGCGAAGAGGGTGGCGAGGGGAATGTGAAGTATCCCGACTCGCTTGATTATTTCAAGGAGGTGGCCACTTACTGGATTGACAAATTTGAGATTGACGGATGGCGTTTCGACCAGGCCTACCAGTTATGTCAGGACGGTCACAATTATTGGTGCGAGATATCGCAGGCCGTCAGGGAATTGTGCGACAGACGCCGCAGCGAGGGTAAAGAATGGGGAATACTCGGCTATATGGTAGGCGAGGACTGGAGTGATGCCGCGGGTATCAGTTCGCGTATATTCCGCGACGGCGGACTTAAGAGCGCGTTTGATTTCGACGGCAAAGAGCTTGTGTCGGGAGCTATGAACGGTGAAGGCTGCGGCGGGCTGGAAAATGGCTGGGATGATGTGATAAGAGTATATTCGCCCCCTTCGGAACGCGGTTACTCTCCCGATGATGTCCTGCCCAATCTGTTTCTGAGCAATCACGACGGGGTGCGGGTGGCAGACAATTTCTATGACGAGGGGAATGAGATAAACATGATGACGCGTTTTGCCATACTTGCCGGTTATCCGGGGCCGGTGACGCTCTATTACGGCGACGAGTATGCCGATCTGTCGCGCGACTGCGACGGTGGCCAGCCCGACAATGCATCACGCACGTCGGGCCATCTTAAGGCGGATGATGACCGGGAACGCCGTCTGTTCAATTATGTCTGCGATGTGATGACGTTCCGCCGGGACAATCCGGCAATGTGGCGCGGGCGCAATGATTTTGACCGCTACCGCAATGGTGAGGCCGAAGTCCTTGTGGTGACAAAGACCGATGACGAGAGCGGCAACCGGGTGGCAATGATCTTTGCCGACCGCGATACAGAAGTGACGCTTCCGGGGGAAGATATTCCGCGGAAGGTGAGTTGCTATATTCCCGAGCTTATCAGACTGGCGTGAGTCAGGTCAGAGATTGGATTTGATATAGTCGACGATGGTGAAGTCGGTTTTGTAGCCGTTGAGGCCGGGTACGGACGATACGGTTTCTTCGATTTTATTGAACGTGCGGTTGCAGACGGCCCGTATAAAATCATAGATTTCACCGCAATATTCAGTGCACGGCGCGGTAGCTATCTCATGCGACGCGCCGTTGACGCGGTGGAAAACGTGGGGAATCTCTTTCTCTCTGAGTGCAGTGCTTATGGATTTGGAGCCCCAGAGTCCGAAGTTGCCCAACGTGGCTTTCTCGAATGGCACCACGCAGTCGGCGTCGCCGTGGAACAGCAGGATGGGGCATGGTGTCATCTGCCACTGCGGCGCACCGTCGGAGCATACGGCTCCGGCCATCGATATGACTCCGGCGTAATTGAAATCGTCGGGAAGCCCGAGACCGGCGTAATATATCTTGTCGTTGCACAATGTGTCTTCGGCCTGGAGTACGGTTATGGCTCCGGCACTCGAGCCGCATGCGAAAATGAGGTCAGGGTCGATATTCCACTGTGAAGATTTCGACATGACATATCCGGTGGCTGTGAGGAAGTCGGTGGTGGCGGTCTGTATGGCCGATGCGAGATGAGACTTGAAGCCTTCGGGTGTCATCATCTCCTGTGCGGGAGCGTCTTTCAGCAGAGTGCGGTAGTCGACCGATACGACTGCCACGCCGTTGCGGGTCAGGTATTCAAACATGGGGATGTAGGAGCTGTCGGCTCTGTCGCCACCTTTAAATCCTCCACCGAAAGCAAAAATCATTACGGGAGAGGGCGCGGGTGATGCCGCAGGGTAGAAGTCGAGACGCAGTGTGTCGTTTCCGACGATGTTGTAAATCTCGGTTGTCTTGCCGGAAGCCCATGATGACATAAATGACACCATGCAAAAAATCAGGGCTGATACAGTTTTTCTCATATTTAATTTTAATAAGTAACTGTTTAAAATTATTTGATATCAACCGTTCTCATTATTTCAATATTCTGTCGGAGTCTTTTTCGTCGCTTTCCATCTCGTCATCAGTCATGTAGCTCGCTACACTCCTTCTTCCTCACCGGAAATCGCCTGAAAAATCCTCTCGCCATAATATTAAAATAATTTTGAACAGTTACTTATCAATCTTTTGCTGCAAAGCTACTAATTTTAGACAATTGTTCAAAATTATAAGTGACATCCTTTATTACAGAAAATTACTCGGGGGTGTTGCAGAACTCGGTTTTAGCTGACCGCGGTTGCAAACCGCGGCTACTATAGGGGCTTTATTGTATGAGGGCGGGGCAACGGTAGCCTTCAATGGAAGTAGCCCGAGAGGGCGACTGTGTAGAATGGTGTATCAGAATGCATCACACACTCGCCCTCTCCGCGGGCTCGCCAGATGCGTATCCCTTTTACCCCGTCCTCCGCTAATGCGTCGGACGGAGATAGTGACACCACCGAGCCTTCGGCTCTCCGCTATTTGGACTGTATTGGAGACGCCTCCGTCCCTTTAGTAAACAGCACCGGAGCGCAGTCCTACAGGATGATGTATCATATATACAATAAGTAAGTAACTGTTTAAAATAATTTTGAACAGTTACTTATATTATAAGTTTTATATTGCAGGCGATTGGCTGATATGGTTGTCGGTCAATCGCCTCGCTACGTGTATAGCGGTATTTCGACTACTATATTTTTTACTGTTGATGATGGGTTGTAAGTTTTTGGTTTTTAGAATATTATTGCTGTGAATGCAAGTTTGTCGACTACATATTTACACCAATGTCACATTTTGACGCAAATTTCGGATATTTCAATGTTAATTTTGTATTGTCATTTTTTTTAGAGATACTTAACTTTAAATATAATCTTATGAAAATCTTTACCAAACTAACAATCGGTGCCATTATGCTTGCAGGTGCCAGTACCATGAATGCCCAGAACCGTCAGGATTTACTTTTCCTCGCAGGGGATGCCTTATCTTACGGATGGTCGCTTGACGATGCTACCGCACTTGTTGCGACTACGGAAAATGACAAGGTCTATACCGGAACTGTATACCTTGAGGCCGACAAGGATTTCAAATTTCTTACTACCTATGATTTCGGCAATAAAGAATTTCATTCGGTTTCGGCCAATGCCACTCCTGACGCAGAAGGGAATGTGTCGCTGATGGTAGACGGTGACGACAATAAAATCCATGTGACCGAAAGCGCCAACTATCTCATCAACGTGGACACCGAGTCGATGACCGCAACTATAGTAAAGTCGAAATACCAGCAAACGCATATCCCGTTTTGCGTATTGTTTATGGTAGGCAGCACATTCGAGTCGAACTACAGTTGTGACCAGGGTCATATCATGCGTCAGAGTGCGGAAGAGCCATATATGTTCACCGCCAAGGACGAGATTATGAATGCGGGGATATTTAAAATAAACTGGGCTATCAAGGGTGCCGGAACATGGAACGGCAAATATTGGTATTTCCGTGATACGAACGACGCGACGAAGATGATACTCAATGCCGATGGCGACAACCAGTGGGAAATCACAACCGCCGGGAAATATAATGTCACAGCCAATACCGCCGACAATACAATCCGCATCATTTCGGCATCGGCGGGTGTAGATGAAATAGAGGCCGACGAATCGGCCGACGCGGTCTACTATAACATGCAGGGTGTGCGTGTGGCCAATCCTGAAAAGGGCGCTATGGTAATCAAGGTGGCCGGCGGAAAAGCTCAGAAACTGATATTTTAAAAGTATGTCCAATTGCTTCAACAGCATCCACCCAATAACCGTATAATGAGATTTTTACAACTGTTTATAACTATGTCGATAGCCGCGAGTGCCGCGGCTGTCGATATGAATCATCTCTATATTGTCGGTCCTGCGGCAACTGCCGGCGAGTGGACTGCAGACCTGCCCGAGGAGATGGTTTCGATAGGTTATGGTACTTTCATCTGGGAGGGCTATCTCGGAGAAGGAGAGTTCAAATTCCTCAACCGCCTCGGCGATTACGATTCATCGCTCGTGGCCGAGAATGAAAACCAGCGCGTAGAATCGGGGCAGAAGTATACGCTGGTCGACAATTCCTCGGGGCAGGGACGTTATGATTTCAAGTTCTGGAATCCAGAGGCCGGCGAATGCCGTATCATCGCCAACATGTCATCCAATCCCATGACGGTCTCGTTCCGTCGTCCGGTCATGCTGATGGTAGGAACGGCAGTGCGCGGATGGAGCAGTCCATCGCAGAATATTCCGGTATTTGCCGATGATGAGGGCGTAGTGGAATGGACAGGATTGCTTCAGGCGGGAGAAATAAAGTTTCTTGCCGGTAACAACTGGTCGCCGTGCTACAATGCTCCATCCTACAACGAGGCATTCACTGACGGTTACCACCGCCTGGTATACAACGTCAACGGAGAGGACGACCATAAATTCATTGTGCCGCGTAGCGGACGGTATACGCTGCGGTTCAATCTGCAGGAGCCCTCGGTGACAGTATCCGCGCAGGCAGGCCCTTCTCTGGCGGGAGCATTCACGGCTGCTCCGGGACGTTATGTTGTAGCGGCCGACCGCAACGGACGTCATCTCTATTTCGGAGCGGTGCCGAAGCGGTTGTTCGTGTGTTCGCTTGACGGCAAGGTAACACCGTTGCAGGCCAATGGCGAACAGTTTTCCGGGCAGGTGTATATGGAAAGCGGGAATTATTACAAGCTATATTCAGATGAGGCATGCGCGGACGGGAATTGTTTCAGTCCGAATGCAGATGTCGACATATCGTCGGGTGCCACGCACAATGTCGCTCCCATGCTCGGTAACAGTTATACGGTGGGCCAGACCGGAAATTATAATGTGCTGGCGGATTTCAGCGGCAATGTTCCGTCGGTGTCGGCAATGCTGAATGTCTCCGGAGTGGAAAATATGACTGAAGATCCGAAGGTCAGAGTCTCGGTCGAGGGGCGTGATATCACGGTTTGCGGCGAGTATGAGCATGTTTCCGTTGCCGATGTCTATGGCCGTGTCATATCCACGTCGGCGCGCACGTCGGTTTCTCCCGGCATATATATCGTAGTGGTTGATTTAAAAACATTTAAACTCATTGTAAGATGAAAATATTTTGCAGACTGCTCATAGTTCCGGCCATGCTGACGGTCGCCAATATTGTCAGCGCCCAGGCTCTTGAGATAGCCACGGGAGATAAAAATATACAGTGGCCACCGGCGTCGACTGTGCCGATGTCCGCCATGTCGGACGGAAGTTTCCATGTAGCTACGCTTAATGTGGCTGACGGGATGTACTTCTGCGTTTCGGACAAGGGAGCGGGGGACGCACCTTTGCGACTGGGTCCGGCAGGAAACAAAGACCTCGGCAATGACGAAAATGCCTATTCACAGCTTCTTGAGTCGCCGGATAAAATAGATGTATCGCGAGAAATAAAACGTCCGGCGGATGTGTCGTCGATTGACGAGTTTGACCTCTGGACCGACAAGGCCCGGTATGTGCCCGGACAGGAGGTGTGGATACAGGCTTCGAAATTCAGGGATGTGCCTGGTGCGACGGTGCGTTACCGCCGTGGCGTTGATGTCATTGAAGAGCATCCTTTAGTACAGGAATGGTGGGGGTGGACTCCTCCGGCCGATGATTTCGAGGGGTATCTCGTAGATGTCTATTCACTTGATGCCGACGGCAACGAGCATATCCACGGCTCAATCGGAGTGGATGTGTCGTCGGACTGGAAACGTTTTCCGCGTTACGGTTATACGGCATGGTATGAGCCGTGGCGGCTTGACGGAATTACAGCAGATATAGCGTTTCTCAATCGCCGCCATATCAATGCCGTGCAGTTTCAGGACTGGCACCTGAGCCATCACAAGCCTTATTGCGGCGATGCAGTCTATACGGACATAGCCCGCAGGGAGGTGTCGCTGGATGTGGTTAAGAAAAATATCGAGGTGCAGCACGCGTTCAATATGGAGTCGTTTTTCTACAATCTCGGTTTCGGGGCGCTGGAGAAAGCCGGTGCGGCGGCCGACGGCGTGAAGGAGGAATGGTATTATTACCGTGACGGCAATCATTCGCAAAAGGATTATCACACTTTGCCAAGCGACTGGAAGAGCGACATATCGTTCGTTGACCCTGGAAACGCCGGGTGGCAGGCTTATCTGGTAGGGCGCAACCGCGAGGTATATGACAATCTCGATTTCGACGGTTTTCAGGTAGACCAGGTAGGATACCGCGGCGATGACACATACGACTATTGGGGCAACCGCTTCAATCTTTGCGACAGATTTCCATCACTGCTCAAGGCTCTTAAAAACGGACATCCTGACAAGAGACTTATCATGAACAGTGTGTCGAAATACGGAGCATGGGGCATTGCTTCATCCGGCGTGATTGACGTATGCTACAATGAATGCTGGGCCGATACGCATTCGTTCATGGATCTGTACTGGATTGTGTTTGACAACAATAATGCCTCGGGCAACACGGTGCGCACGGTGTTTGCCAACTACATGAACTATGAGTATGGCAAAAACAACTGGGGCAAGGAGTTCAATCCGCACGGTGTATTGCTTACGGATGCATGCATCTTCGCTCTCGGTGCCGGACATCTTGAATTGGGTTCGGGGGGCAATATGCTTTGTAATGAGTATTTTCCCAATACCAATCTGCGTATCGGTGCGGGGCTTACGGAATCTATAACAAGGTATTATGACTTCGCCACTGCATACGAAACGCTGATTTACGACACCAAGCGGGAGCTTACGCCGAATATCACACCGATGGGGGATACTCCGGCCGTGAGTGTGTGGAACTATCAGAAAGGTCCGCAGCCGCGCAGGATCGTAGTGCGCGGGACAGAGACGCAGAAAGGTCAGCTCGTGTATCATCTGCTGAATTTCCGCAAAGTGAATTCGTTGAGCTGGCGAGATATCAATGCCGACCAGCCTGAGCCGGAACTTATATCAGATATCAGTCTGAGCATTGATGTGGACAGGATGGTATCGCGCGTATGGGTGGCTTCGCCTGACAGCGATGCGTGTGTGCCGGTAGAGCTTCCTTTTGAGCAGCAGGGAAATGCTGTCACGGTTACGGTTCCGTCATTGCGTTATTGGTCAATGCTTGTATTTGAATAGAATGGTTAGATGATAGCCTCGCGGGGGCGATTAAAGACGCCCCTACGAGGCTGATATATTGGTTGACAACTGAAGGGTGTCGCAGAATTAAAGAGGGTGTTGCAGAACTTCATATTGTAGGGACGCACGGCTCGTGCGTCCGCTTGTAACACCTGATAATCAGATTATTGGCGGACGCACGAGCCGTGCGTCCCTACATTTTGGAGGCAGTTCTCTGAGTTCTGCAACACCCACTTTGATTTTACAACACATCTTTTGGATGTATTTTATTTTTCTTCTATGGGGTGTGGATACCTGTCAGGAGCTGTGAGCCGGTCATGATGTCCATTTTTGAGAAAGCGAAGAGTTTTTTGCCGAGGTCTTTCAATGATGCGCCTATGTGGTAGACTGTTTCATCGATTATCAGGAACCGGTCGTGGGCTTTTGAGTAGCGGTGAAGTGTCACTCCGGGATATTGGGCGTTATGGCGCTCTATATCCTGCCGGAGCTGGCGGGTAGGCTGTCCGGTGTAGATGTCGACTGTCACGCCGGCTTTTCTTTTTGAGAGCTGCACGAGCACTGAGTCGTCGACATAGTTGTCAATCACAATAATCCTTTGGCCGGCATTGCGGATGAGGTCGGCTACAAATGCATACGCATCAAAGATCTGTCCGTCAAAGAAAATCCCCTGAGCAGGTTCTTTACGGTTATTTAATTTGTCAAAAATCGCATCTACTTTTTCATCAGTCTTTAACTGCTTCAATTCAATACGCTCTATCCGTTGAAAAATGGAGGCATTGTTCATCAAAAAGTTTCGCATGGCGACGAATGCGTCGATGATGCGGATGCTCGTATGGATTGCTGTCTCGCTTTTCAGTACGGCAGACAGCATTGCAACGCCCTGCTCGGTGAAGGCAAACGGTTTGACTGATGAATGCTTGAGGCTATTGAACCGGTCGCAATTTGCGACCAGTTCCTCTTTCTCCTGATGTGAAAGTTGAAATCTGAAATGGTCGGGGAAGCGTTCGATGTTACGTTTGACCTGTTCGTTAAGCCTCTTGGTATCAACGCCGTATAATTCCGCTAAATCACGGTCTATCATTATCTGCTTTCCGCGAAGTGTCAGTATGCGGTTCTCTATCGGCATGTATAACCGGTCACAATTTTTATCAATTGTATTCTGGATGGCGATTTTATTTTCGTTGGTTGTTTTCATAAACAGATTATATGACGTAGCTTTTCAAGGAAGCTTCCATCTGCAAATATATTAATTAATTCTGAAAAAGAAGAGGTGGGTTACAGTCTTTGGTGTCGGTAAAAGTGATTACCGGAGATGGGTGGGTGGTGCGGCCGGTTGGATTGAACGGGAAAAAACGCTACCTTTGCACTCTGATTTATACAACGCTTTTTTATATGGTATCAATTGACGCTCTTACCGTGGAGTTCGGGGGTACGACCCTTTTCAAAGATGTTTCTTTTGTCATCAATCCCAAGGACCGCATTGCCCTGATGGGCAAGAACGGTGCAGGCAAAAGCACACTGCTTAAAATACTGGCCGGCGAACGTGCCGCCACGCGAGGTTCGGTTTCGGCTCCGCGCGATTGCACTATATGCTATCTGCCGCAGCATCTGATGACTGAAGACGGGCGCACTGTGTTTGAGGAGGCATCGCAGGCTTTCGCCCATCTACATGAGATGGAGGCCGAAATCGACGCGATGAATGCCGAACTTGCCACACGCACCGATTATGAGAGCGATGACTATATGGCTCTTATAGAGAAAGTGGCTACGGTGAGCGAGAAGTTTTACTCGATTGACATGACCCATTTTGAGGAGGATGTCGAAAAGGCGCTTTTAGGTCTCGGATTCAAGCGCAGCGACTTCAATCGTCCGACAAGTGAATTTTCGGGCGGTTGGCGCATGCGTATCGAGCTTGCCAAGCTGCTCCTCAAAAAGCCTGATGTGCTGTTGCTTGACGAGCCGACCAATCATCTTGACATCGAGTCGATAGGGTGGCTTGAAGATTTTATCATAAACAGCCAGATGGCAGTGGTTGTAATCAGCCACGACCGCCGTTTCATCGACAATATCACCACGCGCACCATCGAGGTGACGCTTGGCCGTATCTATGACTACAAGGCGACATACAGCCACTATCTGCAGCTGCGCAAGGAGCGTCGCCAGCAACAGCAGAAACAATATGACGACCAGCAGAAACAGATAGCCGAGGCCCGCGAATTTATCGAACGTTTCAAGGGTACTTACTCCAAGACCTATCAGGTGCAAAGTAAGGTGAAATGGCTTGAGAAACTTGAGATTGTCGAGGTGGATGAGGAAGATACGTCGGCACTGCGGCTTAAATTCCCTCCGTGTCCGCGAAGCGGCAATTATCCTGTCATAGCCGAGGGTGTGGGTAAATCGTACGACGGCAAGCGTGTGTTTGAAAACGCGTCGTTTACCATCGAGCGCGGGGATAAAGTGGCTTTTGCCGGCCGCAACGGCGAGGGAAAATCGACCATGGTGAAGGCTATAATGAAGGAAATAACCCATGACGGAGCGCTTACACTGGGCCATAACGTGCGCATCGGTTACTTCGCGCAGAACAGTGCGGCGATGCTCGACGAGGAACTGACCGTGTTCCAGACCATAGACGATATTGCCGTTGGTGATGTCAGGCTTCAGATACGCAATCTGCTGGGGGCGTTCATGTTCGGCGGCGAGGAAAATCAGAAAAAGGTAAAAGTGCTGTCAGGTGGGGAGCGCGTGCGTCTGTGCATGATAAAGCTCCTCCTTGAGCCCATCAACCTGCTTATACTCGACGAGCCGACCAACCATCTCGACTTGAAAACAAAAGATATACTCAAGCAGGCGTTGCGTGACTTTGACGGTACGCTCATCGTAGTCAGCCACGACCGCGACTTCCTTGACGGACTTGTCACCAAGGTATATGAATTCGGCGACGGGCGCGTGCGCGAGCACCTGTGCGGCATCAATGAATTCCTCGAAAAGAAAAAAGCCGAACACCTCTCATGATTTCAACAACGGACAGCGGCAGGGAGCTGACAGTGGAGCGTACGGACGACGGTTCGGCTACGCTTTATATCTCAGCTCTTGACGAGCATTATCACTCTACAAAGGGAGCGCTTGCCGAGAGCCTGCACGTGTATATCGACCAATGCTGGCGCCAGGCCGCGCGACGTGGCGAAGATGTCAGGGTGTTTGAAGTAGGGTTCGGCACAGGGTTGAATGCCGCGCTTACGGCGGAGGCCGCTTTGCGAGATAAGATCCCAACGGTCTACATCTCGGTCGAACTGCATCCTCTTGATGTCGCCACCGCCGATATGCTCGGTTATGACAGTCTGACGCCGTACTATGCGGCCGTCAACCGGGCGGAGTGGGGCAGGGAGGTGGTCATCAATCCTTACTTTACGCTGATAAAAATAGCCGGCAATTTCCTTGAAATGGAATTGCCGGCCAATATAGATGCCGTATATTATGACGCGTTCGCACCTGAAAAACAGCCCGAGATGTGGAGCGAAGAGATAATCGATAAGCTATATTCTTCAATGGCTCCGGGAGGAATGCTCACCACCTACTGCGCCAAAGGAGTCATACGCCGTCGGCTCCAGTCGGCCGGCTTCACTGTGGAACGTCTTCCCGGGCCCGCAAACGGCAAACGCGAAATCCTGCGTGCCACACGTGCGCTATGATGGGTGTGTGGCTTCACGTTGAGCGGGAATTTAGACAATCTCTTAGACGGAGCGTTATCGGGAGGAGTCCGAATTGCTTTCCGTGGTAGGAACCGGAGTGGTTTCGGCGGCCTCTTTTGCGGCTTCTTTGGCTTCGTATGCTTCCTGGGCGGCATTCAGTAGAGCCTGTGATTTAGGGTCAGTCTGCCAGTGGAAGGGTACGAAATCGCTCTTGGGGTTGACCCAGGACGGTTTGCGGAATGCCAGGATTATAAACGGCAGTATCACAAACAGGGCGACACCTCCGAACAGAACGGCGTACCATACGGTTTTCGAGCCCATTGCAATCTGGTCGGGCGGGAAGAAGCTGAGCACGAATGCCAGAAGCGAACCGAGAAATCCGATGCCGGCCACAATCCACAGCAGCAGGTTGCCTTTGGAACCGATGCGGAAGGGGCGCTTGGCGTTTTTCATCGAATAACGCAGACGTATCACCGATGCGAACATCAGCAGGTAGGCGATGAGGTAGAGGAGTACGGTGAGCTGCGAGAGTATCTGGTAGAAGCTCTCGACCGAGGGCATCACGACGAACAGCAACGAAAGCAGTGTCACGGCTCCGCCCTGGATGAGAAGGATATTCTTCTGCACACCGGCTTTGTTGGTCTTCTGAAAGAAGGGGGGCAGATAGCCTGCCTGACCTACGGCGAACACACCTTTCGAGGGGCCTGCCACCCAGGTCAGCACTCCTGCCAGCACGCCCATTGCCAGCGCTATGGCTATGATGGGGGTGAACCAGTTCATGTGGAAGGCCTGGAAATAGTTGTCGAATCCGACGAGAAGGCTTTGTACGAGATTTATATCCTTGCCCGGGATTATAATGCCGAGCGCGTAGGTGCCGAGCACGAATATCAGCACTGTGACAAGGGCACCGCCGAATACAGCTTTAGGGTAGTTGACGGTGGGGTTTTTGATGTCACGTACGTGGACGCCCGACATTTCCATGCCTGCATAGAAAAGGAATATCGAGGCTGCGAGGACTATATTGTCGAAGTTGGAAAGGTCGGGGAAGAAATCGCCGTGAAAGTCCATTTGCGAGTGGCCTCCGGTGGCAAGGAATACGACACCGCACACCACAAGTATGCCGGCGGGGATGATGGTGCCGACCATACCTCCGATTTTCGATATTTTACCGACCCAGCCAAGACCCTTCATTGAGATGAGGGTTGCAATCCAGTAGATGGCGAGGACAACGGCGATGGTGTAGAATTTATTGGCTGCCAGATGTGAGTCGGCGACGTGGTCCATGCCTATGAATGCAAGCGACACGGCGCCGAATGTAAGCACTGTCGGGAACCATATTGTGCTCTCGACCCATTGCAGCCATATACCCAGAAATCCGAGTTTGCTGCCGAAGGCTTCTCCAATCCAGCGGAACATACCGCCCTGCTGGTAGGGGAAGAGAGATGCGAGCTCGGCGGCGACAAGCGATACTGGGATGAGGAATACGAGTGCGGCGAAAAGATAATAGAAGGCCGAACTCATGCCGTAGACGGCTTCAGCCGGTAGTCCACGCAGAGAGACTACGGCCACGATGTTCATTATCATCAGGGTGCCGACTCCCAATCTGGCTGCCGACTTCACGGTGGCCTTGGTGGAGGATGTAGGTTTTGTAGCCATAAGTAACTGTTTAAAAATTATTTTATACCAACCATTCTCATTATTTTAATATTCTGTCGGGGTCTTTTCTGCCGCTTTCTATCTCGTCATCAGTCATGTAGCTCGCTACATTCCTT
>CAMWJS010000057.1 GCA_947174635.1 uncultured Muribaculaceae bacterium
TGGCAATGTCGGCTCTTGATGATGTCTATCCCGATTATGATTTTATGCTGCTTGATGAAATTCAGAATCTTCCGGATTGGGATTTGTGGGTAAGCAAGCTGTATCGCCAGGGAAAGAATCTGATAATCACAGGAAGCAATGCCAATATGTTGAGCAGTGAGATGGCGACTGTGCTGACAGGACGTTATCTCCAGATTGAGATGTTGCCTTTCAGTCTTGATGAAACCATGAGGTGGAAAAATATCAGCCCGGACCGCGAGGAACAGGCGGCACAGGCAATAGTGCTGGCTGACGACTATATGCGTAATGGCGGATATCCTGAAACAATCCCTGCTCGTGGCATAACCAAGAATTATCTTTCCACCCTGTTTGATTCAATATTGCTGAAAGATGTCGCCAAACGCCACAACGTTAGGAATACGACCGACCTATACAACCTTGCCACCTATCTGTTGTCAAATTTCTGCAATCCGATTTCTGCCAACGAACTTGCCGGAGAATTGGGGCTGTCAAGCGTTGCGACAACAAAGAAATTCTGCGACTATCTCAACGAGCCTTATCTGTTCTTCTATTTGCCGCGATTCAACAACAAGCTAAAACTGATGAACAAGGCTCCGAAAAAGGTATATGTCGTTGACAACGGTTTTGTGCAAAGCACAGCGTTCAATCTTAGTGAAAATCTTGGTCGCTTGTTGGAAAACCAAGTGTTTGTAGAACTCCTGCGTCGTGGCTATATCCCCGGTCAAACGCTATTCTATTACCGTACCCGCAACGATAAAGAGATTGACTTCGTGACACGCAAAGGCGCAAAAGTAGAGCAACTAATCCAAGTCTGCTACGACATGGCCTCCGAAAAAACCCGCAAACGCGAGCTCGACGCCCTCATAGAAGCCGCTGAAGAACTCCACTGCGACAACTTGCTTGTAATCTCCAACAACCAAGAAGAAAAGATCGAATGGAAAAGAACAACAATACAACTGAAAAGCATCCTGAATTGCCAAACTCTATTAATTTAATCCCATGAAAGTATTAGATACATATCTTAGATATGGTATAAATACTGAGCTTGCCAGCAGACTCATAAACCTAAACCTCTCTATTTCAAGCATAAAAACATTACCTTCTAAAGATCTGATTTCTATATATGGTCTTGATGCGAATGAGGTACATTATCTCAAAAATTTACTCATACGCCAACCAATACCCAATGATGTGCTAAACGAATTACTCGAAAACAATAATTACGTTTGTTGTGTATGCAAGGGTGTTAAAAGTGATGGTTATGTGATACATCACATTAATTCATATTCCATAACTCAAGATAACAGTTATTCAAATTTAGCAGTCCTTTGTCCTGCCGACCACGATTTAGCCCACCGTGAAGGTATTGGATTAACATCAAAATTAACTCAAAAACAGATTATACAAGCAAAAACAAAATGGGAAAAAGATGTCAAAAAACATAATTCCATCAAGGCATGTATCAATGGAATATATTCTCATATAGAATATTGTAATATTGAGCGCATTTTTGACTTATGTATTCAAACACATAGTTGCATTCCTAAAGTTGAATTAACAGATTATCTTATAGAAAATGAAATATTATTGCCGTCTGGATTTGTTAATGATATCAAGCTTAATAAAGATTACCCCAATAGAGTTATATCGCCATTAAATTTCTTCGCAGGCGGTGGCGCGGCTTTTTTGAGGGAGTACTATTTTCAATTATTTCAATCTGTACTTAATAATAAAGAAATAGTTGATCTTGATAGCCTCTTAAACAAAACAGCATTAACTAAAAATAATATAATAGGAACAATGTGCATCTATATAGGAGGTATTTATGGTACTACTCCAAAAATTCCATTGACTATTGATTCCTCTCCGGTTAAAATGTATATCAGGCGAAAACCTTTTTATGTAACTTGGATTATTGACCCGCGTCTTATGACAAGCAATACTGCTATCATTCGTATCGGTGGACACAATATTCATTTCATTTGTGGAACAATCAGGTCCATTGATACTATTATAATAAAGGGGGAAAAATTCATTCATTATGATATTAGACCATACATTATGGGCGCTCCATCCATACATTTTAACCGTAGACCTAATATCTCTTATCGCAATGATATGGTGGATTTATTAAGCTTCTTCGATGATGAGGATTACAATATTCTGAAAACAACTTAGTTACGACGATATTATCCGACTCCAGGCGGGATTGCAGAAAATCAAGCAGTTAGATGAAAGTCTGACTGCTTTTTCTTTGTAATTTACTTGTAGCTTTGTAATTGTAATTTACTGAATAATGATTTAATATTTTATTCGCAATGATGAATCATTTGAATAAAAATCGCTATATTTATGGCCTAAGACAATGCTATTATGAAACGTCGCAGGAGTTTTTGGAAATGGCTGTATCTGTGGTCTCGAGCCGGAGCGATTGCCGATGCACATAAAAAGAGGATAATGCGTGAAAACCTTGCAACTTGGAATCGCTATAACAGTAAGTTTATCAAGAAATGTGAGCGTGAAGAAGAACGTGCGTTAGACAGAAAGCTGACCCGGACTTCTCATCTCGGATATAATCCACTCGACGGCTCCGGATGGCAATATCACAACAGTAGCTCGAAGTATGGTTCCGACTGCGGCGATGGCTCTGGATACAATTAAATTCCTGTGAGCGACTTAGAAAGCGTCTGGATTTAAACCGTATTAACAATAAAAGAGAATGAGAGAAAACACTTCTATGTTATGATAAAGAGATTATTGATATTGGGAGCGATAGCTTTTTCAAGTCTATCGTTGATGGCTGAGAATAGCGATATCGCATTGCCGGCTGCCGATATGACTGCGGGGACGGAGATGATGGAGGCGTTCGCACAACGCAAATCCATCAGGAAATTCGCCGACAGGGAACTGTCGCTACAGGATATGGGCAACCTGCTGTGGGCCGCAATGGGACAAAACCGTCAGGATGGCCGTCTGACTGCCCCATCGTGCCGCAACTTTCAGGAAATCCGGCTGTTTGTCTTTGACCGCAAAGGTGTGAGCGAATATCTTCCCGCCACGCATTCGCTGAGACATGTCGTCGACGGTGATTACCGCAATCTTGTTGCCGCGGGCCAGGATTTTGTCAACGACGCTCCGTTCAGCCTCGTCATGATTGCCGACATGACAAAATTCGGCAATGTCGATGAGCGCGCCATAATGATGGCCTCAGTCGATGCAGGAATCGTCAGCGAGAACATATCGCTGGCCTGCGCCGGACTTGGATTGGCCACCGTGCCACGCGCCACGATGAAATCCGCCGAAATCATTTCGCTGCTCGGCCTTGCTGACAATCACATCGCAATCATGAACAATCCTGTCGGTTTTGAACAAAAAGACTGACGCCTCTACTATCTGCAAAATGAAAGCCTTGACATATACCGGAGCGGGACGGTTTGAACTGATTGACAAACCAAAACCCTCAATTATCGATACTGATGATGCCGTGATAAGGATAACACTTGCAAGCATCTGCTCATCCGACCTGCACATACTCCACGGCGCCGTGCCGCAAGCCCGAAGCGGCATTACCGTAGGACATGAGATGGTCGGCGTGGTGGAAGCCACGGGTAGCGGCGTCACGAAAGTCAAGCCTGGCGACAGGGTCGCGGTCAATGTCGAGACATTTTGCGGCGACTGCTTCTACTGCCGGCGCGGCTACGTCAACAACTGCACATCGGGCGGGTGGCATCTCGGATGCCGCATCGACGGAGGACAGGCCGAATATGTCCGCGTGCCCTATGCCGACAATGGGCTGACCCCTATTCCCCACAATGTCAGCAACGAGGAAGCCCTTTTCGTGGGCGACATTCTCGCCACGGGCTATTGGGCGGCAAAAATATCGGAAATAACGGAAGAGGATACCGTGCTAATCATCGGAGCCGGACCGACAGGGTTATGCACCCTCGAATGCGTCAGGCTCTACCGTCCGCGCCATATCGTAGTCTGCGAAAGCGATGAGGTGCGACGGCGGTTCGTGCATGAGCACTATCCCGAAACCGTCGTTGTCGCGCCACAGGAGTGCAGCGACGTGCTCGGCAATCTGACCGACAGCCGCGGCGCCGACCGCGTGATTGAGGTTGCAGGAAGCGAAGATACATTCCGCATGGCGTGGGAACGCGCCCGGCCAAACGCCATAGTAACGATTGTTGCCCTCTACGAGTCGGCTCAGACTTTACCGCTTCCCGACATGTACGGCAAGAACCTGACATTCAAGACCGGAGGTGTCGACGCCTGCGACTGCGACATAATAATGCAGCTGATATCGGAGGGCAGAATCCGCACAAGCCACCTCATCACCCACCGCTATCCGCTGAGCCGCATCGGCGAAGCCTATACCATCTTCGCTGACAAAGCCGACAACGTAATCAAAACCGCCATTCATCCCGACTGACCCCTACACCATCCTGTCGCAATTGGTTTTCGCCAAATAAAATTGTAGAAAAGAACTATTTTTGTGGAATGAAACCTGATTGGATGAACTAATAGCAAAAATCCGCGGCTGTCGGTAGCATGTTGTGCCGACTGACAGTCGCGGATTTGAGTTATGTGAAAGCGGGAGCTGCGAAGCTGCTTTATATTCCGGCGGTTTAATGTTTCATCGATGACCGGCCACTATTTCTGCAATAACGAACCGGTATTGCTTCGATAACAAACCGCTTGGAAATGTGTACGGCAGCTTTACCCTCTTTCTTGTGTTTATACATGAATCAGAATGCGGGGTATCCGGGATTCTGGGTGTACTTGCCGAGCGAGAAGTTGTATTGTGCCACAGGTATCGGATAGTATTCTTCGCCGGCGTCGAATGTGGCGTCCTGATAGTAGATGCGGTTGTCTTTTTCGGCATTGAAATAGGCCGTCATCACATCCTTGGCAACTCCCCAGCGCACAAGGTCGAAGTAGCGTTCGCCTTCGAGAGCTTTCTCCAGACGCATCTCGGTGCGGAGTGCCTTGCGGGCATAGTCCTGAGTCCACCCGGCGGCAGGATACAGTCCGATTTTATAGTTTGCGGCATCTTTAGAGGGGTCGTTGAAGTCCTTGACATACTCGCTGTTCATGGCACGGGCACGCACCTGGTTGATGAGCGCGCGGGCTTCTTCGAGACCGTCACCGCCTATCTCAATAAGAGCCTCGGCTTTGTAGAGCAACAGGTCGGCATAACGTATTATCTGCCAGTTGAGCTGCGATGCTCCCCACGGCCAGCCCTGATACATGTCGGGCGACTCGGGCGACACCCAGAAACGCTTGGCGCAGTTGTGACCGTAGACACCTCGGTCGCGCACCCACGACTGGCAGGGTGTGGTACGATAGGTCTTGTAGGTGATGGTCGGACGGCCGACAACGAAGTCGAGGCGCGGGTCGACATTGGGCTCGGTGTTGCTCAGCGTCTGGTGCTCGTCGTCGATAAAGGTAACGACCGCATAGTCGGGACGCGACTGGTAGTCGAACACGGGGAGTCCGTTTTCGTCGGTCTGGTAAGCGTTGATAAGGTCCTGCGAGGGGAGGAAGAAACCGTCGCCGTGGTAAGGGCTGTTGCCACCGGGAGAGTTGAGCAGATTGCTCCAGTTGACACGGCCGGCGTCGCCCGAACCGTCGTTCATCGAATACTGTATGGCGAACACCGATTCCGAACCGTTCTCATTGGCTACAAGGTCGAGCCCCTGGAAGTCGGAAAGCAGACTGTAGCCGTTTACCTGGTCGATCAGTTCGACAACCTCACGAAGCAACGCCTTGTCGATGTTGATTACGGCGTGGGTAGTGGGGTCCTGTTCGTAGGCCTGATAGAGTTTTACCTTTGCAGCATAGGCCAGAGCGATGTTTCGGTTGATACGGCCAACCTCGGCCTGGCGTTCAGGCAGTGATTTGGAAGCCTCGATAAGTTCGTCGGCGATGCGGGCCAGATGCTGTTCGCGTGTAAACTCATCGTTGGGCACGTTGACATACTCCGAAGTGGGCAGGTTTTCGTCCATGTAGGGAATTTTGTTGAAGAGGCGTACCAGTTCGAAGTAGAAGTGAGAGCGGAGCACTTTCATCTCGGCGATGCGCGATGCCTTGACAGTCACCACATTTTCGTCGGCGTCATTGAGCACCCGCAGAGCGGCGTTGCAGCGCGATATAAGACTGTAGAGGTTGAACCACTTGCCGTCGATGTTGCCGTTGTTCGACTGCACCTGGAAAGTCTCCATCGCATGCACGTCCCAGAGGTCGCCCTCGCCGCCGCCACCTTTGTAGGCATTGTCGGCACGGACTTCGCCGAAGCTCCAGTTGGATGTGGGACGCACCCAGGGGTCGCCCTGTTCGTTGGTGAAACCGGTAAGTCCGGCGTATGCCGAGTTGACAAGAAGGTCGATGGCCTCGGTGGAGTTCATGACTCCGTCGGAGAGGCTGCCTTGCGGCTTGTTTTCGAGAAAATCGTCGCTGCAGCCAACCAGCATCGCGGCACAGCCCAGAGTCAATATTATGTTGTTAAGTTTCATTGTTAATCGGATTGAAGGTTACTTATTATTGATTAGAAGCCGAACTGGATGCCTACCGTGTAAGAGCGGGGCAAAGCGTAGGGATAGCCCAGACCTTCGGGGTCGGCGCCCGAATAGTTGGTTATAGTGAATAGGTTCTGCGCCTGGAAGTAGATGCGGGCGTTGCTCAGATGGAGCGTGCGGCGCAGGTTTTCAGGAAGCGTGTAGCCCAGCGTGAGGGTCTTCATGCGCAGGAACGAACCGTTCTCGATATGGAACTCCGACACTTCGTGCTCGTTGTTGCTGTTGTCGGTGGTCGGCGCGGGGGTATCGCAGTCGTAATAGCCGGTCTGGAGATAGCGCTCGTAGGCGTTGGCGGCCTCAAGCAGCGACTTGCCGTGGTTGCCGTTCCAGCACTGGAAGAGATCGGTATAATATTTCGAGTTGTTGAAAGCGTCGCGGATTATCGACGAGAAGAACATGCTCAGGTCGAAGCCTTTCCAGGTTGCGCCGAGATTGAGACCGAACTGTGCTTTGGGGAGGTCGCAGCCGAGCCATGTGCGGTCGTTGTAGTTGATTTTTCCGTCGCCGTCGGCATCGACATATTTCACACGGCCTACAGCGGGACGTCCGAACTCTACGGTGTATTTGCTGCAGTATTCGTCGACCTCGGCCTGGGTGCGGAACACGCCGTCGGTCTTGAAGCCCATCCATGAACCGAGAGCCTGTCCTACGAGAGAATGTCCGGCATAACCGCCGCCATAGCTGTAGTAGATATCGTCGAGGAGGTCGGTGACAGTGTTCTTCTGTACGCTCAGGTTGAGACCGATATTGTAGGAGAAGTCACGTCCCACTGTCGAACGCCAGTCGATCTGCGCCTCGAAGCCCTTGTTGGTCATCTCGCCGCCATTGTACCAGCAGTAGCCGCCCTCGCCGATGGTTGCGATGTAAGGTTTCTCCACGAGCATATCCTTGGTCTCCTTATGGAAGTAGTCGAGTGACACTGTCAGACGGTTGGAGAGGAATCCGGCGTCGATACCGACATTGGTCTGATAAGTCTTTTCCCATTTCAGGTCAGGATTTGTGGTGCGTATGCGGTAGGCACCGGGCGAGAGAGTCACGCCGTCGCCGTTCATGTTGTAGGAACCGCGGTCGAGGCTCATCAGATATTTGGCGTAGAAAGCTTCATTGTCGATAAGGTCATTTCCGTTGATGCCCCACGAACCGCGCAGCTTGAGGTCGGAGAGCCATCCGCGTGTCGCCGACATGAAATCTTCCTGCGATATACGCCATCCGAGAGAAATCGAGGGGAACCAGTCGTAGTTGTGGTCTTTGGAAAGGCGCGACGATGCATCGCGGCGTATAGTGAAAGAAGCAAGGTATTTGTTGTCGTAGGCGTAGTTGAGTTTACCGAAGCCTGAAAACATCGAATAGTTTGATGCGCCGGCACCCACATTCTTGTTGGCGGTGACATTGCCGAGATACAGGTAGTTGGGGTCTTCTATCTCAAGGCCGGTACCGTAGCCGAAGAAACTTTCATTATGGTATCTTTTGGCCTCGACACCGGCAAGAGCCATGATAGAGTTCTTGCCAAGGTCGATATTGTACTGAGCGGTGTTGGTCCATACCCAGTCGACATTCTTGCCGGTGGACTGTGTGAGTTTGTTGACATCGTCGCGCAGATAGGCAGGTTCGAATGTCTTGTTGGTCTCGTTGTAGTAGTTTACACCGAAATTGGTCTTTACGATAAGATTCTTAACCGGCTCAATCTGGAGATAAGCGTTACCGAACACACGCCAGTATTCATGCTTGTTGCCTTGATTGTTCTCAATGAGACGCATCATGTTGGGAGCGTCGCCGAGCACGTCGTTGATCTGGTCGACGTATTCGCCTGTGACATCATATACCGCTTTGGCAGGATGCTGCTTGACGGCATTTTCTTCCGCACCGTCGGGCATATAATGGGCACGCCACCAGTTGACGGCAAGATTACCTCCGGCTTTGAGCCTGTTGTTGAGAAATCCGTAGTCGGAGCTGAAACGCGAGTTGACACGCTTGAAATCGGAACCCTTGACGATGCCGTCATGGTCGAGCCAGCTGAGCGAGAACGATGACGAACCGTTTTCCGAACCTTTGGAGAGACCGATGCTGTAGGTCTGCATGAGAGCCGTGCGGTGTATCTCCTTTTCCCAGTCAGTGGTCTGCGGAAGCACGTCAGCGCCATTGAGGTTCTTGTAGCTCATAAGCTGTGCGGTGGCACCGTTGCCGTAGACAGCCGACGAGGGAGTGGCGCCGTTGTGAGCATATTTGTAGGCCGACCAATATACATCGCCCCACTGGTAGGCGTCAAGCAGGTCGAGGCCGCTGTTGTAGGTCTGGGCGGTGAGAGTGGCGTCGAAGGTCACATGAGCCTCACCGGCTTTCGCGCGTTTGGTGGTTATGATAATGACACCGTTGGCAGCCTGGGCGCCGTATATCGAGGCCGATGCGGCATCCTTGAGCACCTGGATTGACTCGACATCATTGCTGTTGAGGATAGTGCCGGGGTTCTCGCGCGTCATAACGCCGTCAATCACGTAGAGCGGGCCGTTGGCATCTCCGCGGAACGACGAAGCGCCACGGATTGAAGTTCCGGTGCTCAGACCGCCGGGCGTACCGTCGGTGGTGACGGTCATACCGGCCACGCGGCCCTGCAGCGACTGTATTACATTTCCGGTCGGGGTATCGGCCACATCTTTCATCTTGACTACGGAAACCGAACCCGTCAAATCAGATTTTTTCTCAGTCGAATAGCCTACCACCACGACCTCGTCGAGAAGTTCGGCATTCTCTTCAAGCACAACAGTCAGCTGCGGAGCTGCCTTTACTGTTTTAGGCTTGAAGCCTACATAATTCACGTTAAGGTCAGTGCCATCGGGAACAACAATAGTAAAATTACCGTCGAAATCGGTCGTGACGCCGACAGCATCTTTCAGAACAGGGATAATACTCGCGC
The DNA here is from genome assembly GCA_947174635.1 of uncultured Muribaculaceae bacterium. Taxonomy (GTDB): domain Bacteria; phylum Bacteroidota; class Bacteroidia; order Bacteroidales; family Muribaculaceae; genus JAGBWK01. The sequence goes on from CAMWJS010000057.1 coordinate 9,511, forward strand.
CGATCAGCGGCTCGTCGTCAGTGGCTGAAAGCACTGTTCCCTGCACTGTGATGCTTTGCGCTTGTGCACTTATGACTGCTATAAGCAGGAGTAAGGCATAAAGGATTGGTCTTTTCATGATTATAGTTTTGGTTAAAGTTATTGCATCGGTTTTGGTTGGTGACGCAAAACTATTATCAAAATATCAGATGCCGTATCAAAAATGTTGCATCATCTATCAAAAATCGTCGAAGTGACTGATTTTGATATATGATGCAACATTATAACCTCATGTGGAGCGGAATGGTAAAGATTATGTGGAGCGCAGGCGGGCGCGGATGTCACCGGGAGTCTCGCCGTAGCGGTCCTTATAGCATTTGCCGAAATAGGCCGGAGTGGAGAAGCCCACCTCGTAGGCGATTTCCGACACCGACTTGTCGGTCGACGTCAGCAACGCGCGTGCCTTGGCGAGACGCATGTTGCGCAGCAGTTCGACAGGCGAATAGTTGGTCAGCGATTTTATCTTGCGGTAGAACTGCGTGCGTCCGAGCCCCATCCGAGCGGCAATGCTGTCGACCGACATGTTCGGGTCTGACATCTCTTTCTCCACCAAGGTGACAAACCGGTTGTAGAAATCGCTGTCGATATCGCTCTGTCCGGCAGCACAGGCGTCGGGGTAGGTCGCGGGCTCCGGCGCGTCATCCTTCCTCGGCGCGATGCGCGACACTGCCTGCACCCGCTTGCGGTTATCGATCAGCGAGCGGCAACGTGCCACGAGCACCTGCGCGTTGAAAGGCTTCGACAGGTAGCCGTCGGCTCCGCACTCGTAGCCCTGGATGCGTTGCTCGTCCATCGTGCATGCCGTCAGCATAAGCACCGGGATATGCGAAGTGGCCTGCTCGTTTTTCAGACGGCGGCAACACTCGAGGCCGTCCATCAGTGGCATCATCACATCGCATATAATAAGGTCGGGCACATATTTCGTGGCCATCTTTATGCCCTTTATGCCGTTTGACGCCGCTATGACGGTGTATTCATCCTTTAGCACGGAGGCGATAAGAGATCGTATGTCGGGGTTGTCGTCAATCACAAGCACTACAGTGCGGTCCTTATCAATTTCCACAGGTGCGGCCGAGACTTCTTCAAGCTCGAGACTGACATCATCAGATGAAATACTCGAGGCCGAAACCACGACCTCCCCTTCAACATGCCGCACAGGCAGACGCACCGTGAACACCGACCCCTTCCCTACTTCGCTGTCGGCGACGACAGTGCCATGATGAAGCTCGATGAATGCCTTGGCCAGCGACAAGCCTATACCGGAGCCGTTGGGGTGTATCTTGTCGACCTGGAAGAAGCGTTCGAATATATGCGACAGGTCCTCCGCGCTGATGCCTTTTCCCGTGTCGGACACTCTGATTACGATATCGGAAGCGTCTTTCGCCAGCGAAACGCGTATCTCGCCGTTGGGCTGCGTATATTTGAACGCGTTGGAAATCAGGTTGAACATCACCCGCTCCACTTTCTCCACGTCGATTGCGACAGTGAAGTCGGCATCGGGCTGCACGTCGACCGCAAACCGTATGTCGCGGCTTTTTGCCATATTGTTGAATGAGTCGGTCCACTCCCTGAGCACAGTGGCCAGATTTACTTCCGAAAGATTTAGATTTAGCTTGCCGTTCTCATATTTTCTGAAGTCAAGCACCTGGTTAATCAGTCGCTTGAGTATCCTGACATTCTTATTGGCGATGTCGACCATGGCATGCTGGTCGGGGGTGAGGTTTGCGGCTTCGGAAAGCTGCTCCACCGGACCGGCGATAAGCGTCAGCGGAGTGCGCAGGTCGTGCGACACATTGGTGAAAAACATCAGTTTGGACTGCGTCGCTTCCTGCAACCGCTCGTTGAGGGCAATGACACGGTCGCGCTGCTGCTCAAGCTCGCGGTTCTGCACGGCAAGCTTTTTCTGATGCTGTTTTTTTGTCCAGAATATGCGCAGCAGTCCGAATATCAATATAAAAAGGAGCACAACAATTGCGATGGTTGCATAAAAGAGCGTTGTCTGCGCCGAATGTCGCGTCCAATATTCATCGACACGGCTCTTCAGCCATGTAATCTTTCCGGTCTCGGCTTTCAACTCATCGTTCTGCAGAAGGAGTATATCGGCGTTCGACAGATCGACAGCCGCAGCTGCCGGCAATATCGTGTACCGCTCATAAGGTTTCCCCTCAAGAATAGCCATCGCCGTGCGCACGAGTTTGTATCCCTCGGTCGGATAAAGGAATGTGGCGTCAATCACGCTGTCGGCAACAGCCTTGATACCGATTTCGGGCGCCGCATCTATGCCTATAATCCTGATATCGCCACGTCCGGCTGCTCTTGCAGCCTCCGACGCGGCGACTGCCATACGGTCGTTGTGGGCATATATGAGATTGACCGACGGATACAGGGCGAGCAATGAGTCGGTCACCCGCCTGGCATCGTCGGAATTCCAGTCGCCATACCCCTCCCCCAATATCGTCATATCGGGGTCGGCCGCAACCGTTTCGGCAAAACCGAGGTGGCGGTCATCGGCGGGAGTAGAACCGCTAAGGCCTCGTATTTCAAGCACATTGCAAGGCTTCTCAGCAATCGATTTAGCCAGATTTGCAGCCGACCGTCCGATGGAGGCATTGTCGGTTCCCTGATAGGCGGTGAAGCTGTCGCCGTGGATATTGCGGTCAAAAATGATTACCGGAATACCCGACTCATACACCTCTTTTATAACCGGGGTAAGCGCGTCGGCCTCGTTGGGCGCAGCTATTATGATGTCAAATCCGTTGTCGGCGAAGTAGCGTATGTCGGCAATCTGCTTTTCATTGTCATCGTCGGCCGAACGTATCTCCACCTCGGCATTGTCATGGAAAATCATCTCGCGGTTGATTTCATCGTTCATCTTCGAACGCCAGTCATCGTCGCTGCACTGCGACACTCCGATGCGGTAGACCGTCTTCTCCCTGCAGCCTGACACAAGCACCGTCGCTGCCACCATAAGCATGAGCAATAATGATGTGATTACATGGATTTTAGATTTCATATATAGTGCATTCACAAATTTCAAGTATTACAAAGATAATTATTTGACAGATAAAATTGATGCGTAAACTATTAAAAATTAAGCCATACAACATTTTTTATAAGCTTTGTATCATAATTGATAGGCGGCAACAAATTTTAGTATTAGCTTTGTGATGTCAAAACCGAAAATCAAAATTCCATCAAACATGAAAACCATAAGACAAATCACAATGGCCGCGCTCCTGACTGTTGCAGGCAACCAAATCATCTCGGCCGCCGACGGTGTCGTCATCAACCACCTGGGCACCAGCAACACGCTCGTACGCGTCAGCAACGACGCCCGCTACGTGCTGTTTCCCGTAGAGGAGAGCGTCGACGATGCCACGCTCCGGCTGCTGGTCGACGGGAAAGCGGAACGTACATTCTACGTCCGTCTGGCCCGCAACAAGGCGGACTATTACGTGCCGTTTGACATCTCTGCCTACAAGGACAAGAATATAATATTCGATGTAGTGACGGCACAGAGCCGCTCTTCGGTAAGAGAGGCGAGCGATGACGCTTGCTGGAAACTTATAAGCCTGAGCGACACGTTCGACACCTCGAATACCGAGAAATTCCGCCCGGCCTACCACCACACACCTCTCTACGGCTGGATGAACGACCCCAACGGCATGCTCTACAAAGATGGCACATGGCACCTTTATTATCAATATAATCCCTACGGCTCGAAATGGCAGAACATGACATGGGGACACTCGTCGTCGACCGACCTCATCAACTGGACGCATCATGAAACCGCCATTGAGCCTGACGGACTCGGCTCGGTGTTCAGCGGCAGCTGCGTTGTCGACAGCGCCAACACTGCCGGATTCGGCGAAAACGCCGTCATAGCGCTCTACACCTCGGCAGGGCTCAACCAGATGCAAAGCATGGCCCACAGCACCGACAATGGCGAGACATTCTCCATCTACCCGGGCAATCCGATAATCACTCTCGAGAGCGAGGCACGCGACCCGAATATGTTCTGGAACCGAGAGACCAACGAGTGGAACCTCCTTCTTGCGCATGCACTCGACCACGAGATGCTGATATTCACATCGCCCGACCTGAAGGAATGGACACTGCAAAGCGCGTTCGGCAAAGGGCTGGGCGCACAGGACGGAGTGTGGGAATGTCCCGACCTGATGCAACTGCCCGTTGACGGAAGCGACGAACAGAAATGGGTACTGATTTGCAATCTTAACCCCGGAGGCCCGTTCGGCGGAAGCGCCACACAATATTTTGTCGGTGATTTCGACGGCAAAAAGTTCACCGCCGACACCGACAGCGAGGGTAATGTACCTACCAAATGGATGGACTACGGCAAAGACCACTACGCTACCGTGTCGTGGTGCAACGCGCCCGACAACCGCCACACCGTAATCGGCTGGATGAGCAACTGGCAGTATGCCGCCGAAGTTCCCACACGCCAATTCCGCAGCGCCAACACTCTGCCCCGCGACATCTCGCTCTTCAAAGGCGACGACGGACAGTATTACCTCAGTACAGTCCCCTCGCCCGAGACAATGGCGCTGCGCGACAGAATGACAGTCTCGGCCAAAGGGAAAAGCATTGGAAAGAATCCGGTGAAATTCACATTGCCAACGGCCAACGACGGCATCTGCGAGATTGACCTGTCGCTAAATGCAAAAAAAGCCGACAAAGTCACCGTCACACTTTCCAACAGCAAAGGTGAGAAAGTCGACATGACGTTCAATCCCGGCGAGTCGACATTCACATTCGACCGCACACAGAGCGGCATCACCGATTTCAGCCACGACTTCCCCGCTGTAGTCACCGCTCCCACCCTGCGCGACAGCAAGCTCCAGTCGCTGCGCATATTCGTTGACCGCTCGAGCATCGAAGTGTTTGACACCGAGGGCAACTTCGTGCTCACCAACCTCGTGTTCCCCAACACACCCTACACCACCCTCTCCGTCTCGGCAGAAGAGGGCAAGGCAAACCTCAACTCCCTGGAAATATACTCAATAAAAACCAATAACAACTGATATCATGGATAACTCGCAGACAATCAACACCGGGCGCAAAGCCGCAATCATGCAGATTGTCCCGGTAATGCTGTGCTTCTTCGCAATGGGATTTGTCGATCTTGTCGGCACAGCGTCCAACTATGTGCAGAAAGACCTCGGCCTGACCGACTCGCAGGCCAACCTCTTCCCCTCGCTCGTATTCTTCTGGTTTCTGATATTCTCGGTGCCGACCGGCATGCTGATGAATAAAATAGGCCGCAAGAAAACAGTGCTTATCAGCCTTGTGGTGACAGCGCTGTCGCTTGTAATCCCGGTGTTCGGCGAAGGATATTATACCATGCTTGCCGCATTTTCGCTTCTGGGCATAGGCAACGCACTGATGCAGACGTCGCTCAACCCGCTCGTGAGCAATCTCATCTCGCCCGACCGACTTGCATCCACACTGACCTTCGGCCAGTTCGTCAAGGCGATAGCATCGTTCCTGGCTCCCATCATAGCGGCATGGGGCGCGACGCAGGCATCGATAACATTCGGCCTCGGCTGGCGCATACTGTTTCCCGCCTACGCCGTGGTGAGCGTGCTCTCAATCTCGATGCTCTCGGCCACACCGATTCAGGAAGAGCGCCCCGACAAGGCCTCCGGCATATTGGAGTGCGTCAGACTGCTGGGACGTCCGTTCATACTTCTCTGCTTTCTCGGCATCATGTGCCATGTCGGCATCGACGTAGGCACCAACACATGCGCGCCAAAAATCATCATAGAGCGTATTGGACTGCCGCTTGAAGAGGCAAGTTTCGCCACCGGACTGTACTTCATATTCCGCACGGCAGGCTGTCTGCTCGGAGCATTCCTGCTGCGCAGCGTGGCTCCGCGCAAATTCTTCGCCGTCAGCGTGGTCATGATGCTGCTTGCAATGGGTCTGCTCATAGCCGGCGATAGCCTGGAACTCATCTATATAGGCATAGCACTCATTGGTCTCGGCAACTCCAATATTTTCCCCATCATCTTCGCCCAGGCGCTCAACAACTCCCCTAAAGAGCAGAATGAGGTATCGGGACTTATGATAATGGGACTTTTCGGCGGCACCGTCTTTCCCCTCGCAATGGGTTTTGCCAGCGACTTCCTCGGCGGACAGCACGGAGCCGTTGCGGTGATGGCCGTAGGCGTAATATATCTCATGTTCTATACGTTAAGAATAAAAAAATAACAACTTAAAGCATAATACCTATGGAAGGAATAGTAGTAGGCATGGGCGAGGCACTGTGGGATGTGCTCCCCGAAGGCAAGAAGATAGGAGGCGCACCCGCCAACTTCGCATACCACGTATCGCAATTCGGTCTGCCGAGCTGCGTTGTAAGCGCCGTGGCCGACGATGCGCTCGGAAATGAGATACTGGAGAATTTCAACGGCAAAGGTCTCAACCATCTCATCGAACAGGTGCCCTACCCTACAGGCACCGTACAGGTGGAAATCGACCAGGCCGGCATCCCCCAATACGAGATAAAGGAGAATGTGGCATGGGACAATATCCCCTATACCGCACGCCTCGAACAGCTCGCCGAGCGGACGCGGGCAATATGCTTCGGCTCTCTGGCACAACGCAATGTGGTGTCGCGCAATACGATAAACCGTTTTCTCGACGCCATGCCGCAGGATGGAGAACGACTGATAGTCTTCGACGTCAATCTGCGTCAGGGATTTTACAACAAGGATATACTATGCAACTCGATGGAACGTTGCAATATACTGAAAATCAACGACGAGGAACTGATTACGGTAAGCCGTATGTTCGGTTATCCCGGCATAGACCTTCAGGACAAATGCTGGATATTGCTCGGCAAGTACAATCTGAAAATGCTTATCCTCACCTGCGGCATCAACGGCAGCTATGTGTTCACCCCGGGCAATGTGTCGTTCCAGCCGACACCAAGGGTCGAGGTTGCCGACACCGTAGGCGCAGGCGACTCTTTTACGGCTGCATTCATTGCCGCCATACTCAAGGGAATGCCTGTGGCCGAGGCCCATGCCCTCGCTGTCAGGACTTCGGCATACGTATGCACACAAAAAGGCGCCATGCCACTGCTCCCGGCCGAACTGACCGACTGAGAGAGCGTTTGAATTTAAGAGCCGGTTCGACAATAAATGTTAAACTCAGAGCCGCATATCATGGAGTGGTTTTGGGGTTGTCGCGAAGGAGCAGTGCCTTT
>CAMWJS010000058.1 GCA_947174635.1 uncultured Muribaculaceae bacterium
TGTTTATGTTGTGTTATTGAGTCAGGTGGGAGTCGGGGGGGAGGTGTTGGGGGGAGGCGTGGAGGTCGGCGGGGGTGAGGGCTTCGATATGGGCGGCTATGTCGCGCGGGGTTATGACTTCGTTGCGGAACAGCAGCGAGCGGGCGGCGGAGAGTATTGTCTGCTCCGATGAGGCCGTCGACACTGTCAGCTGTCCGATATACTGGCGTTTGGCGCGGCGCAGCAGGCTGTCGGAAATATTGCTGTCGCTCAGCCGGCGCAACTCGTTTTCTACAAGGCGGCGGCATTTTGCCGTGTCCTCGGGGTTGCATCCGAAATAAACGGCCATCACTCCGCAGTCGCTGTACATTGCAAGCGATGACTCCACGCTGTACACCAGTCCGCGTCGCTCACGCAGAGCCACGTTGAGGCGCGAGTTCATGCCCGGACCTCCCATTATGTTGTTGAGCAGTGCGAACGCATGCCGTTCGGGCGAATACATCGACGGGATGCGTGCGCCCATCACAGTGTGCCCCTGATGGTTGGTGCCGTCACCGCGGGTCTCTTCAAACCGGCCTGTCACCGCAGGCGTACCGTTTTCGCGCGTGACGGTTCCATCTCGCAATCCGGCAAACTGTTTTTCAATCATGCGGGCCATCCTGCCTACGCTCTCGCTGCCGAGATAGAACACCGTCATGTTGCCCGTACGGTAGAATTTCTCAAGAAATCCGCGGCATTCATGCGAGTGGAATGTGGCAAGCGACTCCGTATCGCCCAATATGTTATGCCCCAATGGCGTTCCGGCAAAAAGCAGGTCGTCGAAATCATCGAAAACAGCCTCCGACGGCGAGTCGAGATATGAGTCAATCTCTTCTGCCACAACTTCGCGCTCCTTGTCGAGCTCGCTGTCAGGGAATACTGAGTCTATTACGAGGTCGGCGATGAGCGAGGTGGCTCTTGACGCATTGCCGCGGGGAAATATCGAATATACGTAGGTCTCCTCTTTGGTGGTGTAGGCGTTGAGTTCGCCCCCGACGGTCTCCATGCAGTTGATTATCGAGGATGCGCGTCGTGAGCCGGTGCCCTTGAATATGGTATGCTCGACAAAATGGGCGAGTCCGTACTGTCCGGGCAGCTCGTCACGCGAGCCCACACGTGTGGCCGCACCGAAAATTTCGGCCACTGTGTCGCGGCGCACGTGCACGAAGCGCAGTCCCGAACCGAGGGTTACGACCGTATACTCCGACTGATTGTCAAGCAGTTTTGCTGTCATACGCTGTCGTTTTTTGTCATGCCTGGTCGGGCTCTTCCCAGCGCCCGTCGGCTTTAATCAGAGCAATCAGATGTGCAAGCGCCTCATCCTGAGGAATGTTACGCTCCACACACTCTTTCTGTCGGTAGAGGCTTATACGTCCGGCTCCCGCTCCTACATATCCGTAGTCGGCGTCGGCCATCTCGCCGGGGCCGTTGACTATGCAGCCCATCACTCCGATTTTCAGATGACGCAGATGCGACAGCTCTTTCTTGATGGTGTTGACGGTCGACTGCAGGTCGAACATGGTGCGTCCGCATCCGGGACACGATATGAATTCCGTGCGCGAAAAGCGAAGGCGTGCGGCCTGGAGTATGCCGAGCGAAAGCGCGGCCAGCGCACTGCTGTCCATTGTCGATGACTTGATTGAAATACCGTCGGCAAATCCCGACAGAAGCAATGCTCCCATGTCGGCTGCCGCATAGACCATCGTAGCCTCTGCCGATGCTGCCTTATAATCGATTTCCGGTATCAGCGGATTGTCGATGCCGGCGCCTGTCAGCGCATGCATAGCGGCTTTGAGCGCAGCTGCGGGGTTGATATGCTCTGTCGTCAGAATGATTATCTTACCCTGCGCATTGCGTGCTTCGGCAATCAGTCTGTCGTGCTCCATGTCGGCCGACAGCCTGACGGTCAGTCCGTCGGGCATACTGTCGACGCCTGATGCCACTGCGGTATTGTTGCCCCCCACGTTGCCTACGGGCGACGATGCGCGGCGGGCCGGTTCCACTCCGTTATATCCGGGATACGTATTGCCTTGAATTGCCGGAGCCTCGCTCCATGCATTGAGACGCTCTACAAGCATGGCGGCGACAGGTATCTCGCATTCGGGCTCTTCGCTGAGCGATACCCTGACGGTGTCGCCTATACCCTCGGCAAGCAGCGCTCCGATGCCCACGGCCGAACGTATGCGGCCATCCTCGCCGTTGCCGGCCTCGGTCACGCCTAAATGCAGCGGATAGTGCATATCCTCTTTATCCATGGCGTCGACAAGCAGGCGTACGGTATTGACCATCACGACGGTGTTGGAGGCCTTGATGGAAATAACAACATCGTTGAAATCGAGCCTGCGGAGTATGCGCAGAAACTCCATCGCGCTCTCCACCACGCCTGCCGGAGTGTCGCCGTAACGGCTCATGATGCGATCGGACAGCGACCCGTGGTTCACGCCGATACGCAGCGCCGTAGAGTGCCGGCGGCAGATGTCGACAAGCGGTATCAGCCGTTGCTCTATGCGCTTGATTTCGTCGGCATACTCTTCGTCGGTGTATTCAAGATGGCGGAACGTACGCGCCGGGTCGACGAAATTGCCGGGATTGATGCGCACTTTCTCCACTACAGCAGCGGCCGCGTCGGCTGCTGCCGGATTGAAATGAATGTCGGCAACCAGTGGCGCATCGTAGCCGTCGGCGCGCAGTGCGGCATGTATCGCGGCAAGGTTGTTGGCTTCACGCACTCCCTGGGCGGTGAGTCTGACAATCTCGCCTCCGGCGTCGATTATGCGCTTGGCCTGGGCCACCGACCCCTCCGTGTCCATCGTCGAGGTCGAAGTCATTGATTGCAGCCTTATGGGGTAGTCGCTGCCTATAGCCACATTGCCCACCAGTGTGGTCGATGTCGGGCGTCGCTTGTATCCGAAATCCATTGCTACAGCGGTGTTGGTTATCAGTTGGTCTTGAATTTGTATTCTATCTTGGCAAGCTCGGCGTTGGCCTTTACGATTTTCTCTTTCAGGCTGCTGCGGTAAGCGGCAAAACGTTCGGCCACGCCGGCGTCGGTCAGCGCTATCATCTGGGTGGCCAGCACGGCTGCGTTCATTGCCGCGTTGATGCCTACGGTGGCGACTGCTATGCCGGGAGGCATCTGTATGATTGAGAGCATGGCGTCCTTGCCGCCGAGAGTGGCGTCGAGGGGGACGCCGATTACAGGCAGATTGGTAGAGGCCGCGATGACTCCGGGGAGTGCGGCCGCCATGCCGGCTGCGGCGATTATTACCTTGAGTCCGCGTTCGGATGCCGTGCGGGCGAATTCCTCCACTTCGGCCGGAGTGCGGTGGGCCGACAGGGCGTTCATCTCAAACGGTATCTCCATGCTGTCGAGAAAATCGGCTGCTTTTTTCATCACGGGCAGATCGGATGTGCTGCCCATTATAATACTTACAAGAGGTTTCATATTGATTGTTGTATTTGAAGTTTTAATGATTGATTTTTTTCGGTCGGCTGTCACCTGCACAGCAGTTCGAGAGCTGTCACCCAGAATGCGCCGTTGAAGAATCCGGCCGTCACCTGTCCCAGCGTGTGGCGCTCGAGTATGAGGCGCGATGTCATGACGGCACCCGCTATGAGCACCATCGCCACAAACAGCCACTCGTTGTTATGGAGCGTGAGGTTTCTGAAGCACAGGAAAAATGTCAAAGCCGTAAGGCCGCCGGCCGACGTGGCGTGGCCGCTGATTTTCCATTTGAAATTTATAATCATGGTGACTACGGCGGTAATGGCGGCCGCAAGCATGAACATCGACAGCCATTGCGGCGAGTTTATCTTTGACAGATAGAACGATACGCCGAGATAGGACATCGCGGCCGCCGCATAGACATACGGCCGGTCGTTGCGGTCGTTGAGCGACGGATGCTTGATGACTCCGACTTTCGACAGGATGAAAATCACAATCACCGGAAGCATTGTTGTGGCGGCGAATGTCAGCATCAGCACCTGCCAGCGCGTCGCGGCCGGAGCGAATATAAGGTATGTGCTCCAGAGCGATATCGCCATGCCGTAGGTGGGCATAATCAGCGGGGAGGATATGATGGAGATAATTCCGGCTATGGATCTTATTATTTTGTCGAGCATTTTGTCAGTAGGTGTTAAATGGTTTTTCGCAGACGTGCCACCGGCAGCCCGAGGCGTTCGCGGTATTTCGCTACCGTGCGTCGGGCTATGTTGAATCCTTTTTCCGACAGCATTGCGGCAATCGTCTCGTCGGGGAGCGGCGAGCGTTTGTCCTCTTGCGATATAATTGTTTTTATTGCGTCGATAATCTGGTGTGATGTTATGTCGTCGTCGGCTTTCGGCCGCTCGTTGAAGAAGAATTTCAACGGGTATATGCCCGAGGGTGCCATGACATATTTCGAGGCTGTGGCGCGGGATATCACCGACAGGTCGTAGCCTGTCATAGCCGCCACGTCCTTGAGTATCATCGGACGCAGCCGGGTCTCGTCGCCGGTCAGAAAGAAATCGCGCTGCAGCGACGCTATTGCGGTCATCACATTGAGCAGTGTCGACTGGCGCATCTGCAATGTCTTTATGAAAGCCTGTGCCTCGTCGCGACGCGAGCGTATGAATGTAGATGCGTCGGTGCGCTGTCTCTGTGTCAGCGCGGGCGATACCGGCATGTCGGCGCTGAACGATTTCGAGATGGCCAGTTCGGGTATGTTGTTGAGCAGGCTGACCGAGATATTGTTGTCAGAGTCGATGTCGACCTGAAATTCAGGCACAATCTGACGGCTGCTGTGCTCGATGGCGCTGTCGTTGAGCTGGTTGCCGGGCTTGGGGTTTAGGCGCGATATGACCTCTATGGCTGCGGTGAGGCGTTCGGTGTCGATGCCGAGCTGTTCGGCCAGACGGTCGAAATGTTTTTTTGAGAAAAGGTCGAAGTAGTGGGTGATTATTTCCCGTGCCGTAATGACTTCGACGGTAGGCTGCCGGCGGTTGAGCTGCAGCAGCAGGCAGTCGCGGAGGTCTACGGCTCCGACTCCGGCGGGGTCAAGTGTGCGGATTATATCCGTCACCTCCTTTACCTCGGCGGCATCGGTCTCGACCGATTCGGTGAAAGTGATGTCGTCGGCAATCGCTTCGGGTGAGCGTTTCAGGTAGCCGTTTGAGTCGAGGTTCCCTATTATGTATCCGGCAATGCCGAGCTGGCGCGGTGTCAGTGACAATTCGCTGAGCTGGCGCGACAGGTCTTCGCCGAGCGTGAGTTCGTCATTGACCGCGACAGGGGTATAGTATGAGTCGTTGACGCTGCGGTTGCGTGCGTCGAGCATATATGACGGGATTTCGTCGTCGTTGCCGTAGTCGGCGAGCTGCACCTGTTCCGAGGTCTCGTTGAACGCGTCGCTGTCGGCCGTTGAGCCATTGCTTTCGGCAATTTCGAGCGCAGGCATTTCGTCGAGTGCCCGGTCCACCTCGCCTTCGAGTTCCGGTCCGGTCATCTCCAGCATGCGCACAAACTGCACCTGCATCGGCGTGAGCCGTTGCAATTGTCTGAGTTCCTGCTGCTGTTGGAGTGTCGGTTTCATAGGATGCGTTTCCTGCTGATAAACATATTGGCAAAGTTAAGTCAATCGCTCTAAATAGCCAAAATTGTCATGTTAATGAACAATAAAAAATCTCCGTCGCCAGAATCGGCTTTCAGTGATGTCCGACGAGTCTGACCTGTCGGACCTGTCGGACTCGTCAGTCTTCGCTATGCCTGTGTCAGCGGTTTGCGGTCGAAGGCGTCAATCATGGAGCCGGGGGTGGAGTTGTAGATTCTTACTCCGCGCTTTTCGGCGTAGGCCGCGATGACGTGGTAGGCCTTGAATGCCAGGTAGAAGCTGTAGAGGATGGAGTGAAGGGGATATTTGAGATACTCGTTGCGTATGCGTTTTTCCTCTTTCCGGTCCTCTTTGTAGTAGTGGGGCTGGTGCGACAGCACGTGGTTCTCGTCGTCGACGTTGAGCGTGGCTGTCCAGGTGTGGTCGGCACCAGTGATGCGTATATCCTTGTAGCCCATGCCTATGCCTGTCATGATGGCGGGTATCAGCACGTTGCGTGGCCGCGGCATGCCTCGGCGGCGGTCGAACGCCCATTTTTCCAGAGCGCCGAACCCTTCGATACCCACGGCATTATAGTATTCAATCGAGAGAAATGCGGTAGGGGAGAGGGGGCAGTTTTTGCGTGCGGCATGCGGCAGAAACAGGGTCATCTTCCAGTCGACGCAGCGCAGATTGTCGAGCAGGCGCGCCACATTGGCGTCGTCGGGGTTGGCGAAGAAATGCGGGTCGGCAAGAATGTAGTATTCCGGACACAGACGCCTGAACTCCGGGGTGTTGGCCGCGAAATTAACCGCCATCGCGTCGACCTCGGTAGCGATATGGTCGCCATATTCGGATATGGTGGTGGCGAGTGACGGCCCGTTGCCGAGTATGACAAGCCGGCGCGTACGCTCCTCGCGTCTGTAGGTCGCCTTGTGTGTCGACAGCAGCAGTTTGCCGAGGCTCTTTACCGACTTTGCCAGTTTCATGCCGAAGCTGTCGCGGGTAGGGTCAGAGGCTGTTCTCGTCATAATCGTGCGTTTTAAGGTAATCGACTACGGGTGATGGGATCCAGTCGATGGCGCGGCGCAGGCGGGTGTCGTCGAATGTCAGTGTGCGGTAGCGCCCGGCCAGAGTCTTGCGTCCGTAACCGAAAAGAGGTATGAAATCACAGATGCGGGCAAAAATCCGTGCCCGCTTGGCCCGCAGGGTGTATATGCGCTTGTTGCCCATGCGGTGGGCGAATGCCTCGGCGAGGTCGTGGCGCGACGGATTGGCGCCGTCGGTGATATTGTAGAGGCCACCGATGTCCTGCAGCATCACCATTGCACGCGCCACATCGGTGGCATGCACTACGCTGAGACGCGATGTCTCGTTGTCGATATGGTGGTAGTTGCCGCGGTAGATGCTGTTGACGAGCCTGCGCAGCTCGCCGCGCATGCCTGTGCCTACGATGGCCGGGCTGCGGAGTATTGTAAGTGTCACTTTGTGTGCGGCGCACCATTCGCCGAGCATCTTCTCGGCTTCGAGCTTGGTGCTGCCAGGTTCGCCGGCGGGTTCCGGTTCGCGGTTCTCGTTGATTTCCACTCCTTCGGCGGCTCCGTATACGTCGGTCGACGATACGTAGACAATATTGCCGGGCACGTTCTTTTCGAGGCTCTCGAGCAGATTGCGTGTCGCGATGACGTTGAGCGCGGTGAAATCGCCGTCGGTGCAGCTGCCGAGCAGATGGAACACGGTGTGGTATCTGCGCGTAGGCTCGAATGTCTCGCGGGTCAGGTTCACGATGTAGTCGTTGAACGGTGATATGCCTGCGGCATGGAGCACGGGCTCCGGTTCGGAGGGAAGCGTGCGCCGCAGTTCGTCGACGAGATATTTGCCCAGGAAACCGCCGGCGGCGGTGATTAATATTTCGTTGGCCATAGATGACGTTGTTGACTGGTTTTATGTATGGATTGCGGCTGTCTGTACCGGCATGCCGCCTATCGGGCAAACAACCCGAACAAACCACAAATTTACGTTTTTTATAGCATAACGCAAATTTTATTATTAATTTTGTGGCACTGATGAAATCAATGGATGAAATAAAGCGACCGCTTGAAATAAACGTGGGGGAGGTGCTGAGGCAGCGTCTTCCACGCTACTACCGTTTTATACCCCGCGGCATGGTGCGCTGGCTCGAGCGTACGGTATGCCAGGATGGGCTCAACCGCCTGCTCCGTGACAATTTCCCCAAACGCGACGCCGACTTCTGCCGTGGCGTGCTCGATGACCTTGACGTGACAGTCAATTACCATAACATCGAAAATCTGCCTCCACGGGAGCTTACACGTGTGCTTTTCGTCAGCAACCACCCGCTCGGCGGCCTTGACGGAATGGCGCTTATCGACTTCGTGAGGTCATACTACGGCGTTGATCCGAAGTTTATTGTCAACGACCTGCTCGCAGCCGTCGAACCGCTGTCCGACACCTTTCTGCCCGTCAACAAGCATGGCGCCCAGTCGCGACAGGCCATCCGTGCGCTCGACGATGCTTTTGCCTCCGATGCCCCTCTGCTCATGTTTCCCGCCGGACTGGTGTCGCGCCGGGGCAAAAAAGGGGTGGTCGCCGACCTTGAATGGCAGAAAATGTTTGTCACCAAGGCGCGTCAGTCGGGCCGCGACATTATTCCTTTGCATTTCTATGGTGAAAATTCATCTTTTTTTTATAAATTTGCAAAATTCAGGCGCAGACTTGGCCTGAAATTCAATATCGAGATGATTTATTTGCCGCGCGAGGTGTTCCGTGCAAGTGGCAAGACATTTGATGTTGTCATCGGGAAGCCGATTTCCCATACCTCGCTCGATAATATGCCGCCGATGCAGAAGGCGCAGCAAATAAGGCAGTTAGTATATGACCTTGACAGGCCTTGAGGCTCTGTCAGTAAACGATTTCTCTTAAATGCAACAACCTGTAATAGAGCCCGTCGACACTTCACTCATAGAGAACGAACTCACTGAAGACAAATATCTGCGCAGCACCAACAAGGGTGGCAACGATATCTATATCGTCGATGCTTACAACGCACCCAACACCATGCGGGAAATCGGCCGGCTGCGGGAAATCGCATTCCGCTCCGCGGGCGGAGGCACCGGCAAGGAGTGTGATATCGACAGCTACGATACGATGACCCCGCCGTGCAGGCAGCTGATAGTATGGAACGCCGAGCAAAAACTCATCATAGGCGGCTACCGCTTCATCCTCGGTACGGATGTCGTCATCGACCCGGCAGGCGCACCACGCATCGCCACAGCCCACATGTTTGACTTCTCGCCGAAATTCATCAGCGAATACCTGCCTCAGACAATAGAGCTCGGACGCTCGTTCGTGCGGCTCGAATACCAGTCGACACGCGCCGGCGTCAAGGCCATCTACGCGCTCGACAACCTCTGGGACGGTCTCGGCGCGCTTACCGTGAAATATCCTCAGGTGAAATATCTGTTCGGCAAGGTCACCATGTATCCGAGCTATTCCAAGCATTGCCGCAACCTCATATTGCATTTTCTTCACAAGCATTTCCCCGACGGCGAAAGTCTTGTCACACCGAAATCGCCTCTTGTCACAGATGCCGACAACGAGGCTATAGCAAAAATTTTCTGCGGAGAGAATTTCAAGGAGGATTACCGCATACTCAACTCCGAAGTGCGCCAGCAGGGCTATAACATACCCCCGCTTGTCAACGCATATATGGGGCTGTCGCCGACGATGCGTATTTTCGGCACTGCTGTCAACGATGAGTTCGGCGACGTCGAGGAGACCGGCATTTTCCTCAATATCGATGACATATTCGAGGAGAAAAAACAGCGGCATATTTCCACCTACAAGGGTTGAACCACAAGCCTGCCTGCAGGGTTGTTTACTTGTACGTTAGTTAACCACATATATGCCCCAAGGGGTTTATTGATATGATATTTAAAGAGATTTTCAGGCACTCCGTGATAACGTTGCCGCTGGTGGCGGCGTGCATGGCCGGGTCTGCCGTTTCGGCTCAGGAAACCGTGGGCTATGAGGCTGAAGTCGTGCTCAACGCCGGCTCCGGCGATTTCGCGCCCTATTATATAGCCTCCAACCGTCACGGTCTGCTGACTCAGTCGTCCGACGCGCTGTTGAGGCTTGAGGCTGTCAGAAGCCTTGATTTGTCGCGTCGGTTCAGCTACGCCTATGGCGCCGAGGTGGTTGCCGGCTATGCCGATAAAGTCGACTATCTCTGCTACGACCCTGCATCGGAGACATTCCGCGCCCACGGAGAAGGTCCCTCGGCCATCAGTCTGCGGCAGCTCTACGGCGAAGTCAAATACCGCGGGGTGTTTCTCACCGTCGGCATGAAGCAGCACGAGTCGGCGCTGCTCGATTTCAGTCTGTCGTCGGGCGACCTTGTGGAGAGCGGCAATGCCCGTCCGGTGCCCGAGGTGCGTGTAGGTTTCGTCGATTTCCAGGATATACCGTTCACCGACGGATGGGTGCAGATACAAGGAGAAATCGCTTATGGCAAATTTGTCGACAACGGCTGGCTCAAAGACCATTACAACTACTATGACTGGCATATCAATCTCGGCTCGCTCTATCACTACAAACGGTGCTATTTCCGCACCAATCCCGATCAGCCGGTGTCGGTGACCGTGGGCATGCAGACTTCCGGACAGTTCGGCGGCATAACGCATGTATACGCCAACGGTGTGGAGACGAAGCAGTACACAGGACGCACGTCGTTCAAGGATTTCATCAACATGTTCATACCCCGCCAGCAGTCGGGAAGCCGTTTTTACGACGGCAATTCGCTCGGCTCGTGGGATGTGATGGCCCGCTACCGTTTCAACAGCGGCGCACAAATCAAGGCCTATGTGCAGAAGCCGTGGGAGGACGGTTCGGGCATCGGCTGGATGAACGGTTTCGACGGTCTCTGGGGGCTGGAGTATGCCGCTTCGCAGACCGACGCCGTCATCAACGGTGCCGTCATTGAATACATCGATTTCACCAACCAGTCGGGACCGATACACTGGTCGCCCGGCGACAGTCCCGGCACCACCATCACCTCCAATGCCACCGGTGCCGATGCCTATTACAACAATTTCCAGTATAATTCATACATGAACTACGGCATGTCGCTCGGTACGCCGTTTCTCCCCGCACCAATATACAACACCGACGGCTATATGGCTTATGTCGATACCCGTGTGCGCGGTTTCCACGCAGGCGTAAGCGGCCGCATCGGCAACGTCGACTACCGTATTCTCGGCGGTTACCGCAAGGGCTGGGGCGACGGTAAGGCGCCCACGGCCACTACGCATCACGACACGTCGGTGATGGTCGAAGGCGCATATACGGTGCCCTCGCTGCCTGCCATGCGGGTAAAGGCGCAGGTCGGTTTTGACTCGGGCAACATGTTCGGCGACAACTTCGGCGCATGCCTGACCGTAGCATATCGTGGTTCTCTTAATTTCGGAAAAAAATGAAAGGAAGAATATATTTTCAGCTGTTGGTAGCGGCGGTGCTCGCATGCATCGCGACTGCCGCCTGCACGCGTAACAACGGCAATATAGGCGACTGGTTCGGCGAGTGGCAGCTCAAGTCGATAGAAATCAACGGACAGGACGATACCGGATATGCCGGCGATGTGCTCTGGAAATTCCAGAACAACATCGTGGAGATGGTTGCCGTCAGCACCGGAGGGCACACCCACATAAGCCATTTTGGCACATGGATGGCCGACGACCGCACGCTGACGCTCGATTTCACCCATTCCGACGATCTCAATCCCGCCGGTTCCGACAAATATTCACCCCCGTCGCAAACCATGCTCTCCGCAGGCGTTACGCAGCTCACGATAGTGAAGCTGTCGTCTTCTGAGATCATACTCAAGTATGACCCTGCGTCTGACAGCAGCATTGTCTACACGCTGCGCAAACGCGGCTGATGACATTATAAAAAATGCAGACGCGCCACTACCGCGTCTTTGAATGATTTAAACATAAAACATTGAAAAATACTAAGATCATGTCAACACTTGCTGATAAAAAAGTATTGGTCACCGGAGCCGACGGCTTTATCGGTTCGCATCTTACCCAGACTCTCCTTGCCATGGGCTGCAAGGTGCGCGCGCTGTGCATCTACAATTCGTTCAATTCATGGGGCTGGCTCGACGATGTGCGCCATCCCGGGCTTGAGATTGTCACCGGCGACGTGCGCGATGCCTCGTTCTGCCGGCTCATCACACGTGACATCGACACGGTGTTCCATCTTGCAGCCCTTATAGCCATACCATACAGTTATGTGGCTCCGCAGAGCTATGTCGACACCAATGTGTCGGGCACACTCAATATATGCCAGGGCGCGATGGACAACGGTTGCCGCCGCGTCATCGTCACCTCCACGTCGGAGGTCTACGGCACGGCTCTCTATGTGCCTATCGACGAGAAGCATCCGCGTCAGCCGCAGTCGCCTTATTCGGCTACGAAAATCAGTGCCGACGCTCTCGCGCTGAGCTATTACAACGCATTCGGGCTTCCCGTTGTGCTGGCACGTCCGTTCAACACCTACGGTCCGCGCCAGAGCGCACGTGCCATAATCCCCACCATCATCTCGCAGATTGCCGACGGCAAACGTGAAATCAAGGTCGGAGACCTTCGCCCTACGCGTGATTTCAACTATGTCGAGGACACCTGCCGCGGTTTCGTCGCTCTTGCAGAGGCCGACGGCATCGAGGGTCAGGATTTCAATATCGCCACCGGAACGGAAATCTCGATGGGCGATACCTTCAAACTTATAGCCGAGCTTATGGATGCCGATGTGCGTTTTGCCGTAGATGAGGCGCGTATACGTCCGGCCAACTCCGAAGTGTTCAGGCTCTGCGGCGACAACAGCAAAATCACTGCCGCCACGCCGTGGCGTCCGCAGGTCACGGTCGAGGAGGGTCTGCGCCGCACCATAGCATGGTTTACCGACGGCAACAACCTTGCCCGCTACAAAACTGATATCTATAACCGATGAAAAATTATAAAAATATGAGGCAACCACTAAATGTGCTCATGCTGGGAGGGGCAAAGCGCGTCAGCATGGCGAGACTTTTTGTCGAGACTGCGGCAAAAATGGGATTTGATGCCCGGATGTATAGTTTTGAACTTGGAGAAGATGTTCCGATCGCATCGGTGGCCGAGGTCATCACCGGAGGCAAGTGGAGCGACTCTTCGCTGCCTCTGCAGCTTCATCATGCCTGCATTGACAAAAAAATAGATATCATACTGCCGTTTGTCGACGGAGCGGTTGAGGTCGCGGCGTTGTATTGCAGGACCACGCCGCTGGTATGGTCTCCGGTGTCGGCGCCTGATATATGCCGCGCAATGTTCGACAAGAAAATCGCCGACGATATGCTTCGTGCCGCCGGCATTCCGTTGCCGAGGGTTGTCGATGGGGGCGAACCCGGCTTTTTCCCCGTAATAGCCAAGCCGCGCACCGGTTCGGCGTCGAGGGGTATAAAGGTGATAAGGAGCATGGAGCAGTGGCGCGACCTGAATTTGGATACCGACCGTTATATCGTGCAGGAATATATTCAGAACCGCCGTGAATACACTCTTGACTGTTACATCGACCACCGCGGAAATATCACCGCCATGTCGCCGAGGCTGCGCCTTGAAGTTGTCGGAGGTGAGGTGAGCCGTACGCTCACCGTTGATCTGCCCGCCGGCGTGGAAATCGCCCGGCAGGCTATCAAGGCTGTCGATTTGCGAGGCGCGGTTACGGTGCAGCTGATCGAGAATACTGAAAACGGCGAACTGATGCTCATGGAAATCAATCCGCGTCTTGGCGGAGGTGCCGTATGCTCGGTCTATGCCGGCGTCAATCTGCCTTACATGATTATAAGTGACTGGCTCGGACACTATGTGGAGTATATGGAGGCCACTCCGCAGGTTGAGATGACACGATATATGCAGGAAGTGGTATTCGGCCCCGACAAAAAGGAAATTCTGAATTTCGAGTTCTAAGACCCGGAATTGGGTGGGAGAGGACAAGTCAGACAAGTCAGACAAGTCAGACCGGTCGGACAAGTCGGACATGTCCGGCTAATTCAAAATTCAACATTCAAAATTCAACATTATGCAAAGGGTTCTCATTATTGCAGAGGCAGGAGTAAATCACAACGGGTCGTTTGACTTGGCGGTGGAAATGATAGATGTGGCTGCGCGCGCAGGCGCCGACTATGTGAAATTTCAGACTGCCATTCCCGAGGAGGTGATATCGTGCTACGCTCCCAAGGCTGAGTATCAGAAAGAGACAACCGGCACGGGGGAGAGCCAGCTCGAGATGTGCCGCCGCATACATCTGCCGCTGAGCGACTATGAGCGCCTTGCCCGCATCTGCCGCGAGAAGGGGATTGGTTTTATGAGCACACCGTTCGACCTGCCGTCGATCGACTGCCTCGCCCGACTCGATATGGATTACTGGAAGATACCTTCAGGCGAAATAACCAATCTGCCTTATCTGCGCAAGGTGGCTGCTCCGGGGCGCAAAATCATACTCTCAACCGGCATGTCGCAGCTCGATGAGGTGGCTGTGGCCGTTGATATCCTTTGCAAAGGCGGCGTGGACCGCAGCGACATATCGCTCCTCCACTGCACCACGCAATATCCCACGCCCTACGAAGCTGTCAACCTGCGGGCGATGGAGGCATTGCGCACGCTCAATGTCGGAGCCGTGGGCTACAGCGACCATACGCTCGGCATCGAGGTGCCGGTGGCTGCCGTGGCGATGGGGGCGCAGATTATTGAAAAGCATTTTACCCTCGACACGTCGATGGAGGGGCCCGATCACCGCGCGTCGCTCGATCCCGATGCTCTCGCCGCAATGGTATCGTCGATACGCCATATCGAGCAGGCCGTAGGCAACGGCGTGAAGGAGGTGGCCGAGGCCGAACGCGGCAATATACTCATAGCCCGCAAAAGCATAGTGGCTCGCCGCGCGATAGCCGCCGGCGAGATATTCACCGACGACAATCTCACCGTCAAACGCCCCGCCGACGGCATCTCGCCCATGCTCTGGGACACCGTAATAGGCCGCCCCGCACCCCATGCCTTCCTCCCCGACCAGCCGATAGAACTTTAAACACTTTAAAGTAACACACTTGTAAATCTAATTCAACACCATGTATTTGACCATCTTAGCTTTTGCCTTAGCCATTGTATTCGCTCTGCTATTGCTTGTTTTTAAAAAGACAGGCAGAAAGATACCGGGCAATCTTGCCGACAGCAATCACACTCCCTATCCGTTCCGACTGATCGCCATTGGAATGGTATTGGCATTTCTCCCTTCAGCATTCGGTTTACTTGCAGGTGTTTTAAAACCGCAATTGATACATATCTCGTGGTATATATTTATATTAGGTTTTGCCACGCAGGGATTTGGGGCTTTACTTATGATTTTGGGTTTCCTCTACATGTATAGATGGAATAAGAATAATCCTCGAATGAGCAAATCCGGATTAGTATTCGCAATAGTTGGCTCAGCTATGGGGCTGATGGCGAATTCCCTGATTGGATTAATGGATCTTATGGGAGATAGCTTTAAGCCTTTCCATATAGTAATTCTCACAGTCGCTGCCATTATAATGTCCGTGGCGTGTTTTAAAATGTCAGCCTGTTATACCCGCTTCCGCGGATTGGGCGCAGTATTTGCCACGTTGTCGTTAGCGTTACTAATGATTTGTTATGGTCCTCTTAGTTATTTTGATGAACCTTATTTAGTATCCGGCTTTTTCTGGATCTATATAATTGATTGGCGCGCTTTTGATTATGGCGTTTTTGCCGGTCTGTTTGCGCTTGTTCTGCTCGCCGTAACAGTGCTTGGCCTGCGTCTCGCTTGGGCTAAGCCTAAAGCCGTGAATGCTACAGTGGTGCCGAAAGAGAATATGGATTACCGACCAGCGGAAAGTTCGCAGACTCCCGCTGCTGCCACTTCAACTGCCGCTGACGGCGATATCCTTCAGAAACTCAAAGGCTATGACAATGCGCGATTGAGGAAGATTGTCGATAATCCTAAATTCCATAACGCTGCGGTAGTGGAAAAAGCCCGCGAACTTCTTGCCCGCCGTGAGGCATGGGAGAAGATAAAAGATTTAGACGATGCGGAGCTGCTTGAAATGACTATGGCCGACAAAGGTCTATATGACGGCAATATAGTCGAGGCTGCCTCGATGGAACTATACCAGCGTGACAGTAAGCTGCTTGCCGACACGTTCGCCTCTCTTACGCCCGACACTCTCGCTGCTATAGCTGTCGGCACAGCTCCGGCTCCCGAAGGCATCCGCCTCGCCGCAAAAAAGACTCTTTCCAAGAATTCTCGCCCGTAGGCATACAGATACATGATGAAGGGATGTGCATAGACCCTGTCAGACGCGCAGCGGAGTGCGGGAGTAACCGCAATGGCATGTCAGTGATATGTATGTAATTTCACAAGACGCCTCTCCGAGGCTGACGTTCCGAGCACCTGCCCCCGGGCTGAAGCCCGGAGTTAACCATAATCATCATGTCTCCGACATGAGCCAGCCTCAATTCCAGACAATCTATTACACACATCATCCGAAAAAAACGACGGCATATACACATGTTGGCAGGTTGGAGACATGTCAAAGACATCTCACCCAGCCACAGACATGTCACCCATGTGGTCCCGAAGCACAGTCGGTAACTATACATGTCTCCGACATGAGCCAGCCTCAATTCCAGACAATCTATTACACACATCATCCGAAAAAAACGACGGCATATACACATGTTGGCAGGTTGGAGACATGTCAAAGACATCTCACCCA